>NZ_JBQEQE010000011.1:31649-111849 GCF_052046095.1 Pseudomonas sp. 22072
GGCGGCCCCCCAAATCCCTGTCGAATTCCGGCCAGCGTGGTTTAACGGGGCGCCTAAGATCAAAAGCCAGATCAAGATCACAAGCAGATCAAGATCAAGAGCGGCTCGCTTCGCATCGTAGTTACCGTGGAGCCCTTACCCACATATGTCTGCGCTGCATTAAACCCGCCGCGCAAACGTATCGCTATGACTGCCCGACACCTTGCGGCAATGCACCAGCGCATCGCGAATCATGAAGTTCACCAAGGTCGGAGACACCCCAAGCTCCTTGGCGATGTCTTTTTGCGGCACGCCATGCAAGCGGTACATCTCGAACGCGTAGCGGGTGCGCTGGGGCAGCTGCGTCAGGGCGTCGGCGATGTTTTCCAGGGTGTTGAAATTGATGTGCGAGGTTTCCGGTGAAGCGCCGTGAATAACCACATTCAAGCCTTCCTCTTCGGTCCCGGAGTATTTGAGCTCCAGGGCCTGCTTGCGGTAATGATCGATCGCCAGGTTGCGCACGATCTGAAACAGATAACTCAGTTGGGCCTTGAACGATGAGGTGATGGTCGGCGCCGACTGCAGCCGGAAGTAGGCGTCCTGCACCACGTCTTCGGCGCGGGAGCGGCACCCGGTGATACGGGCCGCGATCTTCACCAAAATCAGTCGATTGTCGACGAACGCCTGGAGAAGGGGTGAATCGCACCTGCCTGTGGATACTTGTTCCGTCATGGAAATCACCTTGCTGCGAATAGGTTAGGGGAGGGCATCCCTGCTGAGGCCTCCTACATATCGGGCAACAAATTATGCTTAATGATAATGATTGTCAAATGAGAAGACGAACTAATCTTATGCCTTGGACAAAGGTGTGAACCACGTCTCGCTCGCCCCCGGCGACTAATTATTTGAAGGCTCCGTCCGTTCTCATGGGTGACAGGTTCGTTAGTACAACGGCCAAGGATCAGCACCCGCAGGAGGACCAGATGGGTTTTTATCGTGCATTCAGCGTGTTTCAGTTCGGAGTCCTCACGGGATGAGTACGTCCCTGCGGCTGCGCCTGTTTTGCCTGCCCCACTCAGGCGCCAGCGCCTCGGTCTACGCTCGCTGGCGCCGGGTCCTGCCGGACTGGCTGCAAGTGTGCCCGCTGGAATTGCCGGGACGCGGCATGCGCATGGACGAGCCATTGCAGCGCGATATCAAGGCCTTGGCCGCGCAGCTTGCTGAAGAAATCAGCCGTGATCTGGATGGCCCCTATGCCTTGTTCGGCCACAGCCTTGGCGGGCTGTTGGCGTTTGAATTGGCTCACGCTTTAAACGCGCGCAATCTGCCCGCGCCCCTGGCGTTGTTCGTGTCCGGCACGGCGGGCCCGGCGCGTCGTGATGTGAGCGAGTACGCCGTCGAAAAGACCGATGCCCAACTCATTGCCCGGCTGCGCGAATTGCAGGGCACCGCCGAAGAAGCCCTGGCCAACCCCGAGCTGATGCAACTGATGTTGCCGATCCTGCGCGCTGATTTCCTGCTGTGCGGCAGTTTCACCTATGGCGAGCGTCAGCCTCTGACGCTGCCGATTCACGTGTTCGGTGGCAAGCAAGACAGCGTGCGTGCCGACCAGTTGCTCGACTGGCAACTCGACGCCGCCAGTGGGTTTTCCCTGGACATGTTTGACGGCCATCACTTCTTCCTCGTGCAGCACGAAAGCGCCGTGCTGCGCTGCGTGCGTCGCTATGCCGACGAGCACTTGGCGCGCTGGCGCATTGGCGCGGCGCGGCAGCTCGTCGCCGGCTGAACCCCACCGACTTCCCGAATTTCCCGTAAGCCGATTTCAGGCAGGAACCCCATGATGGACGCCTTCGAACTCCCCCGCACCTTGGCCCAGTCCCTTCAACAGCGTGCTGCGCAGACGCCGGACCAGGTGGCGTTGCGCTTCCTCGCCGAGAGTGCCGAGCACAGTGTGGTGCTCAGTTATCGCGACCTCGACCAACGCGCCCGCACCATCGCCGCCGCCTTGCAAGCCAACGCTGGCCTGGGCGAGCGTGCGGTGTTGCTGTTCCCGAGTGGCCCGGACTATGTGGCGGCGTTCTTTGGTTGCCTGTACGCCGGGGTGATCGCGGTGCCGGCGTATCCACCGGAATCCACGCGTCGTCATCACCAGGAGCGCCTGCTGTCGATCATCAGCGATGCCGAGCCGCGGCTGCTGTTGACCATTGCCAGCCTCAGCGAGGGCTTGGCGCAGATTGAAAACGCGCCCAAGGTGTTGAGCGTCGACACCCTGGAGGCGCAGCAGGCCGACCAGTGGGTCGAGCCCGACCTCAAGGCGGACGACATCGCGTTCCTGCAATACACCTCCGGCTCCACCGCATTGCCCAAAGGCGTGCAAGTCAGCCACGGCAACCTGGTGGCCAACGAAGTGCTGATCCGCCGTGGTTTTGGCATCGACCTCAACCCCGATGACGTGATCGTCAGCTGGTTGCCGCTGTACCACGACATGGGCCTGATCGGCGGCCTGCTGCAACCGATCTTCAGCGGCGTGCCCTGCGTGTTGATGTCGCCGGCCTACTTCCTTGGCCGACCTTTGCGCTGGCTGGAGGCGATCAGCGAATACGGCGGCACCATCAGCGGTGGCCCGGACTTCGCCTACCGCCTGTGCAGCGAACGGGTCAGTGAGTCGGCCCTGGAGCGCCTGGATTTGAGTCGCTGGCGCGTCGCCTATTCGGGTTCCGAGCCGATCCGCCTCGACACCCTGGAACGCTTCGCGGAAAAATTCGCGGCCTGTGGTTTCACCCCGAATAATTTCTTCGCCTCCTACGGCCTGGCCGAAGCCACCCTGTTTGTCGCCGGCGGCACCCGTGGCCATGGCATTCCCGCCCTGCGCCTGGACGAACAGGCGCTGGCCGCCAACCGTGCCGAACCGGGGCAGGGCCCTGCGATCATGAGTTGCGGCACCAGCCAGCCGGACCACGCCGTGCTGATCGCCGACCCGCACACCCTCACCGAGCTGCCCGACCAGTGCGTCGGCGAACTCTGGGCCACGGGCCCGAGCATCGCCCACGGCTACTGGCGCAACCCGCAAGCCAGCGCCAAGACCTTCATCCAGCACGCTGGCCGCACTTGGTTGCGCACCGGTGACCTGGGTTTTATCCGCGACGGTGAGGTGTACATCACCGGGCGCCTGAAAGACCTGCTGATCGTGCGCGGCCACAACCTTTACCCCCAGGACATCGAACAGACCATCGAGCGCGAAGTGGAAGTGGTGCGCAAGGGTCGGGTCGCCGCGTTTGCGGTCAATGACCAGGGCCTGGAAGGCATCGGCATCGCCGCGGAAATCAGCCGCAGCGTGCAAAAAATCCTGCCGGCCGAAGCGCTGATCAAAGCGATCCGCCAAGCCGTAGCCGAGGCCTGCCAGCAAGCTCCGAGCGTGGTGGTGCTGCTCAACCCAGGCGCTTTGCCGAAGACCTCCAGCGGCAAAGTGCAGCGTGCGGCCTGTGCGATTCGGCATGCCGATGGCAGCCTCGACAGCTACGCGCAGTTCGCCGGGCAGCCGGGGCAGGCGAGCGAAGTGGCGCTGGAATCGGACCTGCAACAGCAGATCGCGGCGATCTGGTGCGAACAACTGCAACTGGCTCATGTGGCGGGCGACGATCACTTTTTCCTGCTGGGGGGCAACTCCATCACCGCGACCCAAGTGGTCGCCCGCCTGCGCGAAAGCCTGGGGCTGGAACTGAGCCTGCGCCTGCTGTTCGAAGCGCCGACCCTCGCCGCCTTCGCCACGGCCGTCGCGCAACTGCAACAGGACGGCGGCGTGGCCCAAGGCGCAATGCACGCCTTATCACGTCAAGAGGACCTGCCCCAATCCCTGGCACAGAACCGCCTGTGGATCACCTGGCAATTGGACCCTAACAGCAGCGCCTACACCATTCCAGGCGCCTTGCATCTGCGCGGCGAGCTGGATGAAGACGCACTGCGCCACAGCTTCCAGCAACTGATCCAGCGTCACGAAGCCCTGCGCACGCGCTTCTACGAGCGCGACGGCCAGGCGTTCCAGCGTGTCGAGGCTACGGCGGATTTCGAACTGTCGACCATCGACCTCAGCGACTTGCCAAACGCCGTGCGCGAAGCCCGTGCGCAAGAGGTTCGCGAAGACCAGGCGCGCAGCCCGTTCGACCTGGAAAAAGGCCCGTTGCTTCGGGTTACCCTGGTGCGCCTGGGCGATGAAGAGCACCAACTGCTGGTGACGCTGCACCACATCATTGCTGACGGTTGGTCGCTGAATATCCTGATCGACGAGTTCTCGCGCCTGTACGCCGCTGCCGCCCAAGGCCAGTCCCTGGAGCTGCCGCCGCTGGCATTGCAATACGCCGACTACGGCAGTTGGCAGCGCCAATGGCTGGCCGAAGGCGAGGGCCAGCGACAGCTGACGTACTGGAAAGCGCAGTTGGGTGACGAGCATCCGGCCCTGAACCTGGCCACCGATCACCCGCGTGCCGCCCAGCATCGGCACAGCGCCTCGCGCCATAGCCAGCGCCTGGATGCGCGCCTCAGTGCGGCGATCCGCCAGACCGCCCAGGCCCATGACTCAACACCCTTCATGCTGCTGCTGGCGACGTTCCAGACCTTGCTCTATCGCTACAGCGGCCAGCGCGACATCCGTATCGGCGTGCCCAATGCCAACCGCCCACGCCATGAAACCCAGGGCCTGATCGGCTTCTTTATCAACACCCTGGTGCTGCGCGCCGAGCTGGACGGGCGCCTGCCGTTCAACCAACTGTTGGCCGCCACCCGCGAGACCACACTGGCCGCCCAGGCCCATCAGGACCTGCCCTTCGAACAACTGCTGGAAGCCTTTCCCCAGGCCCGCGAACAGGGCCTGTTCCAGGTCATGTTCAACCACCAGCAGCGCGACCTCAGTGCCTTGCGCCGCCTGCCGGGCCTGCTGGCCGATGAGTTGCCCTGGCACAGCCGCGAAGCCAAGTTCGACCTGCAACTGCACAGCGAAGAAGACCGCAATGGGCGCTTGAGCCTGTCGTTCGACTACGCCGACGAGCTGTTCGATTGCGCGACCATCCAGCGTCTGGCCGAGCACTTCATCCATCTACTTCACGCTGTGTGTACGCAACCACAACACGCCATCGGCGATCTGCCGTTGATGCAGGCTGACGAACAGCAACCCTGGAGCGAGGCCCCCTGCGCGCCGGCCCGGCACTGGCTGCCCGAGCTGCTCAACCAACAGACGTCGGACGCCACCGCATTGGTCTGGCAGGACGGCAGCCTGACATTCGCCCAATTGCACACCCAGGCCAACCGCCTGGCCCATTACCTGCGCGACAAAGGCGTCGGCCCGGACGTGTGCGTGGCCATCGCCGCCGAGCGTTCGCCGCAACTGCTGATTGGCCTGCTCGCCATCATCAAGGCCGGTGGCGCCTACGTGCCGCTGGACCCGGATTACCCCGCCGAACGCCTGGCCTACATGCTCAAGGACAGCGGCGTGCAACTGCTGCTCACCCAGACCGCGTTGCTGCCCCAACTGCCTAGCGCCGAAGGCGTGTGCGTGATTGCCATGGACAGCCTGCACCTCGACAGCTGGCCGACCCAGGCGCCAGGCTTGCACCTGCACGGCGATAACCTCGCCTACGTGATCTACACCTCCGGTTCCACCGGCCAACCCAAAGGCGTGGGCAACACCCACGGCGCCCTGGCCGAGCGTTTGCAGTGGATGCAGGCCACCTATCAACTGAACGAAACCGATGTGCTGATGCAAAAGGCGCCGATCAGTTTCGACGTGTCGGTGTGGGAATGCTTCTGGCCATTGATTACTGGCTGCCGCTTGGTATTGGCCGGGCCGGGCGAACATCGCGACCCGCACCGCATCGCGCAGCTTGTGCAGGAACATGGGGTGACCACGCTGCACTTCGTGCCGCCGCTGTTGCAGCTGTTTATCGACGAGCCGCTGGTGGCCGAATGCACCAGCCTGCGTCGCCTGTTCTCCGGCGGCGAAGCCTTGCCCGCCGAACTGCGTAACCGCGTACTGGCGCGCTTGCCAGCGGTTCAATTGCACAACCGCTATGGCCCGACCGAAACCGCGATCAATGTCACCCACTGGCAGTGCGCCGCCTCGGATGGCGAGCGCTCGCCGATTGGCCGGCCGTTGGGCAATGTGATCTGCCGCGTACTGGACGAGCAACTCAACCCGCTACCGGCCGGTGTGCCGGGCGAATTGTGCATCGGCGGTATAGGCCTGGCGCGGGGTTACCTGGGCCGTGCCGGGCTGACGGCCGAACGTTTTGTCGCCGACCCGCTGGGCGCGGCGGGCGCCCGCTTGTATCGCACCGGTGACCGTGCGCGCTGGAACGCCGATGGCGTCCTCGAATACCTCGGGCGCCTCGATCAGCAGGTCAAACTGCGAGGGTTCCGGGTGGAGCCGGAAGAGATCGAAGCGCTCCTGCTGGCCCTGGGCGGCATCGCCCAGGCCGTGGTGCTGGTGCGTGATGCCCAGTTGATCGGCTACTACACCGCCGACACCGAACTGGATGAGCAAAGGGTCAAAACCGCCCTGGCCGCCGAGTTGCCGGAGTACATGGTGCCCGCGCTGCTGATGCGCCTTGACGCCATGCCCCTGAGCCCCAGCGGCAAGCTCGACCGGCGTGCCTTGCCAGAGCCGGTATGGCAAACCCGCGAACACGTCGAACCGCACACACCTTTGCAGCTGCAAATCGCCGCGATCTGGCGCGAGGTGCTTGGCCTGCCACGCATCGGCCTGCGCGATGACTTTTTCGCACTCGGCGGGCACTCGTTGCTGGCCACGCAAATCATCTCCCGCACCCGCCAGGCCTGCGACGTCGAACTGCCCCTGCGCACGCTGTTCGAAGCCAGCGAGCTGGGCGATTTTGCCCAGCAGGTCGGGCTGATGCAGGCGGCGGGCCAGCGCAACCAACAGACTGCCATCGCCAAAGTCGACCGCAGCCAGCCGGTCCCTTTGTCCTATTCCCAGCAGCGCATGTGGTTCCTCTGGCAGATGGAACCGGACAGCCCGGCCTACAACGTCGGCGGCATGGCGCGCCTGCGCGGCGTGCTGGATGTGGGGCGTTTCGAGGCCGCCTTGCAGGCCTTGATCATGCGTCACGAAACCCTGCGCACCACTTTCCCAAGTGTCGATGGTGTGGCCTGTCAAAAGGTCTCGGCGCAAACCAATGTGCGCATGGACTGGCAGGATTTCTCCGCGCTGAATGAGCCGCAGCGCCAGCAGCGTTTGCAGCAACTGGCCGATGTCGAGGCGCACACGCCGTTCAACCTGGAAACCGGGCCGCTTTTGCGCGCCTGCCTGGTCAAGGCCGGCGAGCAGGAACATTACCTGGTGCTGACCCTGCACCATATCGTCACCGAAGGCTGGGCCATGGACATCTTTGCCCGTGAACTCAGCGCCTTGTATGAAGCCTTTATCGACGAGCGCGACTCACCGCTGCCAGCGTTGCCGGTGCAGTACCTCGACTACAGCGTATGGCAACGCCAGTGGATGGAAGCCGGTGAGCGCCAGCGTCAGCTGGACTACTGGACCGCCCAACTGGGCAACGAACACCCGTTGCTGGAATTGCCCGGCGACCGTCCGCGGCCACCGGTGCAAAGCCATCGGGGCGAGCTGTACCGGTTTGATTTGAGCGATGAGCTGGCCGCCCGCCTGCGAGCCTTCAACGCCCAGCACGGCCTCACGCTGTTCATGACCATGACCGCGACCCTGGCAGTGTTGCTCTACCGCTACAGCGGCCAGACCGACCTGCGCATCGGCGCGCCAGTGGCCAACCGTATCCGCCCGGAAAGCGAAGGCTTGATTGGCGCGTTCCTCAATACCCAGGTGCTGCGTTGCCAGCTCAATGGGCAGATGCAGGTCAGCGAGTTGTTCGAGCAGGTGCGCCATACCGTGATCGAGGGCCAGTCCCACCAGGACCTGCCGTTCGACCATCTGGTGGAAGCCCTGCAACCGCCGCGCAGCGCGGCGTACAACCCGTTGTTCCAGGTGATGTGCAACGTGCAGCGCTGGGAATTCCAGCAAAGCCGCCAACTGGCTGGCATGACCGTGGAGTACCTGGCCAACGATGCGCGGGCGACCAAGTTCGACCTCAACCTGGAAGTCACCGACCTCGACCATCGCCTGGGTTGCTGCCTGACCTACAGCACCGACCTGTTCGACGAGCCGCGTATTGCGCGTATGGCCGAGCATTGGCGCAACTTGCTTGAAGCGTTGGTCGCCGATCCTGGCCAGCGCCTGAGCGAATTGCCGTTGCTGAGCGCAGATGAACAACGCGCCTTGCAAGACAGCCTGGGGGTGGAGAAGGGCGAGCATCGCCTCGACCAGTGCATCCATCAACTGTTCAGCCAGCAGGCCAGCCAGCGGCCGGATGCCCCGGCGCTGACCTTTGCCGGTGTGACCCTCTCGTATGCGCAACTGGATGAGCGCGCTAACCGCCTGGCCTGGATGCTACGCGAGCGTGGCGTGGGCCCGCAGGTGCGCGTGGGCCTGGCGCTGCCGCGTTCGCTGGAAATGGTCGTCGGTTTGCTGGCGATCCTCAAGGCCGGCGGTGCCTATGTGCCGCTGGACCCCGAATATCCGCTGGACCGCCTGCATTACATGATCGAAGACAGTGGCATCGGCCTGCTGCTCAGTGATGCGGCCCTGTTCGAAGCCCTGGGTGAATTGCCGGCGACGGTGGCGTGCTGGTGCCTGGAGGATGACTCGCCGGTGCTGGCGAATTACCCCGCCGAAGCGCTGCCGTTCGTGAGTCTGGCGCAACACCAGGCGTACCTCATCTACACCTCGGGTTCCACGGGCAAGCCCAAAGGCGTGGTGGTGTCCCACGGTGAGATCGCCATGCATTGCCAGGCGGTGATCGAGCGCTTTGATATGCGCCCGGATGACTGCGAGCTGCACTTTTACTCGATCAACTTCGATGCTGCCACCGAGCGTTTGCTGGTGCCGCTGCTGTGCGGGGCGCGGGTGGTATTGCGCGCCCAGGGCCAGTGGGATGCCGAAGAAATCTGCGCGCTGATCCGTACCCATCGCATCAATGTGCTCGGTTTCACCCCGAGCTACGGCAGCCAGTTGGCGCAGTGGCTGGCGACCCAGCAACAGACGCTGCCGGTGCGCATGTGCATCACCGGTGGCGAAGCCTTGACCGGCGAACACCTGCAACGCATCCGCGCAGCGTTCACGCCCCAGCTGTTCTTCAACGCCTACGGCCCCACCGAAACCGTGGTGATGCCCCTGGCCAGCCTGGCGCCCGAGCAGTTGGAGGAGGGCGCTGGCAGTGTGCCGATCGGCAGCATCGTCGGCGAGCGCGTGGCTTACATTCTCGACGCCGACCTGGCGCTGGTGCCCCAGGGCGCCAGCGGTGAGCTGTACATCGGTGGTGCCGGCCTGGCCCAGGGTTATCACCAGCGGCCGGGGATGACGGCGGAGCGTTTTGTCGCAGACCCGTTTGCTGGCAAGGGCGGGCGCCTATACCGCACCGGCGACCTGGTACGCCAACGCGCCGATGGCCTGGTGGAGTACCTGGGGCGCATCGATCATCAGGTGAAGATCCGCGGTTTTCGCATCGAACTGGGCGAAATCGAAACGCGCTTGCTCGAACATGACGCTGTGCGCGAAGCGGTGGTGCTGGCACTGGATGCGCCGAGCGGCAAGCAATTGGTGGCGTACCTGGTCAGCGATGCCGAGCACGCCGCCTTGCGCGACGCGTTGAAGGCGCACCTCAAGGCGCAACTACCGGACTACATGGTGCCCGCGCATCTGATCGTGCTGCAGAGCATGCCGCTGACCGCCAACGGCAAGCTCGACCGCCGCGCCTTGCCTGAGCCGGACCCAGAGGCCAATCGCCAAGCCTACGTGGCGCCGCGCAGCGAGCTGGAACACAGCCTGGCCGCCATCTGGTGCGCGGTGCTGAACGTGGAGCAAGTCGGCCTCGACGATAACTTCTTTGAACTGGGCGGCGACTCGATTCTGTCGATCCAGGTGGTGAGCCGTGCGCGGCAGGCCGGGATTCATTTCAGCCCCCGTGACCTGTTCCAGCACCAGACGGTTCAGAGCCTGGCTGCCGTGACCACCCGCTCGGAACGCGTCATCGCCGAGCAAGGGCTGCTGACCGGCCCCTCGGGCCTCACGCCGATTCAGCACTGGTTCTTCGACACCGATATCCCGGCGCGCCAGCACTGGAACCAGGCATTGGTGCTCAAGCCACTGCAACTGCTCGATGCCCATCGCCTGGAGCAAGCGCTGCTGGCGGTGCTGGAACACCACGACGCGCTGCGCTTGAGCTTTACCCCGCGCGATGCGCAATGGCATGCCGAACACCTGGGCGTGCCGGAAGGCGGCGTGCTGCTGCAGGCGCAGGTGCGCGACATGCAGGCGTGCACGGCGTTGTTCACCGACACTCAGCGCAGCCTCGACCTGGCACAGGGGCCGCTGCTGCGCGCCTTGCTGGTGGACGGGCCGCAAGGCCAGCAGCGCTTGCTGATCGCCATCCATCACCTGGTGGTGGACGGCGTGTCGTGGCGCGTCCTGCTGGAAGACCTGCAAAACGTTTATCGCCAACTCAGTGAAGGCCAGTCCGTCAGCCTGCCGGCCAAAACCAGCGCGCTGCGCGATTGGGCTGCGCGCTTGCAAGCCTATGCCCACAGTGAGTCCTTGCGCGAAGAGTTGAGCCTGTGGCAAGCGCAACTAGCTGGCCCCACCGTGGCCTTGCCAGTACAGCGTCCCCAAGGCGCACGGCGCAATAGCGATGCCGAAACGGTCAGCGTGCGCCTGGATGCCGAGCGCACCCGGCAGTTGCTGCAACAGGCGCCGAGTGCCTATCGCACCCAGGTCAACGACCTGTTGCTGACCGCCCTGGCCCGCGTACTGTGCCGCTGGAGCGGGCAGGCCTCGGCACTGATCCAACTGGAAGGCCATGGCCGCGAAACCTTGTTCGATGATATCGACCTGACCCGCAGCGTGGGCTGGTTCACCAGTGCCTATCCGTTGCGTCTGACGCCGCAGGCCGAGCAGGGCGACTCGATCAAGGCAATCAAGGAGCAACTGCGTGGCGTGCCCCATAAAGGTTTGGGGTATGGCGTGCTGCGTTACCTGGCCGATAACCTGTGCAAGCAGAGCATGGCCGCATTGCCGAGCGCGCAGGTCACCTTCAACTACCTGGGTCAGTTCGACCAGAGCTTTGGCACTGACGCGCTGTTCCACCCGCTGGAGGAATCCGCCGGCCTGGCCCATGACCCGGATGCGCCGTTGCCCAATGAACTGAGCATCGACAGCCAGGTCTACGGCGGCGAGCTGGTGCTACGCTGGACGTTCAGCCGTGAGCGGCATGATCAGCAGGTGATTGGCGATCTGGCCGAAGCTTACCTGGCCGAATTGCACAGCCTGATCGCTCATTGCCTGCAGGACGATGCCGGCGGCCTCACGCCGTCCGACTTCCCCCTGGCGCGCCTGACCCAGGTGCAACTGGACGCCTTGCCGGTATCGGCCAGCGCCATCGAAGACGTCTACCCGCTGACTCCGATGCAGGAGGGCTTGCTGCTGCACACCCTGCTGGAGCCCGGCACCGGCCTGTATTACATGCAGGACCGCTATCGCATCAACAGCGCCCTGGACCCGGAGCGTTTTGCCCAGGCCTGGCAAGCGGTGATTGCCCGCCACGAGGCCTTGCGCGCCTCGTTCTGCTGGGACGTCGGCGAAGACATGCTGCAAGTGATCCACAAGCCCGGCAGTACGCCGATCGAGTACCTGGACTGGAGCGCCGACCCGCAGGATCAGCAGGAGCCGCGTCTGCAAGCCTTGCTCAAGGCCGAGCGCGAAGCCGGTTTTGACCTGCTCAACCAGGCGCCTTTCCACTTGCGCCTGATTCGCGTGGGCGAGGCGCGCTACTGGTTCATGATGAGCAACCACCACATCCTGATCGATGCCTGGTGCCGTTCGCTGCTGATGAATGACTTCTTCGATATCTACACAGCCCTGGGCGAAGGCCGCGATGCGCAACTGGCGACGCCGCCGCGCTATCGCGACTACATTGCCTGGCTGCAACGCCAGAACCTCAACGAGGCGCGCCAGTGGTGGCAGCAAAACTTGCAAGGCTTCGAGCGCGCCACGCCGATCCCGAGTGACCGCCCGTTCCTGCGCGAACACGCCGGTGGCAGTGGCGGCATGGTGGTGGGCGACTGCTACACCCGCCTGGATGCCCGCGACGGTGCGCAACTGCGCGAACTGGCCCAGGCGCATCAGCTCACCGTCAACACCTTCGCCCAGGCGGCGTGGGCCTTGGTGCTGCGGCGTTTGAGTGGCGATCGCGACGTGCTGTTCGGCGTCACCGTGGCCGGGCGCCCGGTGGACATGCCCGAGATGCAACGCACCGTGGGGCTGTTTATCAACAGTATCGCGCTGCGGGTGAAACTGCCCGAGGACGGCCAGACGTGCAGCGTGCGCCAGTGGTTGAGCGCCTTGCTCGACAGCAATATGCAACTGCGCGAGTACGAATACCTGCCGTTGGTGACGATCCAGGAACACAGCGAATTGCCCAAAGGCCAGCCGCTGTTCGACAGCCTGTTTGTGTTTGAGAACGCGCCAGTGGAAGTCTCGGTGCTGGACCGTGCACAAAGCCTGAACGCCACCTCGGATTCCGGGCGTACCCACACCAACTTCCCGCTGACGGCGGTGTGCTACCCCGGCGATGACCTCGGTTTGCACCTGTCCTACGACCAGCGTTATTTCGACGAAAGCACCGTGCAAGGCATGCTCGCTGAGTTCAAGCGCCTGTTGCTGGCGCTGGTGCAGGGCTTCCATGGCGACATGGCCGAGCTGGCGCTGATTGGCGAGCAGGAACGTGAATTCCTGGTGGCGGGCTGTAACCAGAGTGAGCGAGCCTATCCGCTGGAGACGAGCTACATCGAGCTGTTCGAGGCCCAGGTGGCAGAGCATCCGCAGCGCATCGCCGCCAGTTGCCTGGACCAGCAATGGAGCTACGACGAACTGAACCGCCGCAGTAACGGCCTGGGCCACGCGTTGATTGCGGCCGGTGTGGGCCTGGACCAACCGGTGGCGTTGCTGGCTGAACGTGGGTTGGACTTGCTCGGCATGATCATCGGCAGCTTCAAGGCCGGTGCCGGTTACCTGCCGCTGGACCCAGGGCTGCCCGGCCCGCGCCTGAGCCGCATCATCGACATGAGCCGCACGCCGCTGCTGGTGTGCACCGAGGCGTGCCGCGAGCAGGCCGTCGAGTTGCTGCAAGGGGTTGATTGCCAACTGCTGGTGTGGGAGGAAGTGCCCGCCCGTGGCGAAAACCCCGGTGTCTACAGCGGCCCGGACAATCTTGCCTACGTGATCTACACCTCGGGTTCCACCGGCTTGCCCAAGGGCGTGATGGTCGAACAGCGTGGCATGCTCAATAACCAGTTGAGCAAGGTGCCGTACCTGAACCTGAGCGATGCCGATGTGATTGCCCAGACCGCGTCGCAAAGCTTCGATATTTCTGTGTGGCAGTTCCTCGCCGCGCCGCTGTTTGGCGC
This sequence comes from Pseudomonas sp. 22072, assembly GCF_052046095.1. Lineage (NCBI taxonomy): Bacteria > Pseudomonadati > Pseudomonadota > Gammaproteobacteria > Pseudomonadales > Pseudomonadaceae > Pseudomonas > Pseudomonas sp. 22072. The sequence goes on from NZ_JBQEQE010000011.1 coordinate 45,165, forward strand.
ACGGGTGGACATTGTGCCCAATACCATCGCCCATGATCCGCAAGGGTTGCTGGCCCATGTTCAAGCACAGGGCATCACCGTGCTGGAGAGTGTGCCGTCGCTGATCCAGGGCATGCTGGCCCAGGAGCGTATCAGCCTCGAGGGCCTGCGCTGGATGTTGCCGACCGGGGAGGCCATGCCACCTGAGCTGGCCCATCAGTGGCTGCTGCGTTACCCGCAGATTGGCCTGGTGAATGCTTACGGCCCGGCGGAATGCTCCGATGATGTGGCGTTCTTCCGCGTCGATCTGGCGTCGACCCGTGGCACTTACCTGCCGATTGGTACGCCGACCGACAACAACCGCTTGTACCTGCTGGACGGCGCTTTAGAGCTGGTGCCTCAAGGGGCGGTGGGCGAGTTGTGCGTCGCCGGCACCGGTGTCGGCCGTGGCTATGTCAGCGATCCGCTGCGCACCGCCCAGGTGTTTGTACCCAACCCCTTTGGCGCGCCTGGTGAGCGCCTCTACCGTACCGGCGACCTGGCACGGCGTCGCAGCGATGGGGTGCTGGAGTATGTCGGGCGTATCGACCACCAGGTGAAGATTCGCGGCTACCGCATCGAACTGGGTGAAATCGAAGCGCGCCTGCATGAACAACCCCTCGTGCGCGACGCGGCGGTGGGTGTGCAAGAGGGGGCCAATGGCAAACATCTGGTCGGCTACCTGGTGGCCGCCGATGCCACACTCGACCCGAGCGAGCAGTTGGAGCGCATCAAGCAACGCCTGCGTGCCGAACTGCCGGAATACATGGTGCCACTGCATTGGCTATGGCTTGACCGCCTGCCCCTGAATGCCAACGGCAAGCTCGACCGCAAGGCCCTGCCGGCCCTGGAGATCGGCCAGTTGCACAATCAGGACTATGTGGCGCCGTGCACTGAACTGGAAACCACGTTGGCGGGTATCTGGGCCGAGGTGCTGAAGGTCGAGCGGGTCGGGGTGCAGGACAACTTCTTCGAACTGGGCGGGCACTCGCTGCTGGCCACGCAGATTGCCTCGCGGGTGCAGAAGACACTGCAGCGCGATGTGCCGTTGCGGGCGATGTTCGAGTGCAGCACCGTGGCGGAGTTGGCCGAGTATATCGAGGGGGTGGCAGGCAATGAGATCAGTGCCGAGAAGGTGGATCGGTTGAGTGATTTGATGGCGGAGTTGGAGGGGCTTTGATCTTCGTTGTCTGTCAGGGCCTCATTGCAGCATAGGCATCTACACAGCTGGACCTGTGGCGAGGGAGCTTGCTCCCGTGACGGCCTGGCAGCCGACGCTGATCGAGCTGGTGCACCGCGATCCCAATGTGGGAGCTGGCTTGCCTGCGATGGCGGCCTGACAGCCGACGCAGTTATACCGAGTACATATCCATTCCTGTGGTAACGGCCACTTAGGGTTCCGCTTTTACAGCGGCTCACTTTTGAAAAGCGCAAAAGTAAGCAAAACGCTCTTGCCCCACCACTCGGCACCTCGCTTAGGCTCGGTGTGCCCGAACACAGGCTTGAATCCGTGGGCCGCCGCCACGCGCCATCCATGGCGCGGGGCGGCTAACCCGGCGTCCTGCCGGGTTACCCACGAATTCAAGCATGCGTTCGGCCAGCGTGGTTTAACGGGGCGCCTGAGATCAAGATCAAAAGCAGATCAAGAGCGACTCGCTTCGCATCGTGGTTACCGTCTGCTGTTACAACCCACAAAGTTGTGTAGATACCTATGCTCATCGCAGGCAAGCCAGCTCGCACATTTGGATCGCGGGGCATCAGTTATATCTGTGTCGGCTGCCAGGCCGTCACGGGAGCAAGCTCCCTCGCCACAGATTTAGCGTCGTGCCGAAGTTGTGTAGATACCTATGCTCATCGCAGGTAAGCCAGTTCCTACATTTTGAGTTGTGAATACATTCAAATGTGGGAGCTGGCTTGCCTGCGATGGCGCCCGCGAGGGCGGCGCTTATTTTGGCCCGAGAATTTTCACTAACTTATCCGGCGAAGGCGCCCCTTGCTGCTGCTGCAACCCACCCTTGTCATCCAGATAGAAGATCGCCGGCGTCGCCGACAACTCCAGTTCATCCATCAGCTTCATATTGGCATCAAGCTTGGCCTCAACCTCGGCCGGGATCTTTTCCAGCGCCTTGAGCTTGCTGCCCTTGCCGGCGGCTTCGTGTTCTTGCAGGGCTTTTTGCGGGTCTTTGGCGGCGAGCAGGGCGGCGGATTTGCCTGGGCTGTCTTCGCGGATGATGCCGACCATGATGTGGCGCAACTGCACCTTGCCGGCCTTCACCCACGGGCGGGCCTGTTCCCAGAACATGTTGCAGTACGGGCAGTTGGGGTCGCTGAACAGGTAGACGGTGCGCGGGGCGTCTTTATCGCCATCCTGGATCCAGCTGCTGTTTTCCATCTTGGCCCAGACTTCCTTGGCCATCGGCGCGTACACCAGTTTTTCCAGGGGCGCGGTGCTCAGGTCATTGCCTTGGGCGTCGTACAGGTTGCCCGCGATCACGTGCTTGCCGTCGGCGGTCAGGTACAGGGCCATGCCACGGTTCTGGTACTGGGCGGCGTAGCCGGTGAGGCCGCTGGGGGCATCGAATTTGCCGATGATCTTGGCACCTTTGGCTTCGATCTGTTTGATCGGGGCCGGCAGGTCTTCGGCCTGGGCCAGCGTAGCGGCTAGCGTCAAAGGCAGCAGGGTCAGCAGGTGGCGGAGGCGAGGCATGTCGGTTTCCTTGTCGTGGTGTTGTCGAAGGGTTCCATGGCACGGGCCAGGCTGGCTTCGGAGAGTTCGCCCAGGTGGCTGTTGATCAGGCGCCCATCGGCTTGGTAGAACAACGTAGTCGGCAGCGCCATGGAACCCACGGCCTGGCCGAGGCGGCCGCTGGCGTCGAACAGCACGTTGTCGAGGTTCAGGCCCTGGGTGGCCAGGTAAGTGCTGACGCTTTGCATGCTTTCGGCCTGGTTGACGAACAGGAAGGTCACATCGGGGCGCATGCGCTGGGCGTTTTCCAGCACCGGCATTTCGCGTCGGCACGGCGGGCACCAGGTGGCCCAGAGGTTGATCACCAACGGGCCGCCTTGATAATCCGCCAGTTGCACCACCTCGCCATTGGCATTGCGCAGGGTGATATCCGGCAGGCGCGTGCCTTTTTCGTACAGACTGAGGGACAGGCTGGTCATGCCCCAGAACACCAGGCCGGTGATCACCCCGGCGCTGAGCGGCTTGCGCAGGGCAGGGCGACGCCAGCCGTAGACCAGCGCGCCGAGGATCAGCGCGATGATCCCGGGCCAGGCGAGAAAGCCGCCGTCACGCAGGTCGACCATCTCCACCCAGTCGTGGCTGTAATAACTCCAGTACATCAGCACAAAGCTGACGCGGGCGGCGAGCAGGCCCAGCAGAAACAGGCTGAACAGCACCGACTCCGGGTTTTCGCCGCCGCGCTTGGCCACGCGCCAGCCCACCAGGGTGGCGAGAATCAGCGCGCTGATCAGCAGCAGGTGATTCAGGGCGATGGCGAAGGTGCCGATGGTGAGGGTCAGCATCAGAGAGCGTCCCGCGTCTGGGTCCAGCGTTGCAGGAAGGCGGCGGCGTCTACTTCGCCGGTGATGCGTTGGGCGCGGCGTTCTTCACCGTCCGGGCCGATCCACACGAAGCTCGGTGGCCCTGGCACTTTGTAGCGGCCCAGCAGCTCGCGGCTGGCGGCGTTGTCGGCGGTGACGTCCAGGCGTAACAGGCGCACGTCTTTGAGCGCGTCCATCACCTCGGGTTTGCCGAACACCTGTTTCTCCATGATCTTGCACGACACGCACCAGTCGGCGTAGTAGTCCAGCAGCACCCATTGGCCCTGGGCCTTGGCACTGTCGAGCTGGCTTTGCAGCACGGCCGGGTCGTTGATCGTGGTGAAGGCATCGTGGGCGCTCGGTGCACCGGCGACCTTTGAGCCACTGTAAACCTTCAAGGGTTGCCACAGCTCATCGCTGCCACCGGCCGCCCCCACCACCAGCACCGCGCCCCACAGACCCAGCACCAGGGAACCAGCGCCGAATACCTTGGCCGCCAGGCCGGACTCACGGGCCAGCGCCCAGCCACAGTACGCCATCACCAGCGCCAAGGCGCCCCACAGGCCGATCCACAGGCTGTCGCCGACCACCGGGCGAATCATCAGCACCGCGGTGCCCAGGAACAGGAAGCCGAAGATGCCCTTGAGCACGTTCATCCAGGTGCCCGGCTTGGGCAGGAAGCGATTGCCCACAGTCACCAGCAGCAACAGCGGGATGCCGATACCGATGCCCATGGCAAACAGGATCAGCCCCCCGTGCAGCGCATTGCCGCTCTGGGCGATGTACAGCAGGGCGCCAGCCAGGGGCGCGGTCATGCACGGCCCCACCAGCAGGCCGGACAACGCGCCGAGCACACCGGCACCTACCAGGCTGCCACCGCTTTGCTGGCGGCTGACGTTATCGAGGCGGTCGCGCAGGAAGGCGGGCAGTTGCAGTTCAAAGAAGCCGAACATCGGCAGGGCGAGCAGCACGAACAACGCCGCAAAGCTGCCGAGGATCCACGGGGTTTGCAGTAACGCCGCCAGGTTGGCGCCGAGCAACGCGGCCATCACCCCCAGGGCGGCATACACCAGCGCCATGCACACCACGTAGCTGCCGGCCAGGGCAAAGCCGCGACGCGGGCTGGCGCCGCTACCGACCACCAGGCCAGCGAGGATCGGCAGCATCGGCAACGAGCAGGGCGCAAACGCCAACAGCAGGCCCAGGCCGAAGAACACCAGCAGGCTCCACCCCAGGCTGCGCTGCTGCAGGCCGCTGGCCAGGCTTTGATCCTGGGCTTGCGCGGTCGCGGCGACGGCCGGGTTGCCGCCCAGGTCCACGGTGATCGACTGCGGCGGATAGCACAGGCCCGCATCGGCGCAGCCCTGCCAGCCGAGCTTGACCTGGCCGGTGGTGCCAGCGGGGATCTTCACTTCCAGGCCCTGGCGATACACCTGTTGTTCACCAAAGAACTCGTCGCTATGGGCTTCACCCTCGGGCAGCACGGGTTTTTCGGCCAGGCCGTCGAACTTCATGCGCTGCTGGTACAGATAGTAACCGTCGGCAATCTGCCAAAACAGCTGGGTTTCGCCGCTTTCAAGACGTTCGGAGGTAAAGGCGAAGGCTTTGCCTACCGGGAGGAAGTCGGGTTTGGTTTCGAAGGGGCTGCCCGGCGCTGCCTGGGCGAATCCCGCGAACAACACCAGCAGAAAGGTAAACAGATGCCGCATGGTCAAGCCTTAGTTCGATGCAAGTGAGGCACACAATGTGTGGCGTTGATTAACCGATGATTAACCGCCGCTATTCTAGAGCGTAGGGATTGTCCGGTGTTGCGAACTTTAGCGGCATAATGCGCGCTTAATCCGTGGCTTTTCTAATCGCGCCATCTTTCATGAAGGGTTAACCATGCACGTACTGGTCTGTGAAGACGACGAACTGATCGCCAGTGGCATCGTGGCCGGCCTGACCGCCCAGGGCTTTACCGTGGAGCGCGTGGCCACGGCCTCGGCGGCGCGGGCGATGCTCAAGGCCGCGGCCTTCGACATCATGGTGCTCGACCTCGGCCTGCCCGACGAAGACGGCCTCAAGCTGCTGCAACAACAGCGCAGCCAGGGGTTGGACATTCCGGTGCTGATCCTCACCGCGCGGGACTCGGTGACCAACCGCGTCGATGGCTTGCAAGCCGGCGCCGACGATTACCTGCTCAAGCCCTTCGACTTGCGTGAACTCGCCGCTCGCCTGCAAACCCTGTTGCGCCGGGTGGCGGGGCGCAGCGTCAACCTGATCGAACATGGGCGCCTGGCCTACGACCCCAGCAGCCGCGAGACCTTCCTCGGCGGCCAGCCGGTGGATCTGTCCCGGCGTGAACAGGCGTTGTTGCAGGCACTGTTGCACAACAAGGGCCGCGTACTGTCCAGCGAACAGCTCAAGGACAGCGTCTACGGCTTCAGCGACGAACTGGAAAGCAACGCCCTCAACGTGCATATCCACCACCTGCGGCGCAAGTTGGGCAATGGCATCGTGGAAACCGTCAGGGGGCTGGGCTATCGCCTGGGTACGGCTGATGGGGGAGACAACACGCCGTGATGAGCTTGCGTCTGCGCCTGACGTTCAAGCTGGGCGCCGCTTTTGTACTGATCTGGGTGCTGGCGGCCGCCTGGATGCTCAACGACTTGCGCAACCAGATGATGTTTTCCCTCGACCAGCGCCTGGTGGCCTCTGCGCGCATGGTGGCCGGGCTCACCGAGCAGATGCCGGGCCTGGCCAGCGTCAGCGGGGGCGCGCATTTGCGCACCGAACAACTGAATGTGCCGGGTGGCATGGCTTGCCAGGTCAGCTCCTTGCGTGGCGAGATCCTGGCGCGCAGTCATACCACGCCGGAGGAAGGGTTGGAGTCGCGCCGCAGCGGCTTTCGCGACCAGATCATCGACGGCGTGGGCTGGCGCAGTTTTACCCTGTCCCGTGGCGACTTGCTGATCACCACCGCCGACCGCCAGGTGGAGCGTGAAGCCCTCAACCTGTCGATCCTGCTGGCGGCGTCGGTGCCGGTCGGCGTGGCATTGCTGGGCTGCCTGTGCCTGCTGTGGCTGGGCATTGGCCAGAGCCTGGTGCCGCTCAACCGTATGCGGGATGCCCTGATGCGGCGCAGTGTCGACTCCCTCGAGCCTCTGCAGATTCATCCTCTGCCCAGTGAACTCAAGCCGTTGCTCGACACCCAGAACCAACTGCTGCAGCGCATCGCCAAGACCATCGAGCGCGAACGTCGCCTGACCGGTGACGCCGCCCATGAACTGCGCAGCCCGTTGACCGCGATCAAGACCCACCTGCAAGTCGCGCGCATGACCGAGGGCGCGGCCCGCGACCAGTCCCTGGCGCACGCCGAGGAGGGCGCCGATCGCTTGCATCGCACCCTGGAGCAACTGTTGTTGCTGGCGCGGGTGGAGGGCAGCCTGTCGTTTGACGATGGCCTGCAGTCCAGTGCCGAGGAAGTCGCCCGGTTGGCGATCCAGGATGCCAACGCCGGCGACAATTCACGCATTGATCTGATCCTGGCGCCGGATCTTTCCCCTGTTCCAGTGGCAATGCCTGTGGGCCTTGCCGTCGCGGCCTTGCGTAACCTGCTGGACAACGCCTTGCGCCATACCCCGGCCGATACCCGCGTGGAACTGCAGGTGTTTTCTACCCCGGATAACGTGGTGTTCCGCGTGCGTGACCATGGCCAGCAGATCTCCAGCGAAGACCTGCAATACCTCACCCAACGCTTCTGGCGCAATGGCAGCAGCGAAGGCTGTGGCCTGGGCCTGGCGATTGTCCAGGCGATCGTGCAGCGCTGTTCCTGCTCGTTGCACTTCGACAGCCAGCCCGATGGTATGCGGGTCGACCTGGGCATGCCGTTGCGGCGCTGAGCAGTCCTATTCACGTGGCAAATAATTACCGCCCGCCTGAGGCTCAAGCCTTCAGGATGGCGGTAATTTTTTTGCGCTTGAACGGGCCGAATGAGTCGGCCTGAATTGAAAAGGACTGTTCTTATGTTGGTGATCGACACCAGTTTCCCCGCCAGGGATTTCAACGACCGCCGTGGCGAATCCGTGCAGCAGGTGCTTGTGCACTACACGGCCGCGCCCTTTGCTTCCTCGCTACGCACCCTCACCCAAGATGGCGTCAGCGCCCACTATCTGCTGCCCGACCCCGCTGAACCCAGCTACCGCGCTGCCGGTTATGAAGAGCTGCGGGTGTTTCGCCTGGTGGACGAGGACCAGCGCGCCTGGCACGCAGGCGTGAGCTATTGGGCGGGGAAGGCCGATCTCAACAGCCGCTCGGTGGGCATTGAAATCGTCAACCTGGCGCGGGATGAAGCGGGGGTCTTTACCTTTCCGGAGTACGCACCGGCACAGATTGACCTACTGATTGAATTGCTTCGCGACCTGCTGGAGCGCTATCCACAGGTGGGCCCCACTGACTGGCTCGGGCATTCGGACGTGGCCTACTGGCGCAAGAGCGACCCTGGGCCTCGGTTGCCCTGGCGTGTGCTGCATGAGGCCGGCATCGGGGCCTGGTTTGATGAATCGAGCCGGGCGATGTACCAGCGCCGCTTTTGTCTCGGCTTGCCGCCGGAGGTCGAAGTGGAGCGGGCGTTTCAGCGTTATGGCTACAAGCCCGCGCAGAATCGCCGGGCCTTTGAACAGCGCACCCGGGCGTTCCAGATGCACTTTCGGCCACGGGATTATTGTGGATTCCTGGATGCAGAGACGTGCGCGATCTTGTATGCCCTGAACGAAAAGTACCGCGGGATTTAATACCGAGCACTGTTCAAATGTAGGAGCGAGCTTGCTCGCGAAAAACGTCAACGATACCGCGGGCTTTCTGGATAAACGCGGCGCCGGGGAGTTTTTCGCGAGCAAGCTCGCTCCTACAATTGGATCTTCATTCATCAGTTAACAACCCTCGTCCCCTAAATCCTTTTCACGCTGAAGCGTCTCCACAACAGGAAATCCGTGCGCATGCCCTTGGGCCAGACGCCAACGGATCGGCAGTTTGGTCACGATCATCAGCGTATTGAGGGATCCACAGATGTCAGTCGCTACCAGCCGTATCGAAGACGCCCCGGTGCAGGCCGCGGAAACGCTCTATCAGTTTGACGAAAGCCCGCTGCTGGCCCGCCAGCGCCAGCAGGAATCCAACGCCCGCAGCTACCCACGGCGCATCCCCCTGGCACTCAAACGCGCCAAGGGCATTTACGTGGAGGACGTGGAGGGGCGCCGGTTCATCGACTGCCTGGCCGGCGCCGGAACCCTGGCGCTGGGGCATAACCACCCGGTGGTGATCCAGGCCATCCAGCAAGTGCTGAGCGACGAACTGCCCCTGCATACTCTGGATCTGACTACGCCGGTCAAGGATCAATTCGTGCAGGACCTGTTCGGTTTGCTCCCATCGGAACTGGCGCGAGAAGCGAAAATCCAGTTCTGCGGCCCCACCGGCACTGATGCGGTGGAAGCCGCGTTGAAGCTGGTGCGCACTGCTACCGGGCGCAGCACCGTGCTGTCGTTCCAGGGCGGCTATCACGGCATGAGCCAGGGCGCGCTGAGTTTGATGGGCAGCCTGGGGCCAAAGAAACCCTTGGGCGCCTTGCTCGGCAATGGCGTGCAATTCCTGCCGTTCCCGTATGACTACCGTTGCCCGTTTGGGCTGGGTGGCGCCGAAGGTGTGCGGGTCAACCTGCATTACCTGGAAAACCTGCTCAACGACCCGGAAGCCGGCGTGCTGTTGCCAGCGGCGGTGATTGTCGAAGTGGTCCAGGGTGAGGGCGGTGTGATCCCGGCGGACATCGACTGGCTGCGTGGCCTGCGCCGTATCACCGCGCAAGCGGGGGTGGCGCTGATCGTCGATGAGATCCAGAGCGGTTTTGGGCGTACCGGCAAAATGTTTGCCTTCGAACACGCCGGCATCATTCCGGACGTGGTGGTCATGTCCAAGGCGATTGGCGGCAGCCTGCCGCTGGCGGTGGTGGTGTATCGCGACTGGCTCGACACCTGGCTGCCGGGCGCCCATGCCGGGACCTTCCGCGGCAACCAGATGGCGATGGCGGCGGGCTCGGCGGTGATGCGCTACCTCAAGGATCACGACCTGGCAGGCCATGCGGCGACCATGGGCGAGCGCCTGGGCGAACACCTGCGCATCCTGCAGCGCGACTTCCCGCACCTGGGGGATATCCGTGGGCGTGGGCTGATGCTGGGGGTGGAGCTGGTAGACCCGACTGGCACGCCTGATAGTCAGGGCCACCCACCGGTGCATCGCCAGCTGGCGCCGCTGGTGCAGCGCGAATGCCTCAAGCGCGGGCTGATCCTGGAACTGGGCGGGCGCCATGGCGGTGTGGTGCGTTTCCTGCCACCGCTGGTGATCACCGCTGGCGAAGTCGACCAGGTGGCTGAGATTTTCGGGCGCGCCTTGGCGGCGGCCGTGGCCAGCCTGTAATTTTCCAGGCCCTTGGTACGTTTCTACAGATATCGGTGCTGCGCGTGGTGCGCAGCCAGCCTTTGAGCGACGGAGAACAGCAATGACCTCAGTATTTGACCGCGACGACATCCTCTTTCAGGTAGTGGTCAACCATGAAGAACAGTATTCGATCTGGCCCGACTACAAGGCCGTGCCGGAAGGCTGGCGCACCGTGGGCAAGAGTGGCATGAAGAAGGAATGCCTGGCGTATATCGAGGAAGTGTGGACCGACATGCGGCCGTTGAGCCTGCGCCAGAAAATGGATGGCGCGGCCCTCGCCAACTGATTCACCCCAACACACTGTAGGAGCGAGCTTGCTCGCGAAGAACGCAAGAACGCCGCGTTNGCGAGCAAGCTCGCTCCTACAGGGGGGTATGGGTATAGAGGTAATCCGTCGCCAACGACGCCAGCGTCCTCACGCCTACCACCAACGCCGACTCATCCACAAAGAACCCTGGGTTGTGATTCGGCGCCGCCTTGCTCATGTCCTGATCCCTTGGGGTCACCCCCAGGAAGACAAACAGCCCCGGCGCCTCCTTGGCATAGAACGAGAAGTCTTCGGCGCCACCCACCAACGGGCCTTGCACCACATCATCCTGAGCCGCCCAGCGCAGGCTCGGCAGCATTTTCTCGGTCAGCGCCGGGTTGTTGATGGTGGGGTCGTACTTCTCGATGATCGTCACTTCGGCCTTGGCGCCACCGCTTTCGGCGATTTTCTCTACGGTTTGACGCACGTCTGCATGCAGCTTCTGGCGGATACCGTAGTCGTAGGAGCGAATGGTGCCGCTCATGTCCACCGACTCGGGGATGATGTTATAGCGGGTGCCACCGTTGATGGTGCCGATGCTCACCACAGAGGGGAATGACGAAATATCGGTACGGCGGCTGACCACGGTCTGCAGGCCGACAATGGTTTGAGCGCCAACGGTGATCGGGTCGATACCGTCCCAGGGGCGGCCGGCGTGGGTCTGTTTGCCGAGGATCCTGATGCGCAGGTCATCGGAGCTGGCCAGGGTTGGGCCCGGGCGGTAGGCGATTTGCCCGGCAGGCACACCGGCCCACACATGCAGGCCAAATACCGCATCGGGCTTGGGCGCTTTCATCACGCCTTCCTGCACCATCATCTTCGCACCCCAGGTGTTCTTGCCGTCGGGGATAAAGTCGCTGGGGCCTTCTTCGGCCGGTTGGAAATAAAACACCACGGTGCCGGGCAGGCGCTCGCGCATCCCGGTGAGAATCTTCGCAGTGCTCAGCAGGATAGCGGTATGGGCGTCGTGGCCGCAGGCGTGCATCACGTCGACTTCTTTGCCCAGGTAGGTGCCCTTGGCTTTGGAGGCGAAGGGCAGGTCGGCGACTTCCTTGACCGGCAGCGCATCCATGTCGGCGCGCAGGGCCACGGTCGGGCCGGGCAGGGCGCCTTTCAAGATGGCGACGACGCCAGTGCGGGCCACCCCGGTCTTCACCTCAAGGCCGAGTTCGCGCAACTGTTTGGCGACCAACTCGGCGGTGCGGGTTTCGGTATTGCCCAGTTCCGGATGGGCGTGGATATCGCGGCGGGTTTCCAACAGGCTGGGTTCGAGGATTTTTGCCTGGGCGGCAATGGTTTCCCGGGCACTGTCCTGGCCGCTGCTGGCGGCGATCACTGCACTGCTCGCGACCGCGCCGAGCAGACCCAAAACCCATTGGTGTGTCAGACCGTTCATTCGCATACCAACCTCTCCTTGCTTATTGTTGTGGATCTTTCTCCTGCACGCTGCCGGCAGTCTGCACCTGCACGCTCAAGCGCGGTGTCGCCAGGTCCAGCCCGGCTTCATCCAGGTGCCGCTTGAGCGACAGGTTGAATGCCCGCGACACTTCCCACTGCTTGATCGGCGCGGTCTTGAAGCGTGCGCGCAGGATCGCGCTGCCGGACTCGAAACTTTCCACGCCCTGGATCTCCAACGGCGACCAGATATTGCGGCGTTGCAATGGGTCGTTACGCATGGCCTGGCCGACTTCGCGCATCAGTTTGATCGCGTCGTCGATTTCCATGTTGTAGGGGATCGCCACGCGGAAGATCGCGTAGCCGAACTCCCGGGAGTAGTTTTTGATGCTCTTGATTTCGCTGAACGGGATGGTGTGCACGATGCCGTCGATGTCGCGCAGGCGCACGGTACGGATGGTCAGGCCTTCCACCGTGCCGAGGTGGCCGCCCACATCCACGTAGTCGTCGATGGCCAGGGAGTCTTCGATGATGATGAACAGGCCGGTGATCAAGTCCGCCACCAGCGACTGTGCACCAAAACCGATGGCGATACCGATCACACCCGCACCGGCCAGCAAGGGCGTGACGTTCATGCCCATGTTCGCCAGGGCGACGATGGCGGCGATAATGAAAATGGTCACGAACAGCACGTTGCGGATCAACGGCATCATGGTTTGCGCACGCGCGTTGGCCAGGCCTTTGCGCGAGCGGGTCAGGGCGTGGTGAATCGCGGTGTCGCTGAGGATCCAGATCAGCCAGGCAAACAACAAGGTCCCACCGAGGCCGAACAGCTTCACGGCTATTTCATGGCCTTCACCTTCGGTAAAGCGAATCATCGACAGGCCCCAGACCCGCAGCCCCAGTTCGATGAATACCAGCCACACCACCAGGTGCACCAGGGTGTAGACAAAGCCTTTGAGGCGTTCGGAGTACAGCGCGTGGCGTTTGTGCCCGCGTTGCGGCTTGAGAGCGTGGCGGCGCACCAGGCCGTTGATCACCATGCACAACACCAGCAGCACCGTGCACAGCAACGACTGGCGCAGGGCGGTGCTGGTGTCGCCGGCCGACAAGAAGGTGGCGAACAGTGAGATGCCCACCAGCAGAAGAGCCGGGATGTACCAGAAGGTGCCGATGATCGACAGAGTATCGGTGAGGGCGCGGCGCGTCAGTCGGCGCGACAGCGGCTGGTTGCGGATCAGGTGCGCGATGGGCCGGCGGAAACGCAGGATAAACACCCCGGTGGACAACGCCGCCATGACATTGGCCACGGTCGCGGCGGTGTGGGCCAGATGCTGGCCGAGCGCGGCAACCAGGCGCGGGTCGCTCAAGGCTTCGCCGAAGGCGGCAAAACTGCCGATCCACCACAGCGGGCGGAACGCCTGGTGGCGCAGGATATACAAGGCGCGGTGGCGGTGCGGGCCGTCGAGTACGGAGAAGGCAATCACGCAGATTGCCGAGAAACAGGTGCCGACCACCAAGGCATAGGCCAGCACCATGGCCAGGGATTTGCCCAGGGAGGAAGGCAGGGCGTAGCTCAGGTAAACCGTGATCACCAGGGCGATCAACCAGGGGCCCAGCTTGCGCAGGGCAAAGCGCAGCATGTCCCAGGTGCGCGGGTGCTGCGGCAGCTCTTCGGGCAGGCCGAAACGCTCGCGCACCCGATGGCTGAGCCAGATCAGCGCAGCGGCCAGCAGGCTCCATACGGCCAGGATCACGGCAAAACCGAAGATGATCGGCAGCCATTCGCTGGCCGGCAACATCAGGGCGGCCAGTTCATCCTTGGCCAGGTCGACTTCATTGGACCAGCGCCCCAACGGGCTGTCGGCGCCGGAAAACTGCTGCTCAAAGCCCGACAGCGTACTGCCAATCAACCCGAGTACCCCGAGTTCGGCGGCGGGCTGGGCCTTTTGCGTGGCGGCGCGCAGTTTCTTCAGGTCGCTGAGCAACTGGGTGCGTTGCTGGTCGTTTTCCAGGGTCTTGATCACTTCGTCCAGCGACTGCCCCAGGGGCACTTCCGCCTGGGGTTGGGTCTTGCTGGAGCCGCCCAGCATCCCGGGCAAGCCCACGGCTTGGGCGGGCATCACTGGCAGCAGCGTGAGCAGGGCGATCAGCAGGTAGCAGGGCAGGGCAAACAGACGGGAGAACACGAGGCGGTCAACCTTGAAAACGACGAATTGACCGAGTGTACGAGGCCGCTATGCCCAATGCGAGCGCATTTGTCACTGCGCCAGTTTGGCGAGGATCTTGTAGAGCACGGTGCCGAGGATCAACAGCATGCCGATCCACATGCCAAACACGCCCAGAGGCTTGTCGCGAAAGTTGAAGCCGACCGCGAGCATGATCATACCGATCACGATGGGGATCAGCATGGCGTGGAATGAGGACATTGAGATCATGGCGAGGGGCGGCCTTGTGGGACTGGAAGTTCTGACAAGTCTAGGCCGGATTGGCAGAAGTGCAGTTGATGTGAGTCAGATAGCCTTATATCTGTTTGGAAACCCATCGCGGGNCTTGCCCGCGATGGGCGCGCCTCGGTCTCAGGGTAAATCGCGACTGGCGTAGAACGCCCCCAGCACCTTGACCAGATGCGCCAGGTCATGGCTGCCACACAGCTCGCGGATGGAGTGCATGGCAAAGGTCGGCAAGCCGATGTCCACGGTGCGCACGCCCAGGTGGCTGGCGGTGATGGGGCCGATGGTCGAGCCGCAGCCCATGTCGCTGCGTACCACGAAGCTTTGCACTGGCACTTCCTGAGCCATGCACAGGTGGCGGAAGAACCCGGCGGTTTCGCTGTTGGTGGCGTAGCGCTGGTTGCTGTTGACCTTGATCACCGGGCCGGCGTTGAGTTTCGGGCCGTGGTTGGCGTCGTGTTTCTCGGCGTAGTTGGGGTGCACACCGTGAGCGTTATCTGCCGACACCAGCAGGGATTTCTGAATGGTGCGTACGAATTCTTCACCTTCGGGCAGCAGGCGACGCAGGGTCTGTTCCAGCATCGGGCCATCGGCACCGCAGGCCGAGCAGGAGCCGACTTCTTCGTGGTCGTTGCACACCAGCACGCAGGTTTCATCGGTGTCGCTGGTGAGCAATGCTTGCAAACCGGCGTAGCACGACAGCAGGTTGTCCAGGCGCGCACCGGCAATGAAGTCGCCATTGAGGCCGATCACGGCAGCACTTTGGGTGTCGTAGAAACTCAGCTCGTAGTCGAGTACCACATCGGCATTCAAACCATGCTCGCGGGCCAACTGTTCGGTGAGCACGGCGCGAAAGTCCACGCGCTCGTCACCGGCAAACTGCGCCAGGATCGGCGGCAGCTCGGTCTGGGCATTGATTGCCCAGCCCTGGTTGGCTTCACGGTTGAGGTGAATGGCCAGGTTGGGAATGATGGCGATCGGCAGTTTGAAGTCGATCAGTTGGCTCTCGACCTTGCCATCGCGGCGGAAGGTAACACGCCCGGCGAGGGACAGGTCGCGGTCGAACCAGGGCGCCAGCAGCGCGCCGCCGTAGACTTCCACACCCAGTTGCCAGAAGCCGTGGCGTTGCAGCTCCGGCTGGGGCTTGACCCGCAGGCACGGGCTGTCGGTGTGGGCGCCGACCATACGGATACCATCTTGCAGCGGCGATTGGCGGCCGAGCTTGAAGGCGATGATCGAGGAGTCATTGCGGGTCACGTAGTAGCGACCGTTGGCCTCGGTGGCCCAGGTGTCGCGCTCGTCGAGACGCTGGTAGCCGGCCGCCTCCAGGCGTTGGGCCAGGGCGGCAGTGGCATGAAAAGGAGTAGGGGAGGCCTTGAGGAAGTCGATCAGGCCTTGATTCAACGCTTCGCGCATAAATAGCTCCAGACAGCAGTGGCGAGAGTTTACCGTATTGGCCAGATATTTGGAGTGAGCGTGCATGGCTGAGAACCACATCAAACCCTGTGGGAGCTGGCTTGCCTGCGATAGCGGTCTTTCTGTGCCAGATGTATTGGCTGGCACGCCGATATCGCAGGCAAGCCAGCTCCCACATTTGACCGCATCAGCCCTTCAAAAAGGCGCAGGGCACTCGAAGCGCAGGCGCTCGCCGCTTTGCGGATGGGTGAAGCTGAGCATGCTTGCATGCAGGCACAGGCGCGGCCAGGCGGCCAGGGCTTGTTCATGGGCGTACAGACCATCGCCCAGCAACGGATGCCCGATGGACAACATATGCACGCGCAACTGGTGCGAGCGCCCGGTGATGGGTGTCAGCTCTACGCGGCACCAGTCGCCGCAACGCTCCAGCACTTTCCAGAAGGTCAGTGCATGTTTGCCGAACTCATGGTCGACCACATGGCGGGGCTTGGTCGGCGGGTCGTAGCGCAGGGGCAGGTCGATGCTGCCGCTGTCCAGTGCCGGTTGGCCCCAGGCCAGGGCGGTGTAGGCCTTTTCGGTCTCGCGGTCGTGAAACTGGCGGGACAGTTCGCGGTGGGTGTCGGCGTCCCGGGCCAGCAGGATGATCCCCGACGTTTCCCAGTCCAGGCGATGGACGATGCGGGCTTCTGGGTAGCCGTTTTCCTGCAGGCGAGTGATCAGGCAGTCCTTGTTGTCGTCGGCGCGACCAGGCACCGAGAGCAGCAGGGTCGGCTTGTTCACCACCAGGACAGCGTCGTCCTGATGCAGGATATGGATATTGGACAGCGGCATTAAACAGCCTCGTAACAAACGCCAACGGCGGCTCCACTGACTGCCCCCTCACCCTGTAGGAGCGAGCTTGTGTGGCGAGGGAGCTTGCTCCCGCTGGAGTGCGTAGCACTCCCAAACCGCTCAACGAGTTGCAACTGATGTAACTCGATCGTTCAGTCTGGGGCCGCTTCGCAGCCCAGCGGGAGCAAGCTCCCTCGCCACACAAGCTCGCTCCTACAGCAGTACAGGGGCCAGGTAGCGGAGCCGCCGTGGCGACCGCCCGTTCGATCAACGATCGGGCAGGGTGATATTGAGTTCCAGAATCGAGCAGCTGCCGTCATTTTCCAGGGCGACATGCACGTCATCGTTGCCGATATTGACGTACTTGCGGATCACCTCGACCAGTTCCTTCTGCAAGGCTGGCAGGTAATCCGGCGTGCTGCGTTGGCCGCGTTCGTGCGCCACGATGATCTGTAGACGCTCTTTCGCTACCGACGCGGTACTTGGCTTTTTGTTGGCGCGAAAGAAGTCGAGAAATTTCATTGTTTAGTTGCCTCCAAAGATACGCTCGAAGAATCCCTTCTTCTTGACATCGAGGAAGCGGTGTTCCACGGTCTTGCCCAGCAAGCGATCAACTGCATCGCTGTACGCCTGGCCGGCGTCGCTCTGGTCGTCGAGAATCACCGGTACGCCCTGGTTGGATGCCTTCAGGACGGCCTGGGATTCCGGAATCACGCCCAGCAGGGTCACGGCGAGGATTTCCTTCACGTCTTCAACACCCAGCATTTCGCCGTTGTTGACGCGCTCCGGGTTGTAGCGGGTGAGCAGCAGGTGCTCCTTGATCGGGTCCTGGCCTTCTTCGGCGCGCTTGGACTTGCTGGCCAACAGGCCGAGCATGCGGTCCGAGTCACGTACCGAGGAGACTTCCGGGTTGGTTACCACGATGGCTTCGTCGGCGAAGTACATCGCCAGGTGAGCACCGGTTTCGATACCGGCCGGAGAATCGCAGACCACGTATTCGAAGGTTTCCTTGAGCTCGGCGAGGACTTTGCCGACGCCTTCTTTGGTCAGCGCGTCTTTGTCACGGGTCTGGCTGGCAGCCAGCACGTACAGGTTCTCAAGGCGCTTGTCCTTGATCAGGGCCTGTTGCAGGTTGGCTTCGCCGTTCACCACGTTGACGAAGTCATACACCACGCGACGCTCGCAGCCCATGATCAGGTCAAGGTTACGCAGACCGACGTCGAAGTCGACGATGACTGTCTTGTGGCCGCGCAGAGCGAGGCCGGTACCGATAGCGGCGCTGGTGGTGGTCTTACCCACACCACCCTTGCCGGATGTAACCACGAGAATCTTGGCCAAGGTGTTTCACCCCTAAGGAAAAAGGACTTTCGGTCCCTGAAAAACATCTCTTGGAACTCGCCGCAGGCGGACAGCCTTTGCAGGAAAAAGACGGGGTTTCCATGGGGAAACACCAACTTCCAAAAAGTCCTACACAAGTCTTGCCGGTTTCGCTTTGCTATCAGAGTCTAGAGATGCTTGGAAAATGCGGCAGTATCCGTTAAAGACGGATGATGTTCAACACATCGCCCGACAGGTTGACCTGTACCGAAGCGCCCCACAGTGGATCGCGGCGCAAATCTTCGGAAACCTTGTACTGACCCGCGATAGAAACCAGCTCGGCGGTCAACTGCTGGCAAAAAATACGTGCCTTGGTATCACCCTTGATGCCGGCCAGGGCGCGTCCGCGCATCGGGCCGTATACATGGATGTTGCCATCGGCAAGAAGTTCCGCCCCCGGGCTGACCGAGGAAACCACCACAAGGTCGCCGCCCTGGGCGTAAATCTGCTGCCCGCCGCGTACCGGCGAGGTGATGATCTTTGTAGGCCTGATCGCAGGCTCCGGTGGTTTTTCCGGTTTTTTCTTTTCTTCGCCGACCAATGGTTCCAGAGGGCGCTCACGGGCGCCGGACGGTGGCAGTACTGGCAGTTCAATGGCGATGGCGGCGGCAATGTCTTCGATGCGGCTGGCGCGAATCGCCAGTGTGCGCAGGCCATGGGAACGGCATACACGCATCAGGCCGGGCAAATCAATCACTCCCTGGCCAGCCGGCAGCTTGTCCAGCGCCAGCACCAGCGGGGCGTTGTTGAAGAAGTTCGGCGCCAGGGCGACCTTGGCGGCCAGTTGGCGGTCCAGGGCGTCGAGGTCATTGCGGGCCAGTTCCAGCACGGTAATGGCGAGCATGCTGCCTTTTAGCTGGAACACGGGATCTTGGTCTAGCGGTTCGGTTTGGCTCATGGTCGGCGAAAGCGGCTTGTCACGAAAAGTGTCGAGACTTATAACGAGAACACTCACCCGCCGCAAGCCGAGTCGAACCGTTGTAGAATGCGCGGCCCTTGTCTTTACCGGAATCTGTAATGGATCGCCCGCGTTTTCGAGCTGTATTTCTTCACCCGCGTTTTTGGCTGCTATGGCTGGGGCTCGGCCTGCTGTGGCTGGTCACTCAATTGCCGTATCGGGCGCTGTTGACCATTGGTCGCCTGCTGGGCGCGGGCATGTACCGCGTGGCAGGTGATCGTCGCCGCATCGCGGCGCGCAACCTAGAGCTGTGCTTCCCGGAAAAATCCGTCAAGGAACGCAAACGCCTGCTCAAGGAAAACTTCGCTTCCACCGGCATCGCCTTCTTTGAAATGGCCATGAGCTGGTGGTGGCCCAAGCCGCGCCTGGCGCGCCTGGCCCATGTCGAAGGGCTGGAGCACCTCACGCAGGCGCAGTTGGACGGCAAGGGCGTGATCCTCATGGCGCTGCACTTCACCACCCTGGAAATCGGCGCGGCGCTGCTGGGGCAGAAGCACACCATTGACGGCATGTACCGCGAACACGGCAACCCGCTGTTCGACTTTATCCAGCGCCGTGGCCGTGAACGCCACAACCTCGATTCCCTGGCCGTGGAGCGCGACGACGTGCGCGGCATGCTCAAGCTGCTGCGCGCCGGCCGGGCCATCTGGTACGCACCGGACCAGGACTACGGCGCCAAGCAAAGCATCTTCGTGCCGTTGTTCGGCATCCAGGCTGCTACCGTTACCGCTACCAGCAAATTCGCACGCCTGGGCAAGGCGCTGGTGGTGCCGTTTACCCAGGAGCGCCTGGCTGACGGCAGCGGTTACCGCCTAGTGATCCATCCACCGCTGACCGACTTCCCGGGTGAAACCGACGAGATCGACTGCCTGCGCATCAACCAGTGGGTCGAAGCCTCGGTGCGCGAATGCCCCGAGCAATACCTGTGGACCCATCGCCGCTTCAAGAGTCGGCCGCCGGGTGAGCCCAAGCTGTACGAAAAGCGCCGTCGATAAGCCCAACCCCTTCTCATCATGGAGTGACGCAATGCGCCCAGCCGAACCGGTCACAGGCTTGATTCTTTCCGGCGGCGGGGCGCGAGCGGCTTATCAGGTGGGGGTGCTGGCGGCGATTGCCGAATTGCTGCCGCCAGGGGCACCGAATCCTTTTCCGGTGATCGTCGGCACCTCCGCCGGCGCAATCAATGCGGTGAGCCTGGCCAGTGGGGCCAGTGACTTCTGCGCGGCTGTCCAACGGCTGACAGCGTTCTGGCAGGGCTTTCGCAGCCATCAGGTGCTGCGCAGCGATTGGCCGGGGGTGATACGCCAGGCCAGTCGCTTCCTGATCCACAGCCTGTTGGGCCTGGGTGCCCAGGTGCCGGTGGCGTTGCTCAATAGCTCCCCCCTGCGTGACTTGCTGCAAGCGCGTTTGAACCTGGACGGCATCGACGAGGCTATCCGCCGCAAGCATTTGCAGGCGGTGGCGGTGACGGCCTTTGGTTATGAGTCCGGGCAAGCGGTGACCTTCTATCAGGGCGGCGGCACCATCGATGCCTGGTTGCGTCATCGGCGCATTGGGGTACCGACCCAACTGACGGTAGAGCACCTGTTGGCAAGCTCCGCGATTCCGCTGTTGTTCGCTCCGATCAAACTTGACGAAGAGTACTTCGGCGATGGCGCAGTGCGGCAGTCCGCGCCCATCAGCCCGGCCTTGCACCTGGGGGCCAGCCGCGTATTGGTCGTCGGTGTGAGCGGCAACCCAAGGGGCAATGAAGTCTCGACGCAACGCACCTACACCGGCCAGCAACCGACCCTGGCGCAAATCGGGGGGCACATGCTCAACAGCACCTTCATTGACAGCTTGGAAAGCGATATCGAACTGCTGGAGCGCTTGAACCAGTTCAGCCGCGTCGTGCCTGCGGATGCGGCGGTGCAGGGCCTGGCGCCGGTAGAGGTGTTGGTAATTGCCCCCAGCCAACCCATCGACGAAATCGCCGCACGACATCGCCAGGAGTTGCCGGCGGCGTTGCGTGTGTTTTTGCGCGGGCCTGGGGCGACCAAGACCAGCGGGGCAGGGGTGTTGAGTTATCTGTTGTTCGAGGGGGGGTATTGCAGTGAGTTGATCGAACTGGGGCGCAAGGATGCGCTGGCCAAGCGCGAAGAAATCACTCGTTTCCTGGGCCTGACGCCGAACTGAATGTGGGAGCTGGCTTGCCTGCGATAGCGGTATGCCANCACTGTTGGCACAGACACATCGCGATCGCAGGCAAGCCAGCTCCCACAGGGAACCGCGGTCAACCTTTAGAAGTGGTATTTGACCAGGAAGCTTGCTGTGTCCTGGGTTGTCTTGAAGGCGCCGCTGTCTTCAATCCCGTACTTGTTCTTCCAGTAGTCGTATTCAAAACCCACATACAACTGCTTGTCGCCCCAATGCAGCGCCTTGCCCAAGTCGTATTTGACCTGCGGGTTGAAGTGCAGGTTGGCGTGATAAGTGCCGCGGGCGTTCTTGTCGTTATCCACCACCCAGTCCATGAAACCGTCGATCAGCACGTCGGAATTACCCACGGGAATGGTGTACGACCAGACCGGAGTGATCTGCCACACGCCGTCACCCGGACGATTGCCCTCGGTCTGGCGCTGGTAGAAGTTCAACTGGAAGTAGTCGAAACCGGGGATGTTCAAGTCGAACGCCGGACCCAGCAGGTAGGACTCGTTATCGCCCTCGCCGAACTCATAGGTGAAGGCCAGCAGCACGTCCTTGATCGGGCCGAACGACAGGTCCTTGTCCAGGATCTTGCCGAACGACAAACGCGGGCTGAACTCGCCGTAGTAAGTATTCGGGCCGACATTGCCGTCTTCCTTGCCGTTGTAAAAGATACGGTCGAGGAAGAAGAAGTTGTCGCCGTACTTCCATGCGTCGGCATGTTCGAAGGTGACGGTTTGCTGGATCTGCGGGTTGACGGTAAAGCTCTTGCCCCACAGATAAGTCAGGCTGTTGTTTTGCCACTGCAACAAGTCACTGGCTACGGCCTGGCCACCGGCCAACAGTGATCCAGCCAGCATCAGGCCTTTGAACATAGGTTTCATTCGGTTGCTCCCGAGTTAAAATTTTATGGTTTTTCTTCTACGCAGGCGCTCTGGTGTGGCGCCTTTTGGTTCGCTGCAAAAATCGTCTATTCGGTCAGCTTTGATGCTTTTAGCAAGAGCTGCGCCAAGGTGCTGAAAAAGCCAAAAAAATCCCCGTCGGCTGCAGCGGATGCAGTCGAATTCAGGGGACTTTTGTGCACTTTGGCAGCAAACATCAGGCCGGGATAAGTTGGCCTTGAGGTCAGCTTTTACATTCGCTGTTTTTTTTTGAGTCGATTCGAGCGGGCGCGGAGAATACTGGCTCCCAGGCCTGGGCTCAAGTGCGCTGTAACAGAGCGCGAGGGGCAAGAATGGGGCGCGGCGTGTGGCCGGCCCCATGTCAAGGTTGTGCATGTGGGGGTTCCCTGTTTGTTGTTATTTTTGTACTAACAAAGGAATCAATGCGTATGCGCGACTTCGGGGCGCTCAGCGCCGCCGAGGATGTTGAACAGGATGTTCAGCGACAGCGCGCTGAGGGTGGCCATGGCGATGCCGCTGTGGGTAATCGGGCTCATCCACAACGGCAGCTGTGCGAAGAACTCCGGGCGTACCACGGGGATCAGGCCCATGCCGATGCTCACCGCCACCAGCAACTGGTTACGGCGGTCGGCGATGTCGGCTTCCTGCAGAATCTTGATCCCGGTTGCCGCCACCATCCCGAACATCGCAATCGCCGCGCCGCCGAGTACCGCAGGTGGAATTGAAGCCACCAGATAGGCCGCCTTGGGCAACAGGCTGAGCACGATCAAGAACGCGCCGGCCATGAGCGTGACCGAGCGGCAGCGCACGCCGGTCATCTGCACCAGGCCGATATTCTGCGCGAAGGAGGAGTGGGTAAAGGTGTTGAAGAAGCCGGCAAAGAACGACGCGCCGGCATCACACAACAGGCCGCGTCGCAGCATCTTCGGCGTGACCTCCTGGCCGGTGATCTTGCCTAGGGCGAGGAACATGCCGGTGGACTCGACAAAAATGATCACCACCACCAGGCACATCGACAGGATCGGCGCCAACTCGAACTTGGGCATGCCAAAGTGCAACGGCGTCACGACCTGCACCCACGGCGCCTGGGCCAGGCCACTGAGGTCGACCATGCCGATCACACCACATAGCGCGTAACCCAGGCCCATGCCGATCAGTACCGAGATGTTCACCCAGAAGCCGCGCATGAAGCGGTTGATCAGCAAGATCGTGGCCAGTACCAGGGCGGCAATCGCCAGGTAGACCGGCGAGCCAAACGTGGCGGCGGCGCTGCCCCCGCCGGCCCAGTTCACCGCCACGGGGAACAGCGAAAGGCCGATGGCGGTGATCACCGTACCGGTCACCAGCGGCGGGAAAAAGCGCACCACCTTGGACATGAACGGTGCGATGAGCATGCCGAAGAACCCGGCGGCGATGGTCGCGCCGAAGATGCCCTGCAAACCGATGCCGGGCATGCCGGCCATGGCGACCATGCTGCCCACGGCGGCAAAACTGGCGCCCATCATCACCGGCATGCGGATGCCCATGGGGCCGATGCCGAACGACTGCACCATGGTGGCGATACCGGCTACCAGCAGGTCGGCGTTGATCAGAAAGGCGATTTCTTCACGGCTCAAGCCGGCGGCCTGGCCAATGATCAGGGGCACGGCGACGGCACCGCCGTACATCAGCAAGACGTGTTGCAGGCCTACCAGGATCAGTTGCAAGAGGGGCAGCCGCACCATGGCGGGCGCGGCAGGAGTCTGCGTTTCTAACTGGGACATGCAACACCTCGAATCTTTTTATTTTTGTGTTGTTTGGCATTCAATTGCCGGATGAAACTTAATCTTCAAACCATCACTGATCTCCCTTGTGGGAGCTGGCTTGCCTGCGATGGCGGTGTGTCAGTCACCGAAAATGTTGNAGGCAAGCCAGCTCCCACATGGGAACGGTGTGAAACAGTCAGTTGGTACGGGCCCCCTGATTAATCCAGGTGCCGATCAAATCCCGTTCCTGCTGGGTCATCTGGGTAATGTTGCCCAGCGGCATGATCTGGCTGGCCACGGCCTGCGCTTGAATCCGCGCCGCCTGCTGCTGGATCTGTGCCGGTGTGTCGAACATCACCCCAGCCGGTGCCGTACTGAACAGCGGGCTGGTGGGCTTGGCCGAATGGCACACGGTGCAGCGTTGCTCGATCACGTGGTGCACCTGGCCGAAGTCCGTGGTGGCCTGGGCCGGTGCCGGTTCAGCGGCGGGTGCGGCGGGTGCGGCGGGTGCGGCAGGCGCGGCCGGTTTCAAGCCACCGCCCAGTGCGGTTTCCGGCAGGGGTTGGTACTCGATGGCAGCCGGTGCCTTGGCAATCGGTTCAGCCGGCTTGGGCCCGGTCACGTAGGCCAGGCTGATCATCGCCAAGGCGCCTACAGGCAAGGTCCACGCATACTTCTGGCTGTCATGCCGGGTGTTGAAGTAATGGCGCACCAACACTGCTGCCACCGCGATACCGGCCAGGATCAGCCAGTTGTATTGGCTGCCATAGGTGCTCGGGAAGTGGTTGCTGATCATGATGAACAGCACCGGCAAGGTGAAGTAGTTGTTGTGGCGTGAGCGCAGCAGACCTTTGGCCGGCAGCGCCGGGTCGGGCGTGCGATTCTCGGCGATGGCTGCCACCAGCGCGCGTTGGGCCGGCATGATGATGCGAAACACGTTACCCACCATGATCGTGCCGATCACCGCGCCCACGTGCAGGTAGGCACCGCGGCCGCTGAACACCTTGCTGAAGCCGTAAGCCGCCGCAATCAACAGCACGAACAGGATCAAGCCGAGCAGGGCAGGGCGTTTGCCCAGGGCCGAGTCGCAGAGGAAGGAGTAGATGAACCAGCCGGCGAACAGTGAGCCGATGCCCAGCAATACGCCTTCGGTACCGCTGAGGCTGCTGCCGGGGGCGAGCAGGTACAGCGTCGGGTTGAGGTAGAACACCACGCACAGCAGCGCGACGCCCGACATCCAGGTGAAATAGGCTTCCCATTTGAACCAGTGCAGGTTGTCCGGCATGGTCGGCGGGGCCAGTTTGTATTTTTCCAGGTGGTAGATACCGCCACCGTGGATCGCCCACAAGTCACCGGCCAGGCCGTTCTTGGGGTTGACGCGATTAAGGTTGTTTTCCAGCCAGACGAAGTAGAAAGAAGCGCCGATCCAGGCGACGCCAGTGATCATGTGAACCCAGCGCACGCTCAGGTTCAGCCATTCCAACAGATGTGCTTCCACAGTCTTTACCTCTCGCCTGTCACCCTTGTTGTCGGGTGATCAGACCTTCTCTTATTGGTGGGGGGCGAGGATCAAACGCTCATCCTCTTTGAAAAAATGCTCATCGCAGTTATTGCCTGTGCCACTGCGATCAACCACCAGGAAGTCATCCCGCTTTTCGATCGTCAGCACCGGGTGGTGCCAGACGCCGCGATGGTAATTAATGCCCTGCCTGCCGTTGGTGACGAAGGCGCGGACCAAGCCCGATACAGGTTCATCGCCAAGTGGCGCGACCACGATCAGAAAGGGGTTGCCGAGCAGCGGAATGAAAGCCTGGCTGCCCAGCGGGTGTCTCTCCAGCATGCACACGGTCAGCGGCATGTCCTGCGCGTCGGCGCGGAAGATGCTGATGATGGCGTGGTCTTCCGGCTTCGCGGTTTCGACCGTGGCCAGTTTGTGAAAGCGCATGGTCGACCCATTGTTGATCATGAAGTGATCGCTGCCATCGGTTTCGATAACGTCTCCGAAGGGGGCGAAGGCTTCTTTGGTCAGGGGTTCGATCATCAGTGTGCGCATGGCTGTCTTCTTGTCTTGTCTTTAGATCGTTCCCACGCTCTGCGTGGGAACGCTGCCCTGGACGCTCTGCGTCCGCTGTGTGACGCGGAGCGTCACGGGGTGCATCCCCACGCAGAGCGTGGGGACGATCGGGTGTTATTTGGCGACCTTGCCCAGGACGCGCAGGCGACTCACACCACCATCCGGGAACACATTCAAGCGGATGTGGGTAATCGGCCCCAGCGCCTTGATCTGCTCGGCAAAGGTGTGTTCGGCGTGCATTTCCAGCTTCTGCGCCGGCAGCAGTTCGCGCCAGAACAGCGACTGGGTTTCGATCTGGCTGTCGGTGCCGCCTTTCACGAAGGCGCCCTGGATCGAGCAGGTGTCCGGGTAGTTGCCCTTGAAGTGCAGGGTGTCGACCACGATTTTCTCGATCTCGCCCGGGTGGCCCAGGGCGACGATCACCCAGTCATTGCCTGGCGTGCGACGACGTGCGGTTTCCCAGCCATCGCCCATGTTGATGCCGCGGCCCGGGTTGAGGATATTGCTCATGCGGCCGAAGTGTTCGTCGGAACAGGCCAGGGCACGACCGCCATTGAGCGCGGCAGCCAGGTCGACCTGTTCGTTGTCGCCCACCGAAGACCAGTCGCGGAACGGCACGCCGTACACACGCAGACGGGCCACGCCGCCATCCGGGTAGATGTTGAAGCGCAGGTGGCTGAACGCCTGGTCGTTGTTGATCTCGTGGTAGTGGTGGCTGTTGCCTTGCAGCTCGACGGCCGACAGCACTTCCACCCACTGGGTGTTGGCATCCGGCTCGCCCGAGGCCAGGAAGCAGGCTTCCAGGGAAGCCGACGGCGGGAAGTTGCCGGTGAAGAATGAAGTGTCGATGTCCACGCCTTTGATCGAACCAGGCACGCCCAGGCGGATCACCGCACTGTCGTAGCCTTCGAAGCGCTTGCGGCGTGACTCCCAGCCGTCCATCCACTTGCCGTTGTCATCGAAAACGCCCTCCTTCCACACGGCCGGGGTCGGCTGGAACAGGCGGTTGGCGTCAGCGAACCAGTCATCGGTCACCGAGATGATCTTGGTGCCCAGACGGGCGTCGGCGAGGTTGACGAACTTTTCGAAAGGTACGGCGTAAGCTTTCATTCTTCTTGTCTGCCTTAGATAGAGTGGCTGGGGATGGACTGCTAGAGGGTCAGTAAACGGAACAACGCGATCTTGTTGATCTCGTCCAGCGCGCACTTGAACTCGGTGTCTGCCGAGTTGTGGATGCGCGTTTCGAACGCGGCGAGGATCTGATGCCGGTTGCTGCCTTTTACCGCCATGATGAAGGGAAACTTGAACTTGGCTTTGTAGGCCTCATTCAGCTCGGTGAAGCGAGAAAACTCTTCGGCCGTGCATTGGTGAATACCCGCGCCCGCTTGTTCATCGGTGCTGGCTTGGGTCAGTTGGCCCTGGACGGCAGCTTTTCCGGCCAGGTCCGGGTGAGCATTGATCAGCGCCAGTTGCGAGGCGTGGTCAGCACTCAACAGGATATCGCTCATGCGCTGGTGCAGGGTTTCGATCTGGTCGATCGACGCGTCCTGGCCCAGGTCGAAGGCCTTTTCGGCCACCCATGGCGAGTGTTCGTAGATATCGGCGAAGGCCTGGACGAAGGCGTCGCGGCTCAAGGTCGAAGGTTTCAGGGTCTGGAACGCAGTCATTTCGCTGCTCCCGGGAAAGGGTGGGTTTGGTGCCAGTGACGGGCGATGTCCACGCGGCGGGTGAACCACACCTGGTCATGGCCTTTGACATATTCAATGAAGCGCTTGAGCGAGGCCAGGCGTGCCGGGCGACCGATCAGGCGGCAATGCAGGCCGATGGACAGCATCTTTGGCGCTTCGGCACCTTCGGCATACAGCACGTCGAAGGCGTCCTTGAGGTATTCGAAAAAGTCATCGCCCTTGTTGAAACCCTGCACCTGGGTGAAGCGCATGTCGTTGGTGTCCAGGGTGTAGGGGATTACCAGGTGCGGCTTGCCGTTCGGGGTGTTGGGTTCCCAGTAGGGGAGGTCGTCGTCGTAGGTGTCGCAGTCGTACAGGAAGCCGCCTTCCTCCATCACCAGGCGACGGGTGTTGGGGCCGGTGCGACCGGTGTACCAGCCCAATGGGCGTTCACCGGTAAGTTCGGTGAGGATGCGGATGGCTTCGAGCATGTGCTCGCGCTCCTGGGCCTCGTCCATGTATTGGTAGTCGATCCAGCGGTAGCCGTGGCTGCAAATCTCGTGGCCGGCGGCGACCATGGCGCGGATCACATCCGGATGCCGCTGGGCGGCCATGGCCACAGCGAAGATGGTCAGCGGGATGTCGAATTCTTTGAACAACTTGAGGATGCGCCACACACCGGCACGGCTGCCGTACTCGTACAGCGACTCCATGCTCATGTTGCGCTCGCCTTGCAGCGGTTGCGCCGAGACCATTTCCGAGAGGAAGGCTTCGGACTCTTTGTCACCGTGCAAAATGTTGCGCTCGCCGCCTTCTTCGTAGTTGAGTACGAACGACAGCGCAATGCGTGCCTTGCCCGGCCAGTGGGGGTGAGGAGGGTTACTGCCGTAACCGATCAGGTCGCGTGGGTAGTCAGCGCTCACTGCAGTCTTCCTTCTTGTTCGTGGTAGCAGGTGTGTGTGGCGTCCGGGCAGTGGAATGACTGAGTGGCGTCACAGCGATGAGTGATTGTATACAACTTATTGCAAACTTTGTAAGCCTGCATTTCTGCATTTTTTCTGAACGGGCTCTCTACGGGTCTGTGCAAGAAACTTGCCTGAGTGGTCAGGTTAAGATCAAAAAGCCCACTGTAGGAGCGAGCTTGCTCGCGAATAACCTGAGGGCGCCACTTTTCATCCTGGGAGCCCGCGTTATCGTTGGCGTTTTTCGCGAGCAAGCTCGCTCCTACAGGGGGTTGAAGCGCTGTGAAATTTATTGTGTACAATTTTCTTTGAAAATGTCTTAATCAGCCATTGCCGGCTTTTTCACTGCCCTGAAAGAGTGCGGGTTTCTCTATGACTGACTTCGGGAGGCGCATAAAAGCCATGGGACGTTTGACCACACACGTTTTGGACGCCGCGCACGGTTGCCCCGGCAGCGCAATCAAGGTTGAGCTGTACCGCGTCGAAGGTGCGCAGCTTGAGCTGGTCGCTACCGCCACCACCAACAGCGACGGCCGCTGCGATGCGCCGCTGTTGCAAGGCGACGATTACCGCAGCGGTGTCTACCAGCTGCAATTCAACGCGGGCGATTACTACCGCGCCCGTGGCGTGCAACTGCCGGAACCGGCTTTCCTGGATGTGGTGGTACTACGCTTTGGCATCAGCGCCGAGCAAGAGCATTACCATGTACCCCTGTTGATTTCGCCTTACAGCTATTCCACCTATCGCGGTAGCTGAGTCGTCACCTCGCTTCATACCCCCAAATGCTCTTCGTTGGTTTCGCCCGCGCACACTGCGGGCTTTTTTTCGCCCGTGGTGTGTTCAATTATCTAACGCCTTTTGAGCCGCGACGCTGCCTAGGCTGGTGTTTGTCCTTCCATCAAGAAGAAAGCACCATGACTTCAGCCATCGGCAACATCTATTCAGATGATCCGGATATCACTGCCGAACGCGTGCAGCAGATGCGCGATCAACTGACTCGGCGCATCAACACTCATCCCCAGCCCGGCCGCCTGATCAACCAGCTCGCGGAGGCCGACCGGCGGTGTTTCCAGTCGACCAGAGTGCTCGCCCGCTTGATAGGTCATGCGCCCCGGGTTCTGGGAGTGATTCGTGCCGCGCTGCGCAAGGAATTTGAAATTGACCCCGACAGCCTGCTGTTTACCCAGGCGGCATTGCCGGGGGCGGCCGCCAAAGTTGACAGTTTGACCGACCGGGCGCTGCTGTCGCTGGCATTGCCTTCGGTACCGGACAACCTCAATCAATTCACCTCCTTGAGTGTCAAGGGCGATCCAAACCGTCGGCTGCCGTATACGCCTTTGCAGGTGTTGCGACGCATGATCGCGATGAACCTGCTGGAGCGGCTGCCTCAAGCGGTAACGGAATATTGGCAGGCCTTGGCGCATGGATCGTGGCACACACGTCAGGAACGCTGGGCTGAATCATACGCCGCAGCTTTTGCCGAGCAGGCTTTCATGGCACGGCAACTGGATGAGATTTCCATTGCGGGAATGACCCTGGTCCAGCAATTGGTGGATGCCCCCGACACCGAGGCGCGCCAGCGCGCCGGGGGCAGTTGGGCCAGCGTGCGGGTAAGCCAATTGATGTGGCCAGGCTTGCCTGCAGTCGCGATTCCCGGGGCACTGCATATTTATCGAGACGGCGACCCCGAGGGTGCGCCGCATGTGATTTACCTGCCGGGCGTGGCCCGCCATTTTTACGAGTACCCGTCGTTCTTCTCGCTTCAATGCGGCCTGTTGGCGTTGACCAGTCAGACGCTGTTCGATGAACTCTGGCAATGCTTGCCACTAAAGCGTCGTCACCAATTATGCCGACCCGATCACCTGAGCCCAGCCTCCGTTGTCGTGCGTGGCGCGGCGGTGACGGAGGATGCGTTGGCTCTGAGCGCCCGGGCGTTGCTGGATGGCCAGTGGGCGAATGAGTTGGCCTGCGCGCTGGCGATCAATCACGCGCATGTGTTCGCTGCAAGCAGGCCGCGGCCTGAAACGTTGTCGGCCACGGCCTTTCTCCGTTCGATCGAGCAAGCTCGCAAACGGCTGGCAGGCAGCGCCCGGCTGCACAACGTGTGCGACCAATTACTTATCTGGGACCGGCAGCGACGGGAGCCAGAAATCCTGTTTGCCAGTGCGATGCCCGAGCTGGCCCGGCTTACGGCAGAGCAACAGGTCAAACGCTATGAAAAAGGCCTGGTTGCGTTGCTTAACCAGGATGATCCGAGTGCGCAGAGCGCGGCGTTTGAGCAGGTGTTGGCGCTCGAGCGTCAGCGCAAGGAGCACACGCAGATGTTGAGCGCACAGATCAAGGATGCGCAGCATCAACTGTTCGATTTGCCGTTCTGGCTTGCGCGCCCTGGGGGAGGGCGCAGGCGTGCTGCGCTGTTTTTGAGCGCCCAGGTCGAAGCATTGCGCTGTGAGGTTGAGTTGCAACACCAGCTCAAGCTCATATCCACGGCGCATCGTGACGTGATTAGCGAAGTGCTGGACCAGCCTGCAGCGCGCAAACGCCCTGGCAGTCGAACCCAGGTGCTGTCGGTCTCGGTGGGCAGCGCGCCGGATGCCTTCTATCCGCTGCATAACGTGTGGGTGGTGACGCGAGTGACCGCACTGAAAAAACCGGCAGGCGCAATTCCGGTGGTGCTGTATGCGTTTGGAGACTATGGCGGGCTTATGGCTTTTTCCGGCCTGGAGGCGCTGACGCAGGGGCTCAAAGCGACACTGGGCAGCAGTGACTATTCCAGGTTATGGGGTTGTGTCGAACGGGATAAGCTCCACGACTTGCGCGCCCATGCGGTGCGCAACACGCTGGCTGTGCGTTACGAGCCTGTCTACATCAGCCCCACGGGTCTCTCGCTGAAAAACCTGGTGATGTACTACGCAGGGTTGAGCAAACGCATCGGTGGCATGGCGAGGCTTTTCGGCGAGGTGAAGGATGCGATGGTCAGCCGCTTGTTGTGGGTGGTCGAGCTGCACCAACATCTGGCGTTTCCTCCCAACCATGCTTTGAGCCAGGCGTTGGCCAATGTGGACGTGCTGCGTAAAGTTGCGCTTGAGATGAAAGAATCTCCACCGTGGCTGGCCAGCGCAACGCGTACCCAGCTCAAACAATTCCAACGCCTCAAGCGCAGGTACCTGGGCAGTGCCGCTGCCGCTGAAAGCGGGCTCGTGCAGATCCTGCCTGACCTGGACACCTTCGCCCGCAGTGCATTGATCGCTCGTTTGACTGAAGACGGTTTTTACCCGGAACTGGACATCGACAAGCCGTTGATCGACTTGCCGGATGACACCTACAGCAGTTTTTGTGGCCACGAAAGTCGCTGCACGCCGGGCGATCGCAAAGTCATCGTGACACCCAGCCTCAAACGCCACACGTTCAGCATGCTGCAACTGGCGTTGCATAACCTTGACTCGCAAGCACCCTGGACACGCCCGCGATTGACACGCGGCCGCTATCTGCAACCGCAGTGGCGCCAGCGACTGAACGCCGATTATCTGATCAACACCGTGTCTTCGCTGGATATCGGCGGTCATTACGCGATACGGGCCCACCGTGCATTTTACCCTGCGGGGGCGAGTGGTCAGAGGGAAGAACGTATCCCTGTGCTGATAAATCGCACGTTGCGGGACTGCGCGCAGATGCAGCTTTTTTCAGCGGCCGCCCAGGGTTTGAGCGCCCAGGCGCAGAGCCTGTTCAAGGTTGCAATGGCAGCCCGCACGGCTGAAGACCTGTTAAAGAACGGGCATCGGCTGACGCTCAGTGTGGTTCATTTGGTAGGACACACGATGCTGCATGATCGTTACATCGCAGGCATTGTGGTGATGGCGGACCAGGCCAGCGGACGCTGCGTGGTTTACTGGCCGGCCGCGCCCCAAGCCTTGGTCATCAGCGAATACACCAGTGTGGGAGTAGCCCTGGCGGCGCTCAATCGTATGGCTGCAGAGCCCGATTACGTTAAGGTTCTGGCGCGACAGGTTGCACCGGGTTGGGCATTCGAGGCCATCGCCCATAACGTCGATGCAACAAACAAGACCAGCTCGATTTATGACGTGGACCATATCCTCGCCGGTTTTTCATTCTTCGAAGGTGTGTGGAGGAGCTATGAGTTTTTCCGCTCATTCAAAATCACGCACCTTGAGCCTACGCCAGCGGTCAATGAAATCGAAGAGCTGATCCACGAGCAGATTGCCAGTGCACCAGCGAACTGGTTGGCGGCGGTGCCCACCACCTACCCTGACGCCATGGCACTGCTGTACGCGGCCAGCTCGCTGGAGCTGCAAGGGCGGGTTCAAGCCGTCAGTAACTCCAGCTGGATGTTGGCGACTTATCGGGTTCAACGTCTTGAAGAGCAGAGCGAGGCCACCAGGCGCGGGTTGCTGGGTATTTTGATTCCGTTATTCGGTAAGGCTAACGACTTCCATGATTTGCTGTTGGCTGCCCGACGCTATCATCGCTTTGGCGACCCTAACGATGCCGTGGATGTGGCGTTCATGACCCTGTTTCTGGCGGTCGAACTGGCGACAGACTTTGCACCTGTTCCCAAAGTGAAGGGCGGTAAGGTCATAGGTATGCGTTCGCCGATGAAGGTTCTGAGTCGTATCCGTCGCTTGCCGATGGCAATACGTAGTCATTTGCCCAGCGCGTCTTCGTCGCTGGTGACGCAATCGAAGCTCTTGGACCGTTTCAGAATCAAGGGTAAGCCCGAGGGCGCCGTAGCGTTGAAAGGGCCGGGCAGGCAAGGCGTGCATGTCAAGAACGGTGAGCAGTTCATAGCGGACGATACGCACCATTACCCGGTTTACCAGCGCGAAAGCGAAGAGGTATTTCGTCTGCGAAATAGCCGGGAACCGGGACTGGATGAGTTGGTCATCAACATTCAAGAGCCTAAAGAGTGGTTGTTGGGCATGAATGCGCCACAACCTGGGCCCAGCTCCGGGGTGCATAACCCATGGCCCGTTTCCCCATTGCCGGATTGGCAACCCCCTCGTACGCGCACGGCTACCGAGAATCGGATTGTGCAGTCACGTACAACGGATACTCAGTGGCTGAGTTGGCGTGTTCAAGTCCAACCCAGTCAAATTGTAGACTTTCCGGCGGCTGGCGTGTTTGAGGTAGGCGTGGGTCCCAGAGGTTCTGAGCTCAATGCCAGGTTTTTACGCGTGGCTCCTCCTTATACCGCCATCCAGGATCCGAGCAGCGGTTTCTACCGGATGCTCCCGCAGGGTGATCGTGCACCGTTGAACGGCCTGGTGTTTATCACCCGAAATGAGCCACCGGGGCGATCCGCGCTAACCGATATCATGCGCTGGACAAGCACTGATATTCGCGACCAGCCTATTCCCGTATCACGCCTGCCTTCAGGTGGGTGGCAAAATCATCCGGCACTGTTCGACAGGCCGTTGAGGCAGTATGTGACCATGGCCTTTCCCACCCTGACGAATGACGCTCGAACGTTTGCCGTCATAAGGTTGGTTGAGTTGTCAGGTCCTTCCCGGGCTGCCACGGCAAGCCATTTGCTCGACATCCGCGCGACGCTGGACGAATGGCTTCCCGCGCCTCCTGCGAGGAGCGGTCAAACGGATGATTTACTGCGGATGTTGCGACCTAATGAACGTCGCAGCGAATATCTATACATCGGTTTTGAAGGCAAGGCGCCCGGCTTCACGCGTGTCGACTTCATACCGCCTCATCCGTTAGACCCGAGCCTGCAATATGCTGTCAGACCGGTCAGGACGCAGAGGCTTGAAGCAGAGCGCGCCGCCGTCAGAACCGTGTTGGAGCAGCAGGGTTACCGCATTGTGGACTTGTCTGTGCGACGTCCAGGGTTACCTGTTGGAGAAAACAGTATTGAATCAGTCGTGACTCATCCCCGTTCGAGCACAATTTACTACGTGGCCTACCAATGGTTTGAGACAGGGCGAATTAGCGTGAGAACGAAGCTTTCGGACAAGTGGGTTCGGGTAGCCATCAACTCCCACCCTGACTCTGCTTTATTAAGGGCGGTTGACAACGCGATGCAAGAACAACGCTTGGTGCGGATTGTGGCCGGCATTCAGTGGCCCACAAAGGGGCAGTTGGCCCCCACTGTCTATTTCGTCAAATTGAACCCTTAGCGTTGATGAGAGCCATTGCACCGGCGCCGCCAAACAGCGCAGCGCTGGTGCGGTTGAACCAGCTCTGGCCCGAACCGCTGCGCAAATACCGCGCGGCGCCATGGGCGCCCAAGCCGTAAGCCAATTTGCACAACAGGTCGAGCACCGTCCAGGTGGCGATCATGATCAACAATTGCGGTAAAAACGCCTGCTCGGCGCTGAGAAACTGCGGCAGGAAGGCCGCAAAAAACAGGATGTCCTTGGGGTTGCTGGCCCCCAGTACGAAGGCCCGGCCAAACAACGCACCAAAGCGCGGCACAGCCGGGGACGGTGGCACTTCGGCGCCTGCGCTCGGCAGGCGCGATTGCTGCCAGCTTTGCCAGGCGAGGTAGAACAGGTACAGCGCGCCGACGATCTTCAGTGCGCTGAACAATTGCTCAGATGCCAGCAACAACGCGCCAAGGCCAAGTGCCGAGGCGCTCAGCAGACAGATCGAAGCAAATACGCCGCCCAGAAACGCCGGGTAAGAGCGGCGCAGGCCGAAGTTGAGGCTGTTGCTGATCATCAACAATGACAGCGGGCCGGGGATCAGGATCACAACCAGCGCAGCGCCGCTGAACAACAGCCAGGTATCCAGGTTCATCTACAGTTCTCCCTTACGTGCAAAAGCCCCACCCGAAGGTGAGGCGGTTTTTCAGCCCTTCCTGAACTACAGAAAGATGAACTTGGCGATAAAGATCGCGCACAGCACCCACAGGCTGATGGAAATCTCACGGTACTTGCCGGTGCCGGCCTTCAACGCCACATAGGTGATAAAGCCCAGGGCAATTCCGTCGGCGACCGAAAATGTCAACGGCATCATGATCGCGGTCACGATGGCCGGAATGCTGTCGGTGGCTTCATCCCAATTGATATGGGCCATGCTCGCCATCATCAGCATTGCCACGTAAATCAATGCGCCCGCCGTGGCATAGGCGGGAATCATGCCGGCCAGCGGCGCGAAAAACATCGCCGCCACAAACAGCACGCCTACGGTCACGGCAGTCAAGCCGGTGCGGCCGCCGGCAGCTACACCGGCAGCGCTTTCCACATAGCTGGTCACGGGCGGCACGCCAACCATGGCGCCGAACACGCTGGAAGCACTGTCGGCCTTTAATGCACGAGACAGGTTGTCGATCTTGCCGTCTGCCTTGACTAGCCCTGCGCGTTGGGCAACGCCCATCAGTGTACCGGCAGTGTCGAACATGTGTACAAAAAGAAAGGCAAATACCACGCTTATCATGCTCACATTGAACACACCCATCACGTCCATGGCCATCCAGGTCGGTGCCAGGCTCGGTGGGGTAGAGAGAATGCCGTTGTAATGCACCAGGCCCAGGCCCCAGCCCGCCAGGGTCACGGCGATGATGCTGATCAGGATCGCGCCGAATACGCGGTGGTAACTGAGGATGGCGATCAGCAGGAAGCACACCGCCGCCAGCAGTGGGGCGGGTTCATGCAGGGAGCCGAGCTTGATCAGGGTGGCCGGGCTGTCGACGATGATGCCGGCGGTTTTCAGGCCGATCACCCCCAGGAACAGGCCCACGCCCGCGCCCATGGCATGACGCAGGCTGACCGGGATACTGTTGAGCAACCATTCGCGGATACGCGACAGCGTCAGGATCATGAACAGCACACCCGAGACAAATACCGCACCGAGGGCGGTTTCCCAGTTGTAGCCCATGGTGCCGACCACGGTGTAGGTGAAAAACGCGTTCAAGCCCATGCCCGGCGCCAGGCCCACTGGCCAGTTGGCGTACAGGCCCATCAACAGGCAGCCCAGCGCGGCGGCGATGCAGGTGGCGACGAAAGCCGCGCCGTGATCGATACCGGCATCGGCCATGATGTTGGGGTTGACGAAAATGATGTAGGCCATGGTGATAAAGGTGGTGAGGCCGGCGATCAGCTCGGTCTTCACTGTGGTGCCATGCAAGCGCAGTTTGAACAGGCGCTCCAGCCAACCGCCTCGGGGCGCGGCCAGATCCAACGTAGGGGCTTCGGTTTTACGGCTATCCACAGCGAGTACTCCTCAATCGTTTTATTGTTATTTCCAGCGCCGGTTACATGAGTGGGCAACCGCGCTTTGAGGTACTGGCGGGCTTTGTTGACCAAAAGGTCAGGAACTCGCACGAAGCGAATTATGCTTTTGTATACAAATAAAGCAAATAATGTTTTCGATTATCTTGGCGAAAAGGGATGAAAGGCCCAGGCCAAGGGATTTATTCTGCACGACGCCTTGAAACAAGCCTTCGATACCCGCACCTTGTGGGCGCAAGCATTCGGTCAGCGCGGCGAAAAAGGGGAGCCCCATGTACAAGGTTTATGGCGATTACAAGTCGGGCAATTGCTACAAGGTCAAATTGATGCTCAATCTGTTGGGCATCCCGTATGAATGGATTGATATCGATATCCTCAAGGGTGATACCCAGACCCCGGCGTTCCTGGCCAAGAACCCCAATGGCAAGGTCCCGGTATTGGAGCTCGAAGATGGCACCTGCCTGTGGGAGTCCAACGCGATCCTCAACTTCCTCGCCGATGGCAGCGAATTCCTGCCGACCGAACCGCGCCTGCGCACGCAAGTCCTGCAGTGGCAATTCTTCGAGCAATACAGCCACGAGCCCTACATTGCGGTGGCGCGGTTCATTCAGTTTTACCTGAACATGCCCGAGGATCGGCTGGAAGAATACAAGACCACCCACAAAGGCGGTTACAAGGCCTTGAGGGTGATGGAGCGTCAGCTTCAAGCCACGCCTTATTTAGTGGGCGAGCAATTTTCCATTGCCGATATTGCGTTGTATGCCTACACCCATGTGGCCCATGAAGGCGGCTTTGACCTGGCGCCGTATCCGGCGGTGCAGGCGTGGTTGCAGCGCGTGGCCAGTCATCCCAAGTACGTGGCGATGCTCGACTGACTCCCTCGGTCCAATGTGGGAGCTGGCTTGCCTGCGATAGCGTCACCCTGGTGCCCCGGCTAAACCGAGGTGTCTGCATCGCAGGCAAGCCTGCTCCCACATTCAGCGCGGCGGCGTGTCAGGCAGTGCTTTGTTGAGCAGTTCAAAGCAGCGCTGCGCCGCCGGGCTCAAGCCCATCCCGCTACGGCTGATCAACCCGATCTCCCGATTCACCCCGGGATGATCGATGCTGATCCGCTTCAAACCTTCCAGGCTATCGGCCGCTGACTCCGGCAACACACTGATGCCCAGGCCCTGGCGCACCAAGGCCAATACGGTCGACATGTAGTTGGCCTCCATGCCGGCGTTCAGCGTCAACCGTGTCTCATCGAACAGCGTGTCCACTTGCTCTCGCACACTGCTGTCGCGCCCGGTCAGGATGATCGGCTGGTCCGCCAATTGTTCCAGCGTCAGTTGGCGATGGCGGGCGAGCGCATGGCCTGACGGCACAAATGCGCACAAACGATCATTAAGCACGGGCACGAAGTCCAGGCCGTGGCTCAGGCGGGCGCGCACGCCGATGCCGAAATCCACTTCGCCGTTGCGGACCTTTGCGTGAATGCGCTGGGCCACCAGGTCATGCAGGCGCACTTCGATGCCGGCGAAGCGTTCGCGAAACAGGCGCAAGGCCGGGGGCAGGGCGCCAGCGCAGACTGAGGGCAGCGCGGCGATGGTTACCACTCCACGGCGCAAGGCGGCGAGGTCGCGGGAGCCAGTGACGATGTTGTCCAGGTCCAGCAGCAGTTTTTCCATGGGCCCGCGCGCCTCCTGGCCCGCAGCGGTAATGCTCACGTGGCGCGGGCTGCGGTCGAGCAGGGCGACGCCGAGCCAATCTTCCAGTTGTTGCACCTGCACGGTGAGGGCCGACGGCGAAAGGTGTAACTCGTTGGCCGCTTTGGTGAAACTGCCAGTGCGGGCCACCGCGAGGAACGCCTGGATGTGCTGGATCGAGTTCTTCATTTTGTTTTTCCGAACGTGCTAGGCCGAATATTCCAATTTACAAAGACTAACCCGCTTCCAATACTCCAGGGAAAACAATAACCGGCCAACCAGGCCGCCCTGGAGTAACCCATGCTCGCAACCCTGGGTGTCATCACCATCCTGTGCCTGCTCGCTGCCGTCATGAGCAAGCGCCTCTCGCCACTGGTGGCTTTGATCGCCTTGCCGATCATCGCTGCGCTGATCGGCGGCTTCGGCCTGCAAACCAGTGCCTTCATCATTACCGGTATCAAGAACGTCGCCCCTGTGGTCGGCATGTTTGTGTTCGCGATCCTGTTTTTCGGGATCATGACCGACGCGGGCATGCTCGATCCCATCATTGATCGCATCCTGCGCACGGTCGGCACGCGTCCTACACGGATTGTGGTGGGGACCGCGACCCTGGCGTTGCTGGTGCACCTGGACGGCTCTGGCGCGGTGACCTTTCTGGTGACGGTGCCGGCGATGCTGCCGCTGTATACGCGGCTGGGCATTGATAAACGCATCCTCGCCTGCGTGTGTGCGATGGCCGCCGGCGTCAACTTCCTGCCCTGGACCGGCCCGGTGCTGCGTTCGTCGGCGGCGCTGCATGTGCCAGTGGCCGACTTGTTCCAGCCACTGATCCCGGTGCAGATCGTCGGGTTGATCTTTGTCTTCGCCTGCGCCTGGTGGCTGGGCCATCGCGAAGAAAAACGCCTGGGCCTGGGCGCCGGCTCCAGCGTGGAGGCGGTGCCGCAACGAGTGCTCAGCGACAACGACATCAAGCTGCGTCGTCCACGGTTGTTCTGGGTCAACCTGGTGCTGACCGTGCTGGTGATGGTGGTGATGATCGCCGGCTGGGTCGACCCGGTGGTGATGTTCATGCTCGGCACCGTGGTTGCGTTGTGCATCAACTATCCCAACGTGGACGCCCAGCGTGCGCGCATTGACGCCCATGCGAAAACCGCCCTGACCATGGCCAGTATCCTGCTCGCCGCCGGGGTATTTACCGGCATCATGCAAGGCACCGGCATGCTCAAGGCCATCGCCGAAGTGGCGGTGGCGCAGATTCCGGCGGGCCACGGCAAGTTGATCCCGGCCGTCGTGGGCTTTTTGTCCATGCCCCTGAGCATGTTGTTTGACCCCGATTCCTACTATTTCGGCGTGATGCCGGTGATCGCCGAAGTCGGCAAAGCCCTGGGCGTCGACCCGCTTCAGGTGGCCCAGGCTTCGCTGCTGGGCGTGCACACCACCGGCTTCCCGGTCAGCCCGCTGACCCCTGCGACCTTCCTGCTGGTGGGCCTGTGCAAGATCGAACTGGCCGATCACCAGCGCTTCACCATTCCTTTCCTGTTTGCCGCCTCGGTGTTGATGACCCTGACGGCGTTGCTCCTGGGAGTGATTTGACATGAACACCTTGCGCATCGGCTCCGGCGCCGGCTACTCCGGCGACCGTATAGAACCCGCCGTGGAACTGGCCGAACACGGCGACCTGGATTACCTGGTCTTCGAATGTCTGGCCGAACGCACCATCGCCCTGGCGCAACAGGCGCGTATCAGCGACCCGCAAGGCGGTTATGACCCGCTGCTGGCTGAGCGCATGCGCCGTGTCTTGCCCTTTGTGGGGCAGGGGACGGGGCGTCGACGCCTGCGCGTGATCACCAACATGGGCGCGGCCAACCCGCTGGCGGCGGCCAGTGAAGTACGGCGCATTGCTGGCGAGCTGGGCCTGGGCCTCAAGGTCGTGGCGGTGGTCGGGGATGACGTGCTGCATACCTTGTCTGCCGAGCAGTTGCTGGATAACGGCCAGACCATAGGCGCATTGGGTGAGCGGTTGATTTCCGCGAATGCCTACTTGGGTGTGGAGGGCATTCTTAACGCGTTACACGCCGACGCCGATGTGGTGATCACCGGGCGCGTGGCCGACCCTTCGCTGTTCCTGGCGCCGCAGATGTTCGAGTTCGGCTGGGCCTTTGATGATTGGCCGCGACTGGGCCGGGGCACGTTGGTGGGGCATTTGCTCGAGTGCGCGGGGCAGGTCAGTGGCGGTTATTTTGCAGATCCAGGCTTCAAGGATGTGGAGGATCTGGCGCGCCTGGGCTTTCCCCTGGCCGAGATCGACGCCGACGGCAACGCAGTGATCACCAAGGTGGCAGGCTCGGGTGGGCGGGTCAGCCGCGCGACCTGCGTCGAACAACTGATTTATGAAATTCACGACCCGGCAGCTTATTTGACCCCGGATGTGACGGCCGACTTTTCCCTGGTGGGGTTTGTCGAGGAGGGCGTGGACCGGGTGCGTGCCCAGGGAGCCAGTGGGCGTGCCCGGCCTGATCAACTGAAGGTCAGCGTCGGTTATCTGGACGGTTGGATTGGTGAAGGGCAGATGTCCTACGGTGGTCCCGGCGCTGTCGCACGGGCCGAGTTGGCGCGGGAAGTGGTGCTCAAGCGTCTCGCGTTGATCGGGGTCAACATGCAGGACCTGCGTGCCGAGTTGATCGGCATGGATTCATTGCACGGCCCTCGCAGCAGCGTCGAGCCTTGGGAAGTGCGCCTGCGGGTTGCCGCCCGTTGTGACGAGCGCAGCGACGCCGTGCGGGTCGGCAATGAAGTAGAGACCCTCTACACCAACGGCCCGGCCGGCGGTGGTGGGGCGAGCAAGAGCGTGCGTCAGGTGGTGGCGGTGGCGTCGTTGCTGTTGCCCCGTGAAGCGGTCAAACCGAGGATTGAAGAATGAAACTGCACAGGCTGGCCCATTCCCGCACCGGGGATAAGGGCGACACGTCGAACATCTCGATCATTGCCTATCGTGCCGAGGATTATCCGTTGCTGTGTGAACAGCTGACGGCTGAGCGCGTGGCCGAGTTCTTTGCCGATTTACGCGATCCCGATGCGGCACCGGTTCAGCGCCATGAGTTGCCGAACGTGCAGGCGCTGAACTTCGTCCTGCCGGGAATCCTGCGCGGCGGCGTAACCCGCTCGCTGGCCCTGGACGCCCACGGCAAGTGCCTGGGCTCGGCACTGTTGGATCTCGACCTGGCAATACCCACCTGATTTCTGTAGGAGCGAGCTTGCTCGCGAAGAACTCACAGGCATCGCGTTTATTCAGGCAGCCCCCGTTATCGTTGACGTTTTTCGCGAGCAAGCTCGCTCCTACATTGATCGCCGCGGGCTTCAGATCGCAGCGAAGCGCTTGTCCAGGTAGTCAATGATCACCTTGGAGTCATACATCCAGGTGGTCTGGCCGTTCTCTTCGATGCGCAGGCACGGCACTTTGATCTTGCCGCCTTGCTCCAGCAGGGTCTGGCGGTCCTGCTCGTTGTTCTTCGCATCCTTGAGCGCCACCGGCACATTCAGGCGGTGCAGGGTGCGACGGGTCTTCACGCAGAACGGGCAGGCGTGGAACTGATACAGGGTCAGGTCCTTGGCCGCAGCATTGACCTTGGCCTGTTGTTCGGCAGGGCGTTGCTTTTTGCGTGGGCGGGTAAGAAAGTCGCCCGCGATGATGACGTGGCCGAGGCCCACTCGAAGTGCTTTGACGAACATGGCTGAAACCTCTTGCCCATGACTGAGGGGGCGCAGCTTACCTGATTTCTGCAGGCGAAAAAAAACCGGCGATGAACGCCGGTTCCTTCCTGCCCAGCCGGTTACTTGATCAGGCTGAGAAATTCGCTGCGGGTGGCCGCGTTCTCGCGGAACTCACCCAGCATCACCGAGGTGATCATCGACGAATTCTGCTTCTCCACACCGCGCATCATCATGCACATGTGCTTGGCCTCGATCACCACGGCCACGCCCAGGGCGCCTGTCACTTCCAATACGGCGTCGGCGATCTGGCGGCTGAGGTTTTCCTGGATCTGCAGGCGGCGCGCATACATGTCGACAATGCGTGCGACCTTCGACAGACCCAGCACTTTGCCGCTCGGGATATACGCCACGTGGGCCTTGCCGATAAACGGCAGCAGGTGGTGTTCGCACAACGAGTACAGCTCGATGTCCTTGACCAGCACCATTTCGCTGTTGTCAGAGCTGAACAAGGCACCGTTGGTGACTTCCTCGAGTGTCTGTTCATAACCGCGGCAGAGATACTGCATTGCCTTGGCGGCACGCTTTGGCGTGTCGAGCAGGCCCTCGCGGGACACGTCCTCGCCGAGTTGGCCGAGGATCGCGGTGTAATTCTGTTCCAGGGACATGAAACTACCTGTGGGATTTTCGCAAAGCGCAAGGTTACGGTGGCGGACACATCGCTGCAAGCCTGACGATGGCACTTGTTACTCGTCGCGCCCTTCCATCATGGTGCGCTTGAGCATCACATACACCGCGCCGGCACCGCCGTGACGAGCCTGGCAGGAGGTAAAGCCGAGCACCTGGGCATGCTGGCGCAGCCAGGTATTGACGTGACTCTTGATCATCGGGCGCTTGCCGTCCAACCGCACAGCCTTGCCATGGGTGACGCGCACGCAGCGGATTTCGAATTTGGTCGCTTCGGCCAGGAAGGCCCAGAGGGTTTCCCGGGCTTTTTCCACGGTCATGCCGTGCAGGTCGAGGCTGCCTTCGAACGGGATCTGGCCGGCCTTGAGCTTGCGCATCTGGCTTTCCTGCACGCCGTCGCGGGCCCACATCAGTTCATCTTCGGGGCCGACGTCGATCACGAACTGGTCCGACAGGCCGTCCACGGTGGTGGCATCGGTGCGCACGGTCGCGGCCTGGCGCAGCTTGGCGATCTGCGCGCGGTCAGTCTTGGGTTTGCCGGTGTCGGCGCGGTCGTGCTTGATCGGCTTGACGCCGCGCAGCTCGTTTTTGAACAGGGAAAAATCGTCGTCTTGCATGTCAGCCTCCGCGAAGGGCGGGCAGTTTACCTAAATCGCGGCGGCCAGGGCGCAGGAAACGCTATCCAAGCGCCATCAGTCGTGCTTTTTCATCAGGTGAGAGGCGATATTCAACGACAGCGGCTGGCGCATTTTCCGGCGGCTGCGACGCCACAACCACACGCCCAACCACAGCACCAGCAAGCCGATCCCCAGCAGGAGTGCCGAGCCGCCCGGGCTGGCATTCAGTTCGCCCAGGGCGGGCGAATGCCCAAACAGGCCGGCGCCACCAGCGCCTGCCAACAACAAGCCTACTATCGCCAGCAACGCGGCCATGCACGCTACCAGGCGCAGACGCCAATTGCTCGGGCCCTTGGGGCGCAAGCGACGAGCATCAAAACCATCGGATATCTTCATTCCGACCTTTCCTCCAGGGTATCGGCCCTTCGACCGGAAGATACACAGGTTGTTCCGGGGGGAGAGGTAAATGCGCCAAATGAGAGGGCTTTGCGGATGAGCGGAGCAATAAACACGCCGCTCACCGCCAGCAGCATCAGATCAAGTCTTTGGCCAGCGCCAGGGTGGCGAAGTTGTCTGCCATGATGGCCATTTCGGTTTGCTGCACATGCTCGGCGCTCAGGATACCGCCCTTGTAGGGCAGGTCGCGGGTGGCGCAGGCGTCTTCCACCAGGGTGCAGCGAAAGCCCAGGTTCTTGGCCGCGCGCACGGTGGTGCTGACGCTGGAGTGGCTCATGAAACCGCAGACGATCAGGTCCAGGGAGCCGAGGTCTTGCAGGTGTTTTTCCAGGCCGGTGCCATGGAAGGCGCTGGGCAGCAGTTTGCCGATGATGGTTTCGTCACCCTCAGGCTCAAGGCCCGGAATGAATTCGCCGCGCTCGCCCTGGGGGTCAAACAGGCCGCCCACGGTGCCCAGGTGCCGCACATGCACAATCGGGCGCCCGGC
This sequence comes from Pseudomonas sp. 22072, assembly GCF_052046095.1. Taxonomy (NCBI): domain Bacteria; kingdom Pseudomonadati; phylum Pseudomonadota; class Gammaproteobacteria; order Pseudomonadales; family Pseudomonadaceae; genus Pseudomonas; species Pseudomonas sp. 22072. The sequence continues at coordinate 89,309 of NZ_JBQEQE010000011.1, forward strand.
ACTGCGCGCTGCGGTCACAAGCTGCTTGATGTTCTCTACCGCCGCGTCCATGCCCGAGAGGGCGAGCGGGCCGCTGAGGTATTCTTTCTGGGCGTCGATGATCACCAGGGTCGCATGATTGAGGTTGGCTGCTGCGTAACCGCGACCGCTGAGTTGAAACATCGTCTTTGGAACGGACATTCTGGGGCTCCTGTGAGTGGGGCTTTTGCGACATTGTCCACTGGCTGAGCGCTTCTGTGAATCGCTACTATCGTAAGGTACGCCGTTGCTGGCGTGCAGCCATGTCAAGAGGCAGGCCTGTTTAACACAATGCGGGCAGATTCGATGAAATCCGACGTACGGCGCCAGGTTTTTCGTACATCGTCGGTACAGGTGAAGGCTGTTAGAATCGCCAGTCGTTTTTTCCAGGAGCTTGCCCCCGTGATCACTTCTCGCCTGCGCACCTTGCGCGACCACATCCGTTGGGCTGTCAGCCGTTTCCATGGGGAAGACCTGTTTTTTGGCCATGGCACCGACAATGCCTGGGACGAAGCCCGGCAATTGGTACTGGGCGCCTTGCACCTGCCGTGGGAAATCGCCGACAGCTATTTGGATTGCAACCTGGAAGAAGAGGAAATCTCCCACGTGCAGCGCTTGCTGCATCGCCGTATCCATGAGCGAGTGCCAACGGCCTACCTGTTGAAGGAGGCCTGGTTTTGCGGCATGTCGTTTATCGTCGATGAGCGCGTATTGATCCCGCGTTCACCCATAGGCGAGCTGATTGAAGACCGCTTCGAACCCTGGCTGGCCCAGCCGCCGGCACGCATCCTCGACCTGTGCACCGGCTCCGGTTGCATCGGCATCGCCTGTGCCTATGAATTCCCCGAGGCCGAAGTGGTGCTGGGAGACTTGTCCTTCGAAGCCCTGGAAGTGGCGAACCAGAACATTGAGCGCCATGGCGTCGACGAGCGGGTCTACACCGTGCAGGGCGATGGTTTTGACGGGCTACCCGGCCAGCGTTTCGACCTCATCGTGTCGAACCCGCCCTACGTGGATGCCGAAGATTTCGCCGACATGCCCGATGAATACCAGCACGAACCGGAACTGGGCCTGGCCTGCGGCGACGACGGCCTGAACCTGGTACGCCGGATGCTGGCTGAAGCTGCGGACCACCTCACCGAGAAGGGCCTGCTGATTGTCGAAGTGGGCAACAGCCAGGTGCATGTCGAGGCGCTGTACCCGGAAGTGGATTTCGCCTGGCTGGACTTCAAGCGCGGTGGGCATGGGGTGTTTATGTTGACGGCTGAGCAGTGCCGCCAACACCAGGCCGTTTTCGCTGCCCGGATATAACTGCAGAAACTCGGTCAATGTGGGAGCTGGCTTGCCTGCGATAGCGGTGGGTCAGCTTGCACTTGTGCTACTGATACATCGCTATCGCAGGCAAGCCAGCTCCCACATTTTGATTGCATTTCAATCTATCAGCGGTGTGTGGCAATCCAGATCAACAACCCCGCCTGAAACACCGTAAACGCCACCAGACAGGTGATGGTAAAGCGCAGCCCGCTGTCTTCACGCTTGAACTTGGTGACTTTTTCCTCTTCCTTGCGCAGCTTCACTTCCTGCTCCGCCAGGTTCTGCTCTGCCTGTTGCAGCATCTGCGCGGCTTCCAGGATCTCCACGAACTGCACTTTCTCGGTGTTCCAACTGTCCAGCACGTCGCTGACCTTGCCGGGTTGCACATTGCCCTTGAGGTGCTGCACATCGGCGTAGGCCACATCGAAACCCTGGATACGCAGGAAGTGATCGCGGCGCAGGCGCGTGGCTTCGTTGAGGGCGTCCTTGTTGGCCAGGTCCACGCCGTCGACGCGGTAGTGTGACCACTTCTTCTTCGCCCAGGCGGCGCCTTGGGCCACCAGGAAGCGCCCGATACCGCGGTTAGCCGGCTCGATTTCCAGGCTGTTGCCGGGCCCGAAATGCACGCGGTGTTTATCGTGATCGACCCAGATATCCAGGTGGTTCTGCTCGCGCCGTACTCGCTGGCCCGGTAACTGGATGACCATGCGCAACAGGCTGTGGTGTTTATCATGGCGCTCGGCATAGCCGAACTGCACAAAGCGCAACGGCCGTGCGCCGGTCGCGCGGTCGGTGGCCAGCGGGGCCAGGCGCAGCATCTTGAAATGTTCGGCGTGAACGTCGGCCCACGGCAGGGCCGCTGCGGCGCCAGCTTCGGTTGCGGCCGTAGTTTCGGCGGTAGATTCGGGTGTTGTTTCGGTGGTTGTCATGCGGCGCGATCCTGTCCAAGCCCTGCGAGCCGACAATCTTTTTACTGTCGACTCTGGACTTATCGGCCGTTTTTCCCAGGACTGGAGGCCAATTGCCGCTTAACGGGGTTGAAGTCCTTCGATAAAGCTGACGATACGTTGGCCCAGCTCCGCAGCCAGCGGCAGTTTCGGGTCATTGTAGGAGGCCAGTTGCTGCTTCACGTTATTGGGCACGATGCGCATCACGTGGTTCATGCCTTCGATCACCGTCAACTGCGCGTCGGGCTTGGCCTGCTTCAGTTGCCGGGCGTCGCCTACGCCAACCTGGATATCGTTGGTGCCCTGAATGATCAGCGCCGGCATGTCCAGGCGCGCAAAGGCGGCCGACGGATCGGCGCGGAACAGGCTGATCAGATACGGCTGCACGCTGGGTCGGAAAATACCCTCCAATGGGCGCGGCACGTCGGCGTCCACCTGGCCGGCCTTGAGGTGATCGAGTATTTCATTGCTGCGCAGCAGCAGGGCAGGGGGCAAGTGATCGGCCAGTTGCTGACGGATCACCTGGTCCACCGGGCGGGCGCTGCCAGACAAGGAAATGACCCCGGCCGGTTCAAGTTGCGGCGCGGCGAGGGCGGCGACCAGCGCGCCCTCGCTGTGGCCCAGCACAATCAGCGGGCCCATGCGCTTGTCGGCCTTGAGTAATTTGCCCCAGGCCACGGCGTCGGCCACATACGCCTCCAAAGTCAGGTTGCGTTCATCCGGCGTGGCCGCCAGGCTCGCGGCCACGCCGCGCTTGTCGTAGCGCACGCTGGCGATGTTATGCCGGGCCAGTACCCAGGCCAGGCGCTTGAGGCTGTCATTGCGCGCGCCGTCGGCGCTGTTGCCGTTACGGTCGGTGGGGCCGGAGCCGGCGATGATCAGCACCACCGGCACCGGTTTATCCGATTGCGGCAACAGCAGGGAGCCAAAGAGTTGGCCGCTGCCGGTGTCCAGGCTGATCGGGCGTTGCAAGACAACAGGGGAGGCGGCCTGGGCCACGGCGGTGAACAGGGTGAGGGTGAACAGCAGAACTCGCAGCATCATAGCGCCATCATTGGAGAGGTGCCGGTTGGACCAACGTCTACCGGTAAGGTTTCGAGGATGAACTAGTCGGTTAGCCTGCGTATACTGGCTGTCTTAAGTTATTACGGTTGACTTGATTCAACTGATTTCACGGAGCGCCCTGCATGTCCGGCAATACCTTCGGCAAGCTGTTCACTGTCACCACCGCGGGCGAAAGCCATGGCCCGGCGTTGGTCGCCATTGTCGACGGCTGCCCGCCAGGCCTGGAGCTGAGCCTGGACGACCTGCAGCGCGACCTCGACCGCCGCAAGCCCGGCACCAGCCGCCACACCACCCAGCGCCAGGAACCGGACGAAGTCGAAATCCTCTCCGGAGTGTTCGAAGGTCGCACCACGGGCTGCGCCATTGGCCTGTTGATTCGTAACACCGACCAGAAGTCCAAGGACTACTCGGCGATCAAGGACCTGTTCCGCCCGGCCCATGCCGACTACACCTACCACCACAAATACGGCGAACGCGACTACCGTGGCGGTGGCCGCAGCTCGGCGCGTGAAACCGCCATGCGCGTGGCCGCTGGCGCCATCGCCAAGAAATACCTGGCCACCCAGGGCATCGTCATCCGTGGCTACATGAGCCAGTTGGGCCCGATTGAAATCCCGTTCAAGACTTGGGACAGCGTCGAAGACAACGCCTTCTTCTGCCCCGACCCGGACAAGGTGCCGGAACTGGAGGCCTACATGGACCAGTTGCGCCGCGACCAGGACTCGGTCGGCGCGAAGATCACCGTGGTGGCCGAAGGCGTGAAACCGGGCCTGGGTGAGCCGATCTTTGATCGCCTCGACGCCGAACTGGCCCATGCGTTGATGAGCATCAACGCGGTGAAAGGCGTGGAAATCGGCGCCGGCTTCGCCTGCGTATCCCAGCGCGGTACCGAGCATCGCGATGAGATGACCCCTGAAGGTTTCCTCAGCAACAACGCGGGCGGCATCCTCGGCGGTATTTCTTCCGGCCAGCCGATCGTGGCGCACCTGGCGCTCAAGGCCACGTCGAGCATTACCACGCCTGGCCGTTCGATCGATGTGCACGGCAACCCGGTGGACGTGATCACCAAGGGCCGCCACGACCCGTGCGTCGGCATCCGTGCCACACCGATTGCCGAAGCCATGATGGCCATCGTGTTGATGGACCATCTGCTGCGCAACCGCGGGCAAAATGCCGATGTGCGCGTGAGTACCCCGATACTGGGCCAACTGTGATCGCCTGGGGCAATGAGCGAGCTTGTTGTGGCCAGCGAGCTTGCTCGCGCTGGGCTGCGCAGCAGCCCCAATAACATGCTCCCACCGCTCCCATACTGGCGCCTCTCCAGCTTCTACCTCTTCTATTTCGCCCTGCTGGGGGCGACCGCGCCGTTCCTGGCGCTGTACTTCGATCACCTCGGTTTCTCCAGCGCGCGCATCGGCGAGCTGGTGGCCATTCCCATGCTGATGCGCTGCGTGGCCCCCAACCTGTGGGGCTGGATCGGCGACTACACCGGCCGGCGCCTGGCCATTGTGCGCTTCGGCGCGGTGTGCACCCTGGCCAGCTTCTGCCTGATTTTTGTCAGCAAAACCTACGCCTGGCTGGCGCTGGTGATGGCCCTGCACGCGTTCTTCTGGCACGCGGTGCTGCCGCAGTTTGAAGTCATCACCCTGACCCACCTGCACAAGCAAACCTCGCGCTACAGCCAGATCCGTCTGTGGGGCTCCATTGGTTTTATCCTCACCGTGGTGGTTATGGGGCGCCTGTTCGATTGGCTGAGCCTGGATATTTACCCGGTGGTGGTCGTGGTAATCATGGCCGGCATCATCGGCGCCAGCCTGTGGGTACCGAACGCGCAGCCGGCCAGCCACGGCAACCGCCTGGCCGGCGATGGCTTTCTCAAGCAATTGGGCAGCCCAGGCGTGCTGGCGTTTTATGCCTGCGTGGCGCTGATGCAAATGAGCCATGGCCCGTATTACACCTTCCTCACCCTGCACCTGGAGCATTTGGGCTACAGCCGTGGCGTGATCGGCCTGCTGTGGGCGCTTGGGGTGGTGGCGGAAGTGCTGATGTTCCTGGCCATGAGCCGTATTCTTGCGCGCTTTTCGGTGCGCCGGGTGCTGCTCGCCAGCTTCTTGCTGGCGGCGCTGCGCTGGTGGCTGCTGGGTTCATTTGCCGAGGTTTTCTGGCTGCTGCTGGTGGCGCAGTTGATGCACGCCGCCACGTTCGGCAGCTTCCACGCGGCGGCGATTGCCTTTGTGCAACGCAGCTTCGGTGACCGCCAGCAAGGCCAGGGCCAGGCCCTATATGCCGCGCTGGCCGGCACCGGCGGCGCGCTCGGCGCCCTGTATTCCGGTTACAGCTGGAATCTGCTGGGGCCAACCTTCACGTTCAGTATCGCCAGCCTCGCGGCGCTGGCCGCCGCCATTATCATTGGCCTTCGATTGCAAGAGCCGAACCAAGGAACCGTGCAATGAGCTATGTAGCCGTCTACTCCATCGCCACCCCGGACACCCCGAACAAAGTGTTGACCCATGCCGACGACATCCAGTCGACCCTGGCCGAGCACGGTGTGCGGTTCGAACGCTGGCAGCCCAGCCCAATCGAAAAGGGCGCCAGTGCGGCGCAGATGATCGCCGCGTACCAGGCGCAGATCGATGCTCTGGGCTACGCCGCTGTTGAAGTGGTCAGCGTGACCCACGACCATCCACAGAAAGACGAGTTGCGCGCACAGTTCCTGGATGAACGTACCTACAGTGAAGATGAAGTGCGTTTCTTCATCGCAGGCCAGGGGCTGTTTACGCTGCACATAGGCGACTATGTGTACAGCTTGCGCTGTGAGAAGAATGACTTGCTGATCATCCCGGCCGGTGTACCGCACTGGTTCGACATCGGCGAAAACCCGCACTGTGTGACACTGCGTTTGTTCAACACGGCCCAAGGCGTTGTGCCCTCTTTGACCGGTGATGCGATTGCCGCCCGCTTTCCAAGGCTGGATGACTAAGCATAGATAACTGAATGTTCAACCCTGGCAAGTTGGAAGTTGCTGTGGGAAGAAACTTAATTATTTGTAGGGCAACGCTGTTTGTTCGGTGCTGTGCGCTTTGATTCCACTCTTTATGTAACTCTCTGTTCGGCGTCAATGTTTATGCCATCTGTCAATGGGAGGAATCCGAAAGATGGCAGCGCATCAGCAGATATAAGGAGAGAACAATGAGTGGCCCCGAGGAGACGTATCGCCCGTTGGTTATCGTGCCGACGGCTATCAGAAAACGCATGAGCTTGTCCGGCAAGCCCCTGACTTCCACCGAGCTGGAAATCCTGCGATGGGCCTCCGAGGGCAAGACCGTCTGGGAAATCAGCCAGATTCGCGCCACCTCTGAAGCCACGGTTAAATTTCATCTGCGCAACATCTACGGCAAGTTGGATGTCACCAACCGTGTACAGGCAAAGAATGAGGCCGTCCGCCAGGGCTTGTGCTGAAGGCACAAAAAAGGGGTGCGACGCCAATGGCGCCGCGGCCCTTTTTTGCGTTTGAATTCGCTCAACTCGAAGACGCCCATTGATGCAAGAGCCCTTCTGCTTCTGTTCACGCACTCAGACAAGCTTTGCGATGTGTATTTGCGCCGAAAAACTAGAGTTCTCGCCTTCTTGTCGGACGTTTCCCAAAGATGCTGTTGCCGGCCATTTTCCATTGCGTGCACCCTACCGGAGTTCTAGTGTTGGCATGTCGCTGCCTATCCGCGACTCGGCTTTTGCAAGTGCCATTACCCTTTTGGCATACCTGCAAACACTTAGACAAGGAGCAAGCCATGAACCAGAAGATCCAGGAAGGTGCGACCGCACCCAATCATCAAGACGTCGAGAAAGTATTCTTCAGCAAGGAAGAGTTGCAGGTCTTGAGCGATGCCATCAAGAAGTCCAAGACCCGTGTTTCCGAAACCAAGGCTGCGAGCTGCGCGTACCACCGTTGAACTGACCCCGAAAAAGCAAGAAAGTCCTTTCTTGCTTTTTCATTTTTTGGGTACTGAGTATTCAGTTGTCGATCAGGGAGGTGGACATGAGGGCGATCTTTATCGGCCATCAAACGTGGCTAGTGGAACATGGAAGTACAAGGATCCTGATTGACCCGCTGTTATGTGAAGACTTCGGGCTGGTCGACGAGTACCGGATCGAGATCTATCCGCCGCGTACCGTCGATGCCGCCGCACTTTCCGATATAGACCTGATTTTCCTCAGTCACGAACATTCCGATCATTTCGATATCAAGTCGCTGAATCTGTTACCACGTTCCGCCCAGTTTGTGGTGGGGGCGACCATTGTTGAACCGGTCAAACAATGCATCCGTGACCTCGGATTTACCCTTACGCAAGTCAACGACACCGATCAAATGCGGGTCGGCGACTTGAGCCTACGCTTCTACCCGGCGGATCCGAAGACCGCCTTCTGGGAAAGCCGGGTCACCCAGGTGCATATCGAGGAGGCCGAGCAGTCGAGCGGTGGCATCTTCATTGCTGTGGATGCCCTGGTGTCCGAAGTGTTCAAGACCGATATCGTCGCAGGACGACTGGTACCGCCCAAGCTGGTGATCGTCTCGAACAACTCTAGGGTATCGCCTCCAGGAGCCTTTCAGTCCCTGGAAAACTGGGGCAAGAACGCAAGTGACAGCAACCGTAAAGTCGGTCCGTTGGGGATTGGTGTGCTCAGCGCCGTGCTGACCGGCTACATGGACGATTTTCCGGTGCAACCCGAGAACATCGCCCTTTGCGGTGGTGGGTTCATCAAGCGCCTGGGCGGTTTCGCCGCTTTCCCGTTTTCCGATCAGCCGACATTGAGCCGCTTGGCCAATCAGCTCAGCCTGGACACCAATATTGTCGGCCTGCTGCCAGGCGAAGCCTTTGCCCTGGACACTGATCCCAGGCCGCAGGCGGTTATCGACTGGGTTCAGGTGGATAAGGTGCAGCACAACTTGCTAATGGAGGAGCTGGACCAGTTCATCGATGCCCGCAAGACCGTCGAGGTGGTCGCATCGGTACGCCCGGACGTGCAGGACGCCGAGGCGTATGAAGAGTTGCTGCGACGTGCGCAAGCCGAGCTGCAACGCCTGGCGAAAAGCCTGATGTTGTTTATCACCGGACGCAAGGTGTTGGCGATGTCTCACTACAACGGGTGCAAGCTCGGGCCGAAAAGAATCGTTTTTAGTTTTGTCGCCCATGCCTTGGGGCGTCAGGACAGCTATGCACTGAATCTGATCAGCGGCCAGTTCGAGGCTGAGGCGCATAACCAGCTCGAATCGCTGGTGGGGCTGTATCCCTTTGGAGTATGCCTGCCCTTGGTGGACTTCATCGGCATGGTCGAAGGGGACCTGCAGGTCTGGGACATCGTCGGCGTTTCGGTCCAGTCCTGGTTTGAGACCGGCATCTTCGATGGCCTGATCCCGTTCTTCTACAGCTATTACGGCGAGAACGGCAGCCCTGAGCTCTTGGCGAAAATCATCTGGCGCAGCATGCGCAATCTTGAGGTGTGCCCATGCAACTGACGATGATCGGCCACGAAAGCTGGTCACTGCAGGCTGGTGATTGCCATGTGTTGATTGACCCGGTGCTGGGTGGTGGCTTCGGTTCCGATGCTGACCGGCAGTTTGCGATAATCCCGGCGCGCAACGTCGATCTGCAGCGTATGCCGGCGGTGGATGGCATTGTATTGACCACCGAGCACCTGCAGCACTTTCACCCGCCCTCCTTGCGCCGTCTGTCGTCGGACTGTGGGCATTTGCTCAAGCGCAAAGTGGTCTATGTCCCGGAACTGTTTCCCGGCGCGGCCGAGGCGATTGTCCGTGCATGCGGTTACGAGGTGCGGCGGGTCGATACTCAGGCAGAGTTCGTTATCGGCTCGCTGAGGCTGCGCTTCTACATGCCCTTCACCGAGGTACTGTTCTGGGACAGCCGGGTAGCGTCGCTGCATGTCGAGCATCAGGGCCGCGAGGCGGTGTTCATCCAGTCCGACACCCGAATCGCCGACGTCTACTTTGCCGATGTCAATAATGGAGCCGTTGCCTGGCCCCAGGTCATGGTTATGACCAATAATTTCCAGTGCAGCGGGACGCAAGGGCCGATTGGCCTGGACAACCTGTTGCCGGTGCCGGACCAACGCTACACCCGGCTGTCCGGCTTGCGTCTGCTGGACGAAATCGTACACAGACCGATGCGCCGACTGAACCAGGTGCCGACCCTGCTCCTCGCGGGCAATGGATATCGCGATCCCTTTGGCAAGACGCATCACCCCTGGTCGAACCTCGAACTTGCGCAGATCTGTAGCGAACTGTCTTTGTTGCGAGCGGTGCACTCACTGACACCCGGCGAAAGCTTTGACGTGGCGCCGGCTCGGCCTGGCGAACCGGCTGGCTGGATCTGCGCATCCGAGGAACAGATAGGGCCCTGCCCACCGAAAGGGCGACGCCAGACGGTCTCTCTTGATACACAGCGGATCAAGGCCCATCTCGACGAAATGGCCAGGACCTGGCTGATTACTCGCTACGGCCAGGTCCTGATGGCTCAGAGCAACTACCTGGGGCGCCCCGTTAGTCCGTGCCGTGCGGTGCTGCAATTGATCCGGGACGACGGCGCCGGTCACCAGTGGGTGCTGGATGTGTCCAGGGTCGAGTTCATCGAGGTGCCGGACGAAGGCGAGGGGGCGATCAAGCGTTATCCCTACGGCATCCGTGTCGACCATGGCGATTTCTGCAAGCTGGTTCTCGGCGAGTTGCAGATATGGGAGCTGCTCAACCTGTCGGCATCGCAGTGGTATGTCTGCGATCGCTATGACAGCCCACTGGCGTTCTGGCTCGAGTATTACAACGAGCAAGTGGACTATGGACGTGCCTTGCGCAGTTATGAGCTGTCCCTGGTGACTGCGCCATGAGCCGGCAAAGAGCCTTTGAGCATGTGCATCTCGAACTCCTCGGCGCAGCTCAGGTACAGCAGCAGCGACAGGCGCTTGCCGAGCTGTTGGCCGAGCGTTATCAGGTTTTGCGGGTACTTGGCCAGTCGGTGAAGTCCCTGGTCTGCTCGGGCGTGTGCGTGGCCTCGGGCGAGCAGGTGGTGATCAAACGTTATTTCGATGAGGCGGCCTATACCGCCGAAGCCAGCGGATACTTGCTGTTCCGCTCGGGGCCGATCGCAGGCATGCGCTGTCAGGATGCGCGGCACCAGGTACTCGTGCTGGAGTCTCTTCAAGGGCGTTTGCCCGGTCCGGCCGACCTGCCTGAAGTGATCGCGGCCTACGCGGCGATGCATGCCACGGCCCTTGCGAATATCCAGCGGGTCATGGGGCACCGCAGTACCCCTGAGTTTCTCGATCCCTGCCTGTCGTCGCGCTGCCGTTTGCCGCCGTTCGACCTGCAATGCATCAGCGTCGGTGACTGCAAGTCGGAGCATCTGCTCGTTACCGTGGATGGCGTGCGCATCCTCGACTTGGAGACTCATTCCCTGCAGCGCAGTGTGTGGTTCGACATCTTGTCCTTGAGCCGCTTCCTGGGGGTGGGGCCGGTAAGTTCGTGGAGTCTGGAGGAATGGGTGGCCCGTTACTGTGAGTGCCGGAAGATTCCCGCCCACTATTATGATCTGCAGAAAATCCAAGACTGCCTGCTGCGTGTACAGGCCCTGGAGCCTGGTCGGGTGTACTGCGAGGAGGCGCTGTCGTGAAGTGGATGTACTGTTTTACGCCGACATTACGCTATCAGCCGTTCGCTCGCTCCGAAGAGCGAGCTTTCGCCGACGGCTTTTTCGGCTTGGCCTTCAGCCTTGCGCCCTGGGCGGTCGGCGCTTATGTATGGGTGTCGTTGTTGCAATACGCCGTGCCGCTGTTGTTCATCTACAAGCTGAGCACACTGGTGGCGGCCCAAGGCATCGTCGATATTGTACTGACGGACACCGTGCTCCTGGCGTTCTTGGCCATCAGCGGTTTTTTGCTGATGGTGAGCGAGCTCAATCTGGAACGCTACATCTCCCTGACGTTATGCCGCGAGTTCGAGCGCCTTCTGGCGCGCAAGATGCAGCCCCGTGTAGATGTGTCGGTGCTGGAGCGGGTGGTTTCGCGGGATTTCAGCGTCATTCTCGATGGCATCGGTGCTAGCGTTAACCTGTTGGCTATTCCGGTTTTCCTGCTGCTTTCAATCCTGCTGGCGTTGTTGGTCTTTGGCACGGCAGGTTTCTGGGCGGTTGCGGTGATCGGTGTGTTCCTGCCGCTTTCCTATCTGCTGTCCTGGCTCTCAGACCGCAACTACCAGCGGATCATGGATATGGCGGCGCAGCGTATCGAACGGTGTTCGGCATGGTTGCGTAAAGGCCCGTGGCTCAAGCAGTTCGCCGACCGGACGGTCTTGCAGAGCATCGAGCGGACACTGGGGGGCGAACGCTGCCTGCGCAACCTGGATACTCTATTGCGTGGTGCCGACAGCTACATCATCGGTTTCGGTCGCTTGATTCCCTTTGTGTTGCTGGGGCTGCTGGGCACCTCGGAATCGGCCACGGTCTGGGAAGGGGCGATTTTCTGGCTGAGCATCCCGTTGCTGGCGGCGGTGCTAGCGCTGCCCCGATCCTATGTGAGTTACAAGGCCATCGGCCGCTCTCTGGAAGCACTCAATGGTCTGTATCAGAATTCCTCCAGGCATTCGGTGCTGCGACCCGCCGCCGCCGATCTGGCCCGGGGCGTGATCGAGTTCGATGCCGACTGGCCGGTCTGGCCTGCGAAGCTGGTCGAACTGATTCCTGGCCCGCTGGAGAGCCAGCGCGAGGACCTGCACGCGTTGCTGGGCGCTTTCCGGCTGGTACCCGAGCTGGGGCCGAACCCACAGCAGGTCCTGCAGCTGCCCATCGAGCTGGACGGGAGCAATCTCTCTGCCGGACAACGCCTGCGCCTGCAACTGCTGCGCGGGGTGTTTCTGGCCCGTGCCCAGGACGGAACCCTGAATATCGACCACGACCTCTCGGCGTTGGACGCTGCGGCCGCGCTGGCAGTGAAAGACGCCTTGGAGTGCCTGTCCTGGGTAAGCTTCAGCCCATCGGCAGCAAGAGCGATAGCGCAGCGCAAAGGCTCACCCGTGCAGGTTAGTGAGCGGACGGCTTCGACGGTGCCGGCTAACTGCCGGGCACTGGATCGCTTCAGTCTCGGCGATCTGTTCAAGTATTGTGGCTGGGGTGTGCTGATGTTGATGGTGCCGGCGCTGATGATGAGTTATGCCGCCAACCTGACGCTACCAGAGGCAGGCTTCTCGCCTTGGCAGGTTGTGTTGTATGCCGTGGTCGGGGTAGGGGCAGGAATCGCTGCCGGGCTGTTTATCGAGAATCTGTTGCGCAGCCGCTTTTCCCGCTTGTTCACCGATGGCTTGCGAGACATTCGGGTCACTGGCCTGGCCGATGCGCTGCAGGTGGTTTCTCGCGACGTCACCACGACATTCGAACGTATTGCCTGGTATGCCCACGACATTGCCTGGATTATCGCGCTATTGCTGTGCAATGGCGTGGCCTTGTGGATGGGGTTCGGCCTGTTCGGCATCGCGGTGGCGCTGCTGTTCAGCGGCTTGCTGGCGGGGTTGTACCGGCTTTCGATCAACGAGCTATATCGGACCCGGGTGGAAAGCGTTAAGGGATTTGACTCCCTATTGCGCTCGGCCCATGTGACGTTTTCTATTTCCCGGGCCGGTGGCGTGGGTTTTGAACGCATGGGAGATTGGCTAGCGCTCACTCAGCGGGGGACGATAGTCGAGGGGGTGAGGCATTTCTACACCACTCGCATGCGCAGTGTTATCACCCGTACCGTCACGGCAGCCAGTTGCACTTTGCTCAGCGACCTAGTGATTGTTCTGGTGGTCCTGATGGGCTGGCTCTACCGGCCCAGCGATTCGGCTTTTGTGCTCGCGGTCACGGCTTTGTTACTGGTGCGTTCCGATCTGGCCAATGTGTTTTTGGCCGTCACAGGTTTCAAGTCGCAGTCGGTGTCGGTGGAGCGTCTGCAGCATTTTGCCCGGCCCAAAAGCTCGGTGGTCGTGGCGATTGCTGGGCAAAGCCTGAGCATTGCTCCCTTTATTGCTCAACATGCCTATCGTGCCCTGAGCCTGGAACGGAGCCGGTTGTATTCGCTATCGGGGCACTCCGGTTCTGGCAAGAGCGATTACCTCAAGGGCGTGGCCGGTATCACCGACGTGATCATCGAAGAGGCGGGCATGGTGAAGGCCATGACATCAACCTGCTATTACCTGGACAGTAATTCCCTGGCGCTGCTCGGCGGTGAACCCGGGGCAAGCGGCTGGCTGGATACTTGGCTGAGCGCGTTGCCGGAGGACCGCCATCATCTGTTGTTGCTGGACGAGCCGTTCAGTGCTTTGCGCGCGGAGCAGTTGGCCGAGCGTGTGCAAGCGTTGCACCTTTACGCCGAGCGTAGCGGTAACACCCTGGTGCTGGTGGATCATCGTTGCCGACTGGAAAATGACATAGAGCTCGGCGAGCTGGTAGTTGATTGCCCGGAGCGAGGAAAGACTCATGGATGAGCCGATTCTGTACTTGGGCGACCGGGGGTTTCTTAAACGTTACGGCAGTCCTTACTCGGCGCAACAGGTCGAGGAGATCGCGCGCAGGGTTCTGGCCAAATCCGGACTGGGCCTGGCCAGCGGCGACTGGTCCACAGCCAAGGCTGTCAGCAATGCCTTGGCTGGGGGCGCACGAACGCGGCATATCTATCATTCGCGGTTTTTGCTGCGAGTCACCGAGCAGGCAACGGGGCAGGGCGTCAGTGTCCGTCAGATCCAGGCCAACCCGGAGTACTACTACACGGCTCCTGGATATACTTTCGCCGCCGATGCGCAACAGATAGCCGAAGACCTCGATATCATCCACTACTGCCAGCCGGGCCTAGTGACCCTAGGGGGCGACTGGCTGGACATTCTGCTTGCGCAACAGCAATACGCGCTGCTCGAAGCGATCCTGCAACAGATGGAGGCGGCCATTGCGATTGCCTCGCGAATTCTCCTGGGGTTCCACCCCAGCGCCGGCTTCCTGCAGGTGCTGAGAGAGCGATCGTTCGCCGGCGCCGCGGTGCCGGTCAACCTGCTGAACATGCAATGCCCAAGCTACGCCGGCTACTTGCGCCAAATCAAGGCCCGATCCCGCCTCTACGCCGTGCATTGCCTGGCGGGCGGCGATATTCCGCTGGCGCCTGCGCTGCACTACGCCTTTCATCATCGGCAGGTAGACGCTTGTATCGTCGGCGCTACCCGTACGCGGCATATCGAGGCATTGACGGCCTGCGAGGCTGGCTTCAGGAGTTCGATGAGATGAACGTGATTCTCATGCGCCGTGCGAGGAAGTTCGATGAGGAGTTATTGCAAAACCACCTGCATACGCTGCAGTGCGCACATGGTGACCTGCTAGTTCTGTCCGGGTGCTCGACCTGCTATGCCCCGGTCCTGTCGCTGGCTGGCAGCTTGGGGATCCAGACCCTGGTCTTCGAGCAGGAGTTCTACGATCCGCAGCAGGTCTATGGGGCTCGCAAGATGGATTGGTTGTTCGATTCCTATGCTGGTCGCTACGGTAGCCAGAGCCTCAACACTCTCTACCATGTATTTGCCATCGAACTGGAAGCGATTCTGCACCGGTACAGCGAAAGAACCCTAGTGATCTATCTCGACCAGTTACTGCTCGAAATCGCATATGCCGTACTTGCCGGTCTGCCATTGAAGATGCTCCAAGGCTTTTCGCTGTACCTCGAAGAGCTGAGTATCGCGATCCTCGCCAGGGTTCCGTTCAAGGACGGGTTCCAGACACTGCTGCTGAAATCGAATGTAACGCCGGCGCAAGCCTTCGTCGGCAGGCCCGAATTGAAACTGGTGCGGTAACGCCGTCTGCCTGTTGGAGTGATCGCCGTACCTACCCGTGATTGACGAGAAAAGGAGTGTTCATGGACCCGCAACGCAAGGACTATCTGGCGACAGAGGCGGTCTACACCGGCGATTCACTGCGCATCGGCAACGAGTACGTCATGCATGAGTGGGAGAGGCCACTGATCCGCAGGATGGTCGAGGACCTCAAGCTCACGCCTGATGACCGGCTACTGGAAATCGGCTTCGGTATGGGTATCTCGGCCAGCATCCTGCAGGAGTTCGGCCAGGCGTCCCATACCATTGTCGAGCCCCACCCACAGGTGCTGCTCCAGGCCGAGCGCTGGAAGGGCGTACGTAAGAACATTCAGTTGCACCCCGGCTACTGGCAGCAGCTTGACACCAGCAGCCAGCGTTATTCCGCGATTTTCTTCGATCCGTTCGCCGATGAAATGGCGGCGGTTGACAACGAAAACCTCAGGTTCCTTAAGTTTGCCGCGCAGTCGCTGCTCGATGATGGCGGGCGCCTCGCCCTTTTCTGCATCCGGACCTTGCTGCCGCAGGAGTACCAGCGTGTGATGTTCGAACACTATCGCCGCGTGGAAATCAGTTCCGTGCAGGTTGCGCCCAGGGATACGGCCAACCCCACGGCGGACTTGGACGGAAAAATGATTTCAGTCGTGCTGCACAAATAGCAAAAGCCTCGAGTCAGCCATCCCAGGTCCGCTCGCCGGACATGCTTGGCTCGACATAAAAAACCATTGGTAACAATAACGGTGATAACGGTGAGCAATCTTACAGCGCGTCTTGGCCTAGTCGGCCTTATCTGGTTTTTTGGCAGCCATGCATGGGCTCAGACTCAGGCCCCGACAGCCCCAGCCTCGGCCGCCACCTCCTCCAGCAAAGCAATGACCATCATTTTCGAGCCGCCCAAGGGTCAGGAAGAGGCGTTCCTGCATACCTTCGTCACCTCTCAGGCTGCGCACATGCAGACTTATGCGGGTAAGTCGAAGGAAGGGGTCAAGGTGATCAACCTGATCCCCACCGAACTGGGCGAGCCGCTGATCCACCTGATGATCTACCGCGACCCTGCGACCTTCGAGCGAGCCAAGCGGATATTCGCTTCGCGCGAGGCCATGAGCGGCTATATCGACGGCCATGTGAAAGCCTACGGCGGTTACCACATTCCCAAGGAGTACCTGCGTCACACCAAGGTGTACATGAGCAACGTACTCACTGAGTAGTCGAAGGAATTACTCGGCCGCCGATGCAGCGGCCGATACGCAGAGAGAGTCCAGGCTATGCGCGTGGTTATCGGGGCGTTGTTGATTGGCCTAGTGTTTTTCGCGGTTCCCAGTCTGCAAGCAGGCAGTCGTGGCGAGCTCTTCATGTTGAGCAACGGTTGTATCAATTGCCACGGTTTCGAGGGACAGCGCACGCCGGGGGCGATTCCTTCGCTGGCCGGCCAGCCCGAGGCCTACCTGTACAAGACCCTGGCGGCTTATCGCGACGGCACTCTCAAAGGCACCATCATGAACCGGGCGATGGAAGGGTACGACGACCAGACGCTCAGGCAGTTAGCCGAGTATTACAGCAGCCTGCCGAAAGAATCGCTGGGGGGGGCCTCGTCCCAGGCACACAAACAGGGTGAGCGGCTGTACGCGCAATACTGTTCCAGTTGCCATGAGGAGCAGGCAGATACGCCGTATGTGAGAGGACAGAATGCGCAGTATATGCAAGGAGTGCTGAAGGATATGGTCACAGGCCAACGAACGATGCCAGAGGAAATGACCAGTGCGATGTCTGCCCTCAAAGGCGAGGAGTTGCAGCAGCTTCTGGGGTATCTACAAGGTTGCGCACAGGGGGCTCTATGTCGATGAACCCACAACGCAGGCTGCTGCTCAGGTGGCTGGCCACGGGCATCGGCGTTTCCTCGATCCAGGCCCTGGCCAGACCTGCGGTGGCCGTGACGGCCCACTCTTATGCGGTAGTGGTGATCGGCGGTGGTTTTGCCGGCGCAACTTTCGCTCGTACTCTCAGGCGCCTGGACGCCAACGTCGGCATCACTCTGGTCGAGCCCAGCCGGCAGTATCACTGCTGCCTGCTGGGGGTTGAATACCTGGTGGGCAAGCGGGACGAAGAAACCCTGGTCTTTGGTTACGAGCAGTTACGAGCCGAGGGCATCGAGGTGGTCCATCAGAAGGCGCGCTTGATCGATGCCAAACGAAAGCAGATCAGGCTCGCGGACGGTTCGGTGCTCGGCTTTGACCGCTGCGTAGTGGCAACGGGTATTGGCTACAAGTACGACAGCATCGCCGGTTACAGCGAGGCGGTGTCCAGTCGTGTACCTCATGCCTGGGGCGGCGGCGAGCAACTGCGCTTGCTCCGGCAGCAACTGGAGGCCATGCCCAACGGCGGCAATGTGCTGATCTCGGTACCCGTGGACGATTACCGCTGCCCACCCGGGCCGTATGAAAGGGCCAGCCTGATTGCCGATTATCTCAAGACCCACAAGCCCGATTCTCGGGTGATCGTCCTGGATGCCAAGCCGCGGTTTGCCAAGCAGGCGCAATTCGAGCAGGCCTGGAAACGTTTCTATGGCTATGGGAGTAAGCAGGCCACCATCCAGTGGGTCGGCGCCTTGCAGGGGGGGACCGTGCTAGGTTTCGACGAAGCCAAGGGGCAGTTGCTGACCGAGGGTGGTCCGGTCAGCGGCCATGTGATCAATATCATTGCGCCCCAACAGGCAGATGATTTTTCACGGCACAACGGCCTGGCCGCAGAGCATGGCTGGTGTCCGGTCAACACCCAAACCCTGGAATCCCTGCTAGTACCGGATGTGCATGTGATCGGCGACGCGGCCTACGCCGAGAAACTGCCCAAGTCGGCCTTCGCTGCGACATGCCAGGCCAGGGTCTGTGCCTTGGCCATCCATAGCCAGATGCACGGCCTGGAGCTGCTCAAGCCGCAGTATATGAATGTCTGCTACAGCCTGTGTGGCGACAACTATGGTATCTCGGTGCTCCTGCACTACCAGCATGACGCAGCCAGCAATGTCATCGAGATCCAGACCTTGCGGGTCACACCCCTGGACGCCAGCGATGAAGATCACCGTCGTGAAGCGCTGTCGACCTACAGCATGTTCGACAGCTTGGTCAAAGAGGCATTTGGCTAGACTTGGGACCACTAAGAGGGCTGCGGGACCGAATAAAAACGCCCGATACAATGCATCGGGCGTCGGGAAGAACCAGGTGTAAACCTATTCAGGACTGGATACTGTCGCTTAGGCCGAATGATAAGTCGGCAGCGCAAAGCGGTTCTGGCTTTGCAACATCGAAATCTGCGGCAGTTCGCTGGCTTGTTCAGCCAAGTCACGGCGAATGGCGCTGATGACCCAGGTCAATTGGTCGGCAGTGTGCAGCTGCTGATAAGAGATCGAGCGCTTGACCTGTTTACCTTCGCTGTTGCGCAGGGTCAACAGGATACCGCCGTCCGGACGTGGCTGGGTGGTGACGTCGTAGTTGGAGAATACCGAAGCGAATTTATCTTGGATCAGGCTCATGTCTATCAGCTCCATTGGCTCAAGTTGGCAAGCATGGAGTGATAGGTGCAGTGATTGTGCCAGTATTGGATTTTCTAGAAAATCCTTATAAATCAGTTACTTATAAGTTTATAGGATTTTCATTTTCGTGCAATTTGCATGAAGGGCCATCGTGCATCCTGCATTTTGCGCTATCTGCCCGGTGATTTTCCGGGCAGGAGGGGAAGGGCTGTAATGATACTGACCGCCTTTTGCCAGGAAAAATCCCGGTCGGCTGGCAGGCCGTCATCGCAGGCAAGGCGGCTCCCACATTTAAATGGTGGAGTGTCAGGGGGATAGGCATCGGGCGGCCGCCACGGGATACAAAACTTTTCAAATCCCGCGTGTACAGCCAAAGAACCGCTGACGTATTTTCCGCTACACCAGTCGATGTACCTGGACCAGACCAAGAATAAGAAAAGGGACGTCCCGCCATGACTCATCAGCAAATCGACATGATCACCTGGCGCATGATGCTGCGTAAGGTGCCTGCCATCGTTCGGGCGCTACCACGGGTGGTGCGCGGCATGCGTGCGGCCAACGTCACCGACCCCAGCCAACCCTGCGGCCTGGGCTGGCATTTCGAACAAGCCACGTTGCGTAACCCGGACGGTGCTGCCCTGCTGTATGGGGACAGCGTGATCAGCTACCGCGACGCCAATCAGTGCGCCAATCGTATTGCCCATCACTTGCAGGCCCAGGGCATCCGCAAGGGTGACGTGGTGGCGCTGTTTATCGAGAATCGCCCCGAGTTGCTGCTCAACGTGCTGGCCGTGGCCAAGCTGGGCGGGATCTGCGCCATGCTCAATACGGCGCAAACTCAAGGGGCGCTGGTACACAGCCTGACCCTGGTCAATCCGGTTGCCATTGTGGTCGGTGCCGAATTGCTGAGCCCTTACGCAGCAGTGCGTGATCAAGTTCAGATCCCTGCCGGGCGCACCTGGTTCGTGGCCGATCAGCCCGACAGTAGGGTGCCCGACGGCTACATCGACCTGATGGCCGCCAGTGCCGAAAGCCCGGTGGACAACCCGGCAAGTTCGGCGCAGGTGTTCTTCCACGATCCCTGCTTCTATATCTACACCTCCGGCACCACCGGCTTGCCCAAGGCCGGCATCATGAAGCACGGGCGCTGGACCAAAACCGCCGTGAGCTTCGGCAGTATCGCCCTGGACATGGGGCCACAGGACGTCCTCTATTGCACCTTGCCGCTGTACCACGCCACCGGCCTGTGCGTGTGCTGGGGGGCGGCGATTATCGGTGCGTCCGGCTTTGCCATTCGGCGCAAATTCAGCGCCAGCCAGTTCTGGGACGATGCACGCAAGTTCAAGGCGACCACCCTGGGCTATGTCGGTGAGCTGTGCCGCTATCTGCTCGACCAGCCCGCGAGTGCGCAGGACCGTGATAACCAGGTGACCAAGATGGTCGGCAACGGCCTGCGCCCCGGTGTGTGGGCGCAGTTCAAGCAGCGCTATGGTGTGGAGCATATCTGCGAACTGTATGCCGCCAGCGACGGCAATATCGGCTTTACCAACGTGCTGAACTTTGACAACACCATCGGCTTTTGCCTGCAGCATTGGGCGCTGGTGGACTACGCCCATGACACTGGTGAACCGCTGCGCGGCAGCAACGGGTTCATGGTCAAGGTGCCCACCGGCGGGCAGGGCCTGTTATTGGCGCGCATTGATGATAAGTCGCCCTTCGACGGTTACACCGACCCGGAAAAGAACCGCAAGGTGGTACTGACCGACGTATTCGAAAAAGGCGACCGCTATTTCAACACCGGCGACCTGGTGCGCAGCATCGGTTTCGGGCATGCGCAATTTGTCGATCGCCTGGGGGATACCTATCGCTGGAAGGGCGAAAACGTCTCGACCACCGAGGTGGAAAACGTCCTGCTGAAACACCCGCAGATCGCTGAAGTGGTGGCCTATGGCGTCCAGATCGACAACACCAACGGCCGCGCCGGCATGGTCGCCATCACCCCCAGCGAATCCCTGGCCAGCCTGGACATGCGCGAACTGCTGCAATTCGCCCACGGCCAGTTGCCCCCTTATGCGGTGCCGTTGTTTTTGCGGATCAAGGTGAAGATGGAAACCACCGGCACGTTCAAGTACCAGAAAGTGAAGCTCAAGGAGCAAGGGTTCGACCCGGACAAGGCTGGCAATGACCCGGTCTACGCCTGGTTGCCGGGTTCGGACAGCTATGTGCCGGTGACCGGGCAATTGCTGGCGCAGATCCAGGGCGGCCAATTCCGTTATTGATTCTGGCTATGGCGGCTTTTGACAAAAAAGCCATGACACCGGGGAACTCCATCGCGACACTGGGCGCCTTAAACAGTTATGTCAGTCGCCTCAGCAAGGAGCCCCCATGTCAGATCAGCCTAAACAAATGACCGAAGACGAAGCCGCCGAGTTTGCCGAGCAAGTCTTCGACGTCGCGCGGCGCGGCGACGCCGCCATGCTTGCCGCACTGTTGGCGAAAGGCCTGCCGGCCAACTTTCGTAATCACAATGGCGACACCTTGTTGATGCTCGCGGCGTACCACGGCCATGCCGAGGCGGTCAAAGTGCTGCTGGAGTTCAAGGCCGACCCCCTGATCGCCAACGACAAGAACCAGTTGCCGATTGCCGGCGCGGCGTTCAAAGGCAATCTGCCGGTGGTCCAGGCGTTGATCGAGGGCGGCACGCCGATTGACGCGGCCTCCTCGGACGGGCGTACGGCCTTGATGATGGCGGCGATGTTCAACCGCGTTGACATGGTTGATTACCTGCTTGGTAAAGGCGCAAACCCCAAGGCCACCGATGCACAAGGCGCGACGGCACTGGCCGCGGCGCAGACCATGGGCGCGGTGGATACGGCGGCGCAGTTGCAGAAACTGGTGTAGGCTACGCGCCCTTCAAAACTTGCCCGTTACAGGACCGCCCCATGAAAACCGCCCTCGTCGAACTCATCAGCAAAATCAGCGCCGGCGTCATGGGGGACGATGAAGTAGCGCGTATTGCCGACGAAGCGGCCCAGGCCTACGCGGCCCCGGCGGCGTTCCTGGCGGCCAATCCGGATATCAACTACGACGACAGTTTCCCGATCCCGCTGGGGGAGTGGGTGGTGGTCGGTAGCCTGCCGGACACGGTGTTGTTCCAGGCCGATACCTATGGCGACCTGTTTGCCCAGATCGTTGCGTCGTTCGGTCCGGGCGTGGCGTTCAACCTCAAGCCCAAGCAACTGGCCAAGACCGAAGACCTGACCGCGCTCAACCGCATCCAGATCCAGATGAGCGCCCTGAGCCCGGAAGATGGCGGTTATGTGCTGATGAACTTCAGCCAGTTGTTGGATGACGAGATCCAGGCAGTGCTGGTGTTCGGCAACGACCTGGCGCGAGTGCTGGAACTGTGTGCCGAAGTCGGCATCAAGGCCGAGCCCTCGCTTGAAGCCTTGAAGATTGCCGTACACGTCTGAAATAAAACGGAACCCGCGCCAAGGCTGACTATCCTACAAGTGCATGCCCTCACTTAGGAGCGACACCATGGGTTCCACGTTTAATAGTCTGATTGGCCTGATCATCCTCGCGCTGGATATCTGGGCGATCATCAACGTGTTCAAAAGCGGCGCCAGCACCGGCGCCAAAGTGCTGTGGATCCTGTTGATCCTGCTGTTGCCAGTGCTGGGCCTGATCATCTGGGCTATCGCCGGGCCGCGCGGTAACGTGCGGATCTGACGACCCACTCGATTTGGAGCGGGCACAGTCAATGTGGGAGCTGGCTTGCCTGCGA
>NZ_JBQEQE010000011.1:111896-185365 GCF_052046095.1 Pseudomonas sp. 22072
CCAGCTCCCACAGTGGGGTTTACGGCGTTAATTAAATTTGTGTGTCGAAAGTATTCGCCGCACGAAATTTTCACATCCCATCCAAGACAATTCGCCGGCTTTATCCGGCTGCCAGGGCTCTATCTCCAGTGCCCTTAAAGGCAGGGCCGTGCCTTACGTTCAGTAATTAATAGCCTTGCCGGCCTCGATCGGGCACCATTTGTGCCACCGCGTTAACCGCCTACCCCAGCTAGCCTGGGCGAGGGACGGACGCCACTGCATTATTTCGCAACTTAAACTTCCAATGGGTCCTAAAACGACATGGCAAACCCGGACGCCCTGAATCAGCAGCGAGCTTCAAATCGCCTGCTGCAACCGACCGTCAAATCCCATCTGGCGTACACGCTGCTCTGCGCATTGGTCATGATGGTGATGTTTTCCCTGCTGCGCCTGGCGTTGCTGGTCTACAACCGCGAGATGATCCTCGATACGCCGGCCTCGACGTTCCTTGAAGCGTTCGCCAACGGCCTGCGCCTGGACATTCGCCTGGTGATGTACCTGCTGATTCCGCTGCTGTTGGCGCTGTTCAGCGTGCGGGCCATGGCGGCGCGCGGGTTCTTCCGTTTGTGGCTGACCGTCGCGTCCAGCATCGCCTTGTTCCTGGGCTTGATGGAGATGGACTTCTACCGCGAATTCCACCAGCGCCTCAACGGCCTGGTCTTCCAGTATGTGAAGGAAGACCCGAAAACCGTGATGAGCATGCTCTGGTACGGTTTCCCGGTGGTGCGTTACCTGCTGGCCTGGGCCGTGGGCACGCTGATCCTGAGCATGGCCTTCAAGGGCGCTGACCGCGCAACGCGCCCACGGGGCCCGTTCAGCGGCGGCACTATCAGCACGCGCCAGGTGGCGCCATGGTACAGCCGCATCGCAGTGTTCATGGTTTGCCTGCTGGTCGCCGTGGTCGCCATCCGTGGCACCCTGCGCCAGGGGCCACCGCTGCGTTGGGGTGACGTCTACACCACCGATTCGAACTTCGCCAACCAGTTGGGCCTCAATGGCACCTTGTCGCTGATCGCGGCGGCCAAGGCGCGCTTTGGTGAAGACCGCGCCAACATCTGGAAGGCGACCCTGGAACAACCGCTGGCCACCCAGACCGTGCGTGACATGCTGGTGCTGCCGCAAGAGAAGCTGGTAGACACCGACACCGCTGCCGTGCGCCGTGACTTCACGCCACCGGCCGAGAAAACCCTGCCGATCAAGAACGTCGTGGTGATCCTGATGGAAAGCTTCGCTGGTCATTCGGTGGGCGCATTGGGACGTCCGGGCAATATCACCCCGTACTTCGACAAGTTGACCCACGAGGGCTTGCTGTTCGACCGCTTCTTCTCCAACGGCACCCACACCCACCAGGGTATGTTCGCCACCATGGCCTGCTTCCCGAACCTGCCGGGTTTCGAATACCTGATGCAGACTCCGGAAGGCAGCCACAAGCTGTCGGGCCTGCCGCAGTTGCTCAGTGCGCGTGATTTCGACGATGTGTATGTCTACAACGGCGATTTCGCCTGGGACAACCAGTCGGGCTTCTTCAGCAACCAGGGCATGACCAACTTCATCGGCCGCAATGACTTCGTCGACCCGGTGTTCTCCGACCCTACATGGGGCGTGTCCGACCAGGACATGTTCAACCGTGGCCTGGAAGAACTGAAGGCGCGCGAAGGCGGCAAGCCGTTCTACGCACTGCTGCAAACCCTGTCCAACCACACGCCGTACGCATTGCCGACCCCATTGCCGGTTGAGAAGGTCACCGACCGTGGCAGCCTCAACGAGCATTTGACGGCCATGCGTTACTCCGACTGGGCCTTGGGCCAGTTCTTTGAAAAGGCCCGCAAAGAGCCGTACTTCAAGGAAACCCTGTTTGTGATCGTCGGTGACCACGGCTTTGGCAATGAGCAGCAGATCACCGAGATGGACCTGGGTCGCTTCAACGTGCCGATGCTGATGATTGCACCGGGCATGCGCGAGAAGTTCGGTGAGCGTGACCACACCGTGGGCACCCAGATCGACATCGTGCCGACCATCATGGGCCGCCTGGGCGGCGATACCTTGCACCAGTGCTGGGGCCGCGACCTGCTGAACCTGCCGGAAGGTGACAAGGGTTTCGGCGTGATCAAGCCATCGGGCAGCGACCAGACCGTGGCCTTGCTCACCGGCGACCGCGTACTGGTATTGCCCAAGGAAATGCCACCCAAGTTGTGGGAATACACACTGGGCGCCGAGCCGACTGGCAAGGTGATTCCTGAGTCGCCGGACGAAGCTGTGCTCAAGCAGAAGCTCGAGTCGTTCCTGCAGACCGCGACCAAGAGCCTGCTGGATAACACCGCAGGTGTGGTAGATGGCAAACCGGACTAACTGACCGGCAATAAAAAAGAGGCCCTCTAGAGGGCCTCTTTTTTTTGCTTTCTTACTTGTAGGAGAGAGCTTGCTCGCGAAGAAGGTCAACGATAACGCGCGTCCTGAATAAACGCGGCGCCTGTACCTTTTTCGCGAGCAAGCTCGCTCCTACAAAAAGCGTAGCGCGGCGTTTATATCTTGCCGAGCAACAACAGCACCAGCAGAACAACCAGCACCACACCCAGGATACCCGACGGTCCATAACCCCAGTTACGCGAGTGCGGGAACACGGGCAGGCCACCGACCAGCAGCAGGATCAGGATAATAATCAGAATGAGGCTCATGGTTTTATTCCTTATAGGTTCTTTGCAAAAACCGGCTGTTTAACCGTTGGTTCGTCCATGTACAGTGGGACGCCTTACCCATTCCGACTCTGCTACTTCGTAGAAAATTCATTGTTTTTATAAAACATTTTGATGTGACGCTTATTTCTTTTAACGCGTGCGCAACTTGAACTAATCAGTTGAAAAAAATTGAACTTAGTCGATAGGCACGCTTGCGACCGGGCCCGCGGTTTGCCCGGGGCATTCATCACCCTGATGGTGCGTGGGTAGAGCAAAAACCTTCGCTACACTGCCGGTCACTTCTTTCGTGAACCACAAGGCTACCTCCTATGCAAAACCGCATGATGATCACTGGCGCCGGGTCTGGCCTGGGTCGCGAAATCGCTCTGCGCTGGGCCCGTGAAGGCTGGCAGTTGGCGTTGTCTGATGTCAGCGAGCCCGGTTTGCAGGAAACCCTCAAGCAGGTTCGCGAAGCCGGGGGGGATGGCTTTACCCAGCGCTGCGACGTGCGTGACTACAGCCAGCTCACGGCCTTTGCCCAGGCCTGTGAGGTGAAGCTCGGGGGCATCGATGTGATCGTCAATAACGCCGGCGTGGCCTCGGGCGGGTTCTTCGCTGAACTGTCCCTGGAGGATTGGGACTGGCAGATCGCAATCAACCTGATGGGCGTCGTCAAAGGCTGCAAGGCGTTCCTGCCGCTGTTGGAAAAGAGCAAGGGGCGGATCATCAACATCGCGTCAATGGCAGCGCTGATGCAAGGCCCGGCCATGAGCAACTACAACGTGGCCAAGGCGGGCGTGGTGGCGTTGTCCGAGAGCCTGTTGGTGGAGCTCAAGCAACAGGAAGTGGGCGTGCATGTGGTGTGCCCGTCGTTTTTCCAGACCAACCTGCTCGACTCGTTCCGTGGGCCAACCCCAGCCATGAAGGCTCAAGTGGGCAAGTTGCTTGAGAGTTCGCCCATCTCGGCGGCGGATATTGCCGACTACATTTACCAGCGCGTGGCCGAAGGCGAATTCATGATCCTGCCCCACGAGCAAGGCCGCATGGCCTGGGCGTTGAAACAGAAAAATCCGCAGTTGCTGTATGACGAAATGACCCTGATGGCCGACAAGATGCGCGCCAAGGCGCAGGCTGTTAAGGCCTGATTTGGCTGGGGTCTGTCAGGCAAGTTACCTACCTGTGTAGGAGATGCCTGATTTGCCCGCAAGCCATTGTCGGTCCAGCGCCAAGGGGGCATGGTCGAGGTCCTGTTACTGGAAAAGGACTACCGCCATGCTGGTCTTAAGCCGTGCCATAGGCGAAGCCATCGCCATTGGCGATGACATCACCGTGCATATCCTTGACGTGAACGGCACTCATGTGAAGTTTGGCATCGAGGCGCCGATGGGCGTCAACGTGTACCGCTCCGAGGTGTACCGCAAGATTCTCAAAGGCGAGGGCCAGGCTACTCATCCCGTGCCGGTGCCCAACCCTTAGGCGCAGCTTTTCAGTCGAACAGATGCTTGGGCACATCGTGCTTGAGCATCAACTGGCATTGCTCGCTCTCGGGGTCGAAGACGATCAGCGCCTGGCCTTTGGTCAGCGCCTGGCGCACGCGCAGCACGCGGGTTTCCAGGGGCGTGTCGTCGCCATTGTCGGTGCCGTCGCGGGTGACGAAGTCTTCGATGAGGCGGGTCAGGGTGTCGACTTCAAGTGCATCGTAGGGAATCAGCATACAAGCCTCAGGTGTCAGGTCCCGGCGATGCTACTGTGCCGGGACCTTTGTTGCCAGTATCAACTCACCGCGTCAGGACTTCTGGCCGACCAGGCTGTCCACCGACGGCACGCGGGTGTCGCTCTCCATTTGCGTTTCATGCTCGATCTGATGACTGAACCGATCCAGTGAGCCCTGGGCCGGTTGCGCATCGCTGGCAAATACCGGCGGGCTGAGGATGTAAGCGCCCAGCAAGCGGCTCAGGGCGGCCAGGCTGTCTATATGGGTACGCTCGTAACCGTGGGTGGCGTCACAACCGAAGGCCAGCAGGGCGGTGCGTATATCATGGCCGGCGGTGACCGCCGAGTGCGCATCGCTGAAGTAATAGCGGAACAGATCGCGGCGTACCGGCAGGTCGTTCTCCGACGCCAGGCGCAGCAAGTGGCGGGACAGATGATAATCATAGGGCCCGCCGGAGTCCTGCATGGCCACGCTCACCGCGTGTTCGCTGGAGTGCTGGCCGGGGGCGACCGGGGCAATATCGATGCCGACAAACTCACTCACATCCCAGGGCAGGGCGGCCGCTGCACCACTGCCGGTTTCCTCGGTGATGGTGAACAGCGGGTGGCAGTCGATCAGCAAGGGTTCGCCACTGTCGACGATGGCCTTGAGCGCGGCGAGCAGGGCGGCGACGCCGGCCTTGTCGTCCAGGTGGCGAGCGCTGATATGCCCGCTCTCGGTGAACTCGGGCAGTGGGTCGAACGCCACGTAGTCACCGACGCTGATGCCCAGGGAGTCGCAGTCGGCACGCGTGGCGCAGTAGGCGTCCAGGCGCAGTTCTACATGGTCCCAGCTCACCGGCATTTCATCCACGGCAGTGTTGAACGCGTGCCCGGAGGCCATCAACGGCAATACGCTGCCGCGAATCACGCCGTTGTCGGTGAACAGGCTGACCCGGCTGCCTTCGGCAAAGCGGCTCGACCAGCAGCCCACCGGCGCCAGGGTCAGGCGCCCGTTGTCCTTGATCGCGCGCACGGCGGCGCCGATGGTGTCCAGATGGGCGGAGACGGCGCGGTCAGGGCTATTCTTCTGGCCCTTGAGGGTGGCGCGAATGGTGCCGCGCCGGGTCATTTCAAACGGAATGCCGAGCTCTTCCAGGCGTTCGGCGACGTAACGCACGATGGTGTCGGTAAAACCGGTGGGGCTGGGAATGGCGAGCATTTCCAGCAGCACTTTTTGCAGGTACGCGAGATCGGGTTCGGGAATGGTTCGGGTCATGGAAACTCCTGATGAGTTGAGGGCGATCGACGCTCTGCGATCGTGCGATCGTTCCCACGCTCTGCGTGGGAATGCCTCAGGCACGCTCTGCGTCCGCTGTGGTGACGCAGAGCGTCACAGGCTGCATTCCCACGCGGAGCGTGGGAACGATCGGTAGTCAGGTAGCCGGCTGACTGTGTGGAAACAACAAATCCACAAACTTCTCAGCCGTGGGTTGCGGTTCATGGTTGGCCAGGCCGGCCCGTTCGTTGGCTTCGATAAACACATACTCTGGCTGGTCGGCGGCAGGTACCATCAGGTCCAGGCCGACCATAGGGATATCCAGAGCACGGGCCGCACGCACGGCCGCGTCTACCAGCGTGGGGTGCAGGATCGCCGTGACATCTTCCAGGCAACCCCCGGTGTGCAGGTTGGCGGTGCGTCGCACGGCCAGTTGCACGCCACGGGGCAGGATGCTGTTGTAGTCGTAACCTGCGGCTTTGAGGGTGCGCTCGGTTTCTGCATCCAGCGGGATTTTGCTCTCGCCGTCGGTGGCCGCCTGCCGACGACGGCTTTGCGCCTGGATCAACGCGCGAATCGAATGTTGGCCGTCGCCGATCACTTCGGCGGGGCGACGAATCGCAGCCGCGACCACTTCAAAACCGATCACCAGAATCCGCAGGTCCAGGCCTTCGTGGAAGCTTTCCAGCAACACGCGGCTGTCGAACTGGCGCGCCGCTTCGATCGCCTGCTGCACCTCTTCGATGCTGCGCAGATCCACGGCGACACCATGGCCTTGCTCGCCATCCAGCGGCTTGACCACGATGCGCTGGTGTTCGTCGAGAAACTCCAGGTTGTCGTCGGCACTGCCCGCCAACTGTTGCACCGGCACCTGCAGGCCCGCCGCCTTGAGCACCTTGTGGGTCAGGCTCTTGTCCTGGCACAGGGTCATGCTGATGGCGCTGGTCAGGTCGCTCAGGGACTCACGGCAACGCACGCGACGCCCGCCGTGGCTAAGGGTGAACAAACCCGCATCGGCATCGTCCACTTGCACATCAATACCGCGTCGGTGGGCTTCTTCGACAATGATGCGCGCGTAAGGGTTGAACTCCGCCTGGGGCCCCGGGCCCAGAAACAGCGGTTGATTGATGCCGTTCTTGCGCTTGATTGCAAAGGTGGTCAACGCCCGAAAGCCGAGCTTGGCGTAAAGGCTCTTGGCCTGGCGGTTATCGTGCAGCACCGACAAGTCCAGGTAGCTCAAGCCTCGGCTCATGAAGTGCTCCACCAAGTGGCGCACCAACACTTCACCGACGCCAGGGCGCGTGCATTGAGGGTCGACGGCCAGGCACCAGAGACTGCATCCGTTCTCCGGGTCGTGGAAGGCCTTGTGATGGTTGAGGCCCATTACGCTGCCAATCACCGCGCCGCTGTCTTCATCTTCGGCCAGCCAGTACACCGGGCCGCCTTGATGACGTGGGGTGAGGCGTTCCGGGTCGACAGGCAGCATCCCGCGGCCCTGGTACAAGTGGTTGACCGCTTGCCAGTCGGCCTCGCTCTGCACCCGGCGAATGCGAAAGCCGCGAAACACCCGGGTGGCCGGGCGGTAGTCGGTGAACCACAGGCGCAGGGTGTCGGACGGGTCGAGGAACAGTTGCTGCGGGTCAATGCCCAGGATTTGCTGGGGCGCTGCCACGTACAGCGCGATATCGCGCTCGCCAGGCTGCTCGTTGAGCAGTTCCTGGGCCAGGCTTGCCGGGTCGGGAAAGGTGTGGCCGATCAACAAACGGCCCCAGCCGCAATGCACGGCAATCGGGTCGGCGGCCAGTGCGCTGCCATCTTCGGCCAGGCGCGCTTGCAGGCGCTCGTAGGTCGGCGCCTGGCCCTTGAGTAAGCGTTGGCTGTAAGCCGCGGCATTCGGTTTCATGGATCAGATTCCTTGTTCGCTCAGCCACAGGTTCAGCGCCGCCAACTGCCACAGCTTGGAGCCGCGCAGTGGGGTGAGTTGGCCTTGCGGGTCGGTGAGCAAGCGGTCGAGCATGGCCGGGTTGAACAGCCCGCGGTCCTGGCTCGGGTCCAGCAGCAACTCGCGCACCCAGTTCAAGGTATCGCCCTGCAGGTGCTTGAGGCCGGGCACGGGGAAGTAGCCTTTCTTGCGGTCGATGACTTCGCTGGGGATGACCCGGCGCGCCGCTTCCTTGAGCACCTGTTTGCCGCCGTCGGGTAGCTTGAACTGGGCCGGCACACGGGCCGACAGCTCTACCAGGCGGTAGTCGAGGAACGGCGTGCGCGCTTCCAGGCCCCAGGCCATGGTCATGTTGTCGACGCGCTTGACCGGGTCATCCACCAGCATCACCGTGCTGTCCAGGCGCAGGGCCTTGTCCACGGCCGCGTCGGCGCCCGGCATTGCAAAGTGCTCGCGCACGAAATCGCCGGCGGCGTCGTTGGCGGTCAGCCATTGGGGTGCGACGGTCGCCGCGTAGTCGTCGTAGCTGCGGTCGAAAAACGCCTCGCGATAGGCCGCGTACGGGTCGCTGGCACCGTCCACTTGCGGGTACCAGTGGTAACCGGCGAACAGTTCATCGGCGCCCTGGCCGCTCTGCACCACTTTGCAATGCTTGGCCACTTCCCGCGACAGCAGGTAGAAGGCGATGCAGTCATGGCTGACCATCGGCTCGCTCATGGCGCGGAAGGCGGCCGGCAGTTGCTCGATGATCTCGCTTTCGGCGATGCGCAGTTGGTGGTGATGGGTGCCGTAGTGTTTGGCGATCAGGTCTGAGTACTGGAACTCGTCGCCACGTTCGCCGCCGGCGTCTTCAAAGCCGATGGAAAAGGTCGACAAACCCTCCACGCCCACTTCACGCAGCAGGCCGACGAGCATGCTCGAGTCGACGCCGCCGGACAGCAGCACCCCCACATCCACCGCCGCACGTTGGCGAATGGCCACGGCTTCGCGGGTGCTGTCGAGCACGCGGTCGGTCCAGTCTTCCAGGGTCAGGTGTTTTTCGTCCTCATGGGGCCCGTAGGGCAGGGTCCACCAGGTTTTCTGTTCGGTCTTGCCGCTGGCGTCGATGCGCATCCAGCTGGCGGGCGGCAGCTTTTCGATGCCGGCCAACAGCGTGCGCGGCGCAGGGACCACGGCGTGGAAATTCAGGTAATGGTTGAGGGCGACCGGATCGAGGATCGGGTTGATATCCCCACCCTTGAGCAACGCTGGCAACGCCGAGGCGAAACGCAAGCGCTGGCCCGTGCGCGACAGGTACAAGGGCTTCACACCGAGACGGTCACGAGCGATGAACAGACGCTGGGCATCACGCTCCCAGATGGCGAAAGCGAACATGCCGTTGAGCTTGGGCAGCAGCGCTTCGCCCCAGGCGTGATAACCCTTGAGCAACACTTCGGTGTCGCCGCCGGAATAGAAGGCGTAACCCAGGGCTTCCAACTCTTGGCGCAGCTCCGGGAAATTATAGATAGCGCCATTGAACGCCAGGGACAGCCCCAGATGGGCGTCGACCATCGGTTGGGCGGAGCCGTCCGACAGGTCCATGATCTTCAGGCGGCGGTGGCCCAGGGCAATCGGCCCTTGGGCATGAAAGCCCCAGGCGTCGGGGCCTCGGGGGGCGAGGTGGTGCGTGATGCGTTCTACGGCTGCCAGGTCGGCAGGTTGATGATCAAAGCGTAACTCGCCAGCTAGTCCACACATAAATTCCTTACCGGTTTTTCCGTTGGGGAGGGGTCAATACTCAATACGCCCAAAAGGGCGCGTACCCAGAAACTGACCCAGTGCTATGCGTGGAGTTTTAGACCGATAAGTTATAAGGCAAATAGCCGCCTTGCCTTTAATCCGGCTTTTTTTGTGCAGCGCCCTGGCCTCGCACCAGCGCGCGCAGGGCAAATCGATTGGGGTGGCAAGCCTCGGCTACGCTGGTTGGCACTGGCAGGGGCTCATCACTCAGCCATGCAGCCAGCAGTTCGCCGCACAACGGTGCAGTGATCAGGCCACGCGAGCCATGGCCGCTATTGAGAAACAGCCCCGGCAGCCACGGGCAGGGCGTTTGCGGCACTTGCCGGGCGTCTTTGCCCAGTACCGCATAAGCCTGCTGAAACGCCGCATGGTCGGCCAATGGCCCAACGATGGGCAGGTAGTCGGGGCTGGTACAACGAAACGCGGCACGGCCTTCCAGTTGTTCGGCCGCCAGGCGGTCGGCACCCAGGCGCTGCAGCAGGTCGGTAGACATCTCGCGCAGCATCTGCAGGTTGCCGCTGTGTTCGGCGGGCGTGGGCGTGAGGTCTTGATTGTTGAAGTCAAAACTCGCGCCCAGGGTGTGTTCGCCAAGCCGGGCCGGCGCGACGTAGCCCTCGGCACAGACCACCGTGGCCAGCGCTTTACTCGCGCAGGTTTGCGCCAGCCGAGTGATCTGCCCACGGATGCGCTTGAGCGGTATGTCAGCACTGAAGGGGAAACGCTTGATCTCCGCAGCCCCGGCGAGCACCACGACACCGGCGCTGGCCAGCACGCGGTCACCGGCGCGGGCTTGCCATTGGTCGTCGAGCCGGTGCAGTTCCAGTGCCTCGTGGTGGGTGAGCACTTCAATCAGTGGATGTTTGGCCTGCCACTGGCACAGCGCGGGCGGATGCACCCAACCGCCCTCTGGAAAAAACAACCCGCCGTGGGCCAGTTCGATTCCCGCCTTTTGCTGCGCCTGCTCGCGGTCCAGCAGATGCAACAGGTCCGGAGCAAAGGCGTTTGCCAATTGAGCCTGACGCTGGATCTCTTTGGCGTCAAACGCCAGTTGCAACACGCCACAGCCGTCCCAATCGACACCTCGGTGCAAATGTTCCAGCAGGCGTCGGGTGTGGCCAAAACCGCTGACTATCAGCTGGGACAAGGCCGTGCCATGGGCCGAAAGCTTGAGGTACAACACACCCTGTGGGTTGCCCGACGCTTCCTGTGCCAAGCCGGCGTGGCGCTCCAGAAGGCTGACACGCCAACCCCTGGCGGCCAGGCTGGCGGCGGTCGCGCAACCGGCCAGGCCACCGCCGATGACCAAGGCATGACGTTCTCCCTCGATGGCGGGTGGCCGGGCGAACCAGGGTTTACGTGGGGCCGGCGCGGGTAAGTCGGCGGGCCAACCGACAAACTCCCCACGCAGGATCTCCCACTTATGGCCGATGCCTGGCGTGCGTTTCATCTTGAACCCGGCTGCATTGATCAACCGCCTTACCCAGCCGGTGCTGGTGAAGGTGCTGATGGTCGAGCCCGGTGCCGCCAGGCGCGCCAGTTGGGCGAACAGCTCGGCGGTCCACATGTCGGGGTTTTTCGCCGGGGCGAACCCGTCGAGAAACCATGCATCGACCTGGGCGTCCAGTTGCGGCAATTGTTCCAGCGCATCGCCGATCAACAGGGTCAGGGTCACGCGGCCGTTGTCCAGTACCAGGCGCTGGAAACCCTGGTGGATGGCAATGTATTGCGCCAGCAGTTGCTCGGCCAAGGGTTGCAGTTCGGGCCAGAGGGCGAGGGCGCGTTGCAGGTCGGCATGGCTGAGGGGGTACTTTTCCACGCTGACGAAGTGCAGCCGCGCACCGGCGACTGCGTGCTGTTCGAACAACTGCCAGGCGCAGAGGAAGTTCAAGCCGGTGCCGAAGCCAGTTTCACCAATCACCAGGCGCCCACCTGCGGGCAAGGCGGCGAAGCGTTCCTGCAAGCGGTTCTGCTCCAGGAACACGTAGCGGGTTTCTTCCAGGCCCGATTGGTCGGAGAAATACACGTCGTCGAATACCCGCGAATGCGGGCGGCCTTGGTCATCCCAGTCGAGCTGGGCGTGGGTGATGGGGTTCATGGCGGCTCATAAAATGAAAGCGGGCAAAGGCAAGGCGGCCATTCTAGCCGATCAACCGGCGTTGAATTGATCCATGGCAAGGCTGGGTTGTATTTCCTTGCGCGTGTCGGGGCCCAATCCGCTAGTCTTGAGCCATCTTGAAACGGAGCTGCCCATGTTCGAATCCGCCGAAATCGGTCACGCCATCGACAAAGACACCTACGACGCCGAAGTGCCGGCCTTGCGTGAAGCCTTGCTGGAAGTTCAGTACGAGCTGCAACAGCAGAAACGCTTCCCGGTGATCATCCTCATCAACGGCATCGAGGGCGCGGGCAAGGGTGAAACCGTCAAGCTGCTCAATGAATGGATGGACCCGCGCCTGATCGAAGTGCGCACCTTCGACCAGCAGACCGACGAAGAACTGGCGCGTCCACCGGCCTGGCGCTACTGGCGGCAACTGCCGGCCAAGGGCCGCATGGGCATTTTCTTCGGCAACTGGTACAGCCAGATGCTGCAAGGCCGCGTGCATGGGCAGATCAAGGATGCGCGCCTGGACCAGGCCATCGCCGGCGCCGAACGTCTGGAAAAGATGCTCTGCGATGAAGGTGCGCTGATCTTCAAGTTCTGGTTCCACCTGTCCAAAAAACAGATGAAGGCGCGCCTCAAGGCCCTGGCCGACGACCCGCTGCACAGCTGGCGCATCAGCCCATTGGACTGGCAGCAGTCCAAGACCTACGACAAGTTCGTGCATTTCGGTGAGCGTGTGCTGCGCCGCACCAGCCGCGATTACGCGCCGTGGCATGTGATCGAAGGCGTCGACCCCCATTACCGTGGGCTGACCGTGGGCAAGATCCTGCTCGATGGGCTGCAAAGTGCCCTGAAGCAGGCCAAGGTCAAGGCCAGCGGCATGAACCCGGCGCCGTTGCTTGCCTCGGAGGACCAAAAGAGCCTGCTCGACAGCCTCGACATGACCCTGCGCCTGGACAAGGACGACTATGAAGAGCAACTGATTACCGAACAGGCGCGCTTCTCTGGCCTGATGCGCGACAAACGTATGCGCAAGCACGCGCTGGTAAGCGTGTTCGAGGGCAACGACGCGGCGGGCAAGGGCGGGGCGATCCGCCGTGTGGCGGCAGCACTGGACCCGCGCCAGTACCACATCGTGCCGATTGCCGCGCCCAGCGAAGACGAACGGGCCCAGCCTTATCTATGGCGGTTCTGGCAGAAAATCCCGGCGCGCGGCATGTTCACCGTGTTTGACCGCTCCTGGTACGGCCGCGTGCTGGTGGAGCGCATCGAAGGCTTCTGTACCCCTGCGGACTGGATGCGCGCCTATGGCGAGATCAATGACTTCGAAGAGCAACTGCGCGATGCGGGGGTGATCGTGGTCAAGTTCTGGCTGGCCATCGACAAGGAGACGCAACTGGAGCGCTTCCAGGCCCGTGAAGAAATCCCCTTCAAACGCTTCAAGATCACCGAAGACGACTGGCGCAATCGCGACAAGTGGGACGACTACCGCGCGGCAGTGGGCGATATGGTTGACCGCACCAGCACCGAGGTGGCGCCCTGGACTCTGGTCGAGGCCAACGACAAGCGCTGGGCGCGGGTCAAGGTGCTGCGCACCATCAACCGTGCGCTGGAAGAAGCGTTTGATAAAAGCGACAAGCACGACAAAAAGAAAAAGAAATAGCCTGTAGGAGCGAGCTTGCTCGCGAAAAACGTCAACGATNGGCGCCTATTAGTTTTTCGCGAGCAAGCTCGCTCCTACAGAGGCTCCATGCTTTTGCATCCACGCAGTGAATGATCATCGCGGTCGGCCAGGCCTGGATCTATCCTCGATCCACAACCACAAGATCGAGGTAGCCCATGCGTGAAGTAGTGATCGTCGACAGCGTGCGAACCGGCCTGGCCAAATCCTTTCGCGGCAAGTTCAACCAGACCCGTCCCGATGACATGGCGGCCCATTGTGTCAATGCGCTGCTGGCCCGCAACGGTATCGACCCTGCGACGGTAGAAGACTGCATCGTCGGTGCCGGCTCCAACGAGGGCGCCCAGGGCTATAACATCGGGCGTAACGTGGCGGTGCTCTCGCAACTGGGCACCGGTACGGCCGGCATGACCCTCAACCGCTTCTGTTCGTCGGGCTTGCAGGCGATTGCCATTGCCGCCAACCAGATCGCTTCGGGCTGCAGCGACATCATTGTTGCCGGTGGCGTGGAGTCCATCAGCCTGACCATGAAGAGCGTCAACACCGATAACCTGATCAACCCGCTGCTTAAAGAACAGGTGCCGGGCATTTACTTCCCCATGGGCCAGACCGCCGAAATCGTTGCGCGCCGCTATCACGTCAGCCGCGAAGACCAGGACCTTTATGCGCTGCAAAGCCAGCAACGCACCGCCCAGGCCCAGGCTGATGGCTTGTTCAACGATGAAATCGTGCCGATGGCGGTCAAGTACAAGGTCGAGGACAAGAACACTGGCGCGGTGCAGATCCTGGATGGCGTGGTAGACCGGGACGACTGCAACCGCCCGGACACCACCCTGGCCAGCCTCAGCGGCTTGAAGCCGGTGTTTGCCGAGGATGGCTCGGTGACTGCAGGTAACTCCTCGCAGCTCTCCGACGGTGCGTCGATGACCCTGGTGATGAGCCTGGAAAAAGCTCTGGAACTGGGGCTCAAGCCCAAGGCGTTCTTCCGTGGCTTTACCGTGGCCGGTTGCGAGCCGGACGAGATGGGCATCGGCCCGGTGTTCTCGGTGCCCAAGTTGCTCAAGGCCAAGGGGTTGCAGGTGGCGGATATCGACTTGTGGGAACTCAATGAGGCCTTTGCTTCCCAGTGCCTTTACGCGCGCAATCGCCTGGAGATCGATAATGCCAAATACAACGTCAACGGCGGCTCGATTTCCATCGGGCACCCGTTCGGCATGACCGGCTCGCGGCAGGTGGGGCACCTGGTGCGCGAACTGCAACGGCGCAACCTGCGTTACGGGGTTGTCACCATGTGCGTGGGGGGTGGGATGGGCGCCACCGGACTCTTCGAAGCCGTACGCTGAGTCAGGTTGGAATACCGCCAATGTGGGAGCTGGCTTGCCTGCGATTGCGGTGGGTCAGCGACAGATTGGACNAAATCGCCATCGCAGGCAAGCCAGCCCCCACATTCAAGACTGTGACGTATCCGAACTCAGTGACTTGCCCCTAGAATGCCTGCTCCACTTCCTCTGGCATCTGGGGCACTCATGCACATCTCTTCCGGCCGCTGGGTCTACGGTTTCTTCCTGACCCTGCTGACCGCGTTTCTGTGGGGCATTCTCCCGATCAAGCTCAAGCAAGTGTTGCAGGTGATGGACCCGATCACCGTGACCTGGTTTCGCCTCATGGTAGCGGGCACGTGCCTGTTCGTTTACCTGGCCGCCACCAAACGTCTGCCCAGCCGCAAAGTGCTTGGCCCCAAGGGTGGGTGGCTGGTGGGCATGGCGGTGTGTGGCCTGGTGGGCAACTACGTGTTGTACCTGGTTGGCCTGAAAATGCTCAGCCCAGGCACTGCGCAGTTGGTGGTGCAGATGGGGCCGATCTTTCTGATGGTTGCCAGTGTGTTTGTGTTCAAGGAGCGCTTCAGTCTGGGGCAGGGTGTGGGGCTGGTGGTGCTGATCGCAGGCTTTGGCTTGTTTTTCAACCAGCGCCTGGTGGAGTTGCTGACGTCCATGGGCACCTACACCGCCGGTGTGCTGACGATCCTGCTCGCCACCACCATCTGGGTGTTCTATGCACTGGGGCAGAAGCAGTTGCTGACGGTATGGAATTCATTGCAGGTGATGATGGTGATCTACCTGTCGTGCGCGGTGTTGCTCACGCCTTGGGCGCACCCGCTGGAGGCGTTGCAGTTGAGCCCGTTGCAAGGCTGGCTGCTGCTGGCGTGCTGCATGAATACGCTGGTGGCCTACGGCGCATTTGCCGAAGCCCTGGCGCATTGGGAAGCCTCGCGGGTCAGTGCGACCCTGGCGTTGACGCCGTTGGTGACCTTTGTGGCGGTGGCAGTGTCGGCCTGGCTGTGGCCGGACTATGTGCAAGCCGAAGAGATCAATGCCTTGGGGTATGTGGGGGCTTTGGTGGTGGTGACTGGCTCGGCGATGGTGGCGCTGGCGCCTTCGCTGCTCGCCGGGCTCAGGGCCCGGCGGCTGCGGATGTCGGTTTAAGCGCCGAGCATGTTTTGCGGGCGCACCCACTGGTCAAACTCGGCATCGGTGAGATAGCCCAGCTCCAGTGCAGCCTCACGCAGTGTCAGCCCTTCGGCGTAAGCCTTCTTGGCGATTTCGGCTGACTTGTCGTAGCCGATATGCGGGTTGAGGGCGGTGACCAGCATCAGTCCGCGTTCCAGGTGCTGGGCCATTTGCTCGGCGTCGGGTTCAAGACCGGCAATGCAATGCTCCTGGAAGTTGTTGCAGCCATCGGCCAGCAGGCGGATCGACTCCAGCAGGTTGTGGATGATCACCGGTTTGTACACGTTCAACTGCAAGTGCCCTTGGCTGGCGGCCATGCCGATGGTCACGTCGTTGCCCAGCACCTGGCAGGCCAGCATCGACAGCGCTTCGCATTGTGTGGGGTTGACCTTGCCGGGCATGATCGAACTGCCCGGTTCGTTGGCCGGCAACTTGACTTCGGCCAGCCCGGCGCGAGGGCCGGAACCCAGCAGGCGCAGGTCGTTGGCGATCTTCATCAGCGCCACGGCCAGGGTTTTCAGCGCGCCGTGCAGGGTCACCAGCGGCTCATGGCCGGAGAGGGCGGCGAATTTGTTCGGCGCGGTCACAAAGGGTAGACCCGACAACGCGGCCAGCTCGGAAGCAATCGCCTCGCCAAAGCCATGGGGGGCATTGAGGCCGGTGCCGACGGCGGTGCCGCCCTGGGCCAGCTCGCACACCGCGGGCAGGGCGCTGCGGATCGCACGCTCGGCGTAATCGAGCTGGGCGATAAACGCCGAAAGTTCCTGGCCGAAGGTGATCGGTGTGGCATCCATCATGTGGGTACGGCCGGTCTTGACCAGCTTCATATGCCGCGCGGCCAATTCTGCCAGCCCACCGGACAAGGTGGCGATTGCCGGCAGCAGTTGCTTGTTCACCGCTTGCACCGCAGCAATGCTCATGGCGGTGGGGAAGCAGTCGTTGGAACTCTGGGAACGGTTGACGTGATCGTTGGGGTGCACCGGGCTCTTGCCGCCGCGGTTGTTGCCGGCCAGTTCGTTGGCGCGGCCAGCGATCACTTCGTTGGCGTTCATGTTGCTCTGGGTGCCACTGCCGGTCTGCCAGACCACCAGCGGGAACTGGTCGTCATGCTGGCCGTCCAGGACTTCGTCGGCAGCCTGCTCGATCAGGCGGGCAATATCGGCGGGCAAGTCGCCGTTGCGGTCGTTGACCCGCGCCGCAGCCTTCTTGATCAGGGCCAGGGCATGCAATACCGCCAGCGGCATGCGCTGCTCGCCAATCGCGAAATTGACCAGCGAACGTTGGGTTTGCGCGCCCCAATAGGCGTCATCAGGGACCTGTACTTCCCCCAGGCTGTCGGTTTCGATACGGCTCATCGGTCACCCTCCTTATGCAGTCGTGATTGGTCAGTTTAGGCCCTGGCGGCCAGCGTGGGTTCCCTAAAAGCGCATTTGTGCCATCGCGCCCCGTGAAACCGGGGCTTGCCAAGGAGTGGGGTTGAGCCGCGAGGTTTTTTAGGCGCAGAATGGTCGCCCTTGGGGTCTTACCTCGCCTGCTAGAAAAGGAAACTCGATGACTCGTCTTCGTGCCATCTGTACCGCGGTTGCTCTGGTTTGCGCCAGCGGCCAGGTTCTTGCCGATACCGCCAGCCACAACGCCAGTGCCGAAGCCTTCCTTACCCTGGCCCATGCTGACAAGCTGGGTACCCCGGTGTACATGCAAGTGCAGCAAATGTTCGCCCAGCGTTTCGAACAGACCAAGGCGCCTGCCGCCAAGCAGTCGGTACTGGACAGCTACCAGGCCAAGGCCAACGCCGCTCTGGACCAGGCCATCGGCTGGCCGAAGCTCAAGCCTGACATGGTCAAGCTCTACACCACCAACTTCAGCGAATCCGAGCTCAAGGACCTGGTAGCGTTCTACCAGTCGCCACTTGGCAAGAAAGTCCTGGAAAAAATGCCCCAGCTGACCCAGCAATCGGCCCAGATGACCCAGGCCAAGCTGGAAAGCGCCGTACCGGTGGTGAACAAGCTGTTGGAAGACATGACCAACGAGCTGGCGCCAAAAGCCGCCGCACCGGCCAAGAAGAAGTAAGCAGGAATGACCATGCAACAGCGTATCGAAACGGCCCTTGCCGCCCTGGCCCCGCAACACTTGAGCGTGCTGGATGAAAGCCACATGCACAGCCGTGGGTTGCAGACCCACTTCAAGGCCGTGCTGGTCAGCCAGCAGTTCGAGGGGCTCAACCGCGTCAAGCGCCACCAGAAGGTCTACGCCACCCTGGGTGATCTGATGAGCGAGTTCCATGCGCTGGCGCTGCATACCTATACGCCCGACGAGTGGGCGACAATCGACGCAGCCCCGGCCTCGCCGACCTGCGCCGGCGGACATTGATGGGGTAACCCTGATAGAATCCGCAACGCGCCGCTTAGCCGGCGCGTTTTTTTTGCATCCGGTTCACCCCTTACGAGGGTAGCCACCTGGAGAGAACACCCATGACTCAACCGATTGTCGTGGCGGCACTGTATAAGTTCGTCACCCTCGAAGATTACGTCGCCCTGCGCGAGCCCCTGTTGCAGGCGATGGTCGATAACGGCATCAAAGGCACCTTGCTGATCGCCGAAGAAGGCATCAACGGCACCGTTTCCGGCAGCCGCGAAGGTATTGATGGCCTGATGGCCTGGCTCAAGAAAGACCCACGCATGGTCGACATCGACCACAAAGAGTCTTACTGCGACGACCAGCCGTTCTACCGCACCAAGGTCAAACTCAAGAAAGAGATCGTGACCCTGGGTGTCGAAGGCGTGGACCCGAACAAAAAGGTGGGTACCTACGTCGACCCGCAGGATTGGAACGCGCTGATCAGCGACCCGGAAGTATTGTTGATCGACACCCGTAACGACTACGAAGTGTCCATCGGCACCTTTGAAGGCGCAATCGACCCGAAAACCACCAGTTTTCGCGAATTTCCCGACTACATCAAAGCCAACTTCGACCCGGCCAAGCACAAGAAGGTCGCCATGTTCTGCACTGGCGGCATTCGCTGTGAGAAGGCGTCGAGCTACATGCTCAGCGAAGGCTTCGATGAGGTCTACCACCTCAAGGGCGGTATCCTGAAGTACCTCGAAGAGGTGCCCCAGGAAGAAACTAAATGGCAGGGCGACTGCTTTGTGTTCGACAATCGCGTGACCGTGCGCCACGACTTGAGTGAAGGCGACTACGATCAATGTCATGCCTGCCGCACACCCGTGAGCGTAGAAGACCGCGCCTCCGAGCATTACGTGGCGGGCATCAGTTGCCCCCATTGCTGGGATAAGCTGCCGGAGAAGACTCGTCGCAGTGCGATCGACCGCCAGAAGCAGATCGAACTGGCCAAGGCCCGCAACATGCCGCACCCGATTGGTTACAACTACAAGCAAACCCCTTCCGAGGCCTGAGCCATGTCTGCGCGCCTGCTCTATGTAATGGACCCGATGTGTTCCTGGTGCTGGGGCTTTGCCCCGGTGGCACAAGCGCTGGTGGAGCAGGCCCAGGCGGCCGGCGTGGACGTGCACCTGGTGGTGGGCGGCTTGCGCACCGGCAGCGGCGCGGCGCTGGAGCCGACTACCCGGCGCTACATCCTTGAACACTGGCAGGCCGTCACCGACGCCACCGGCCAGCCGTTCAAGCGAGAAGGCGCATTGCCCGACGGGTTTGTCTACGACACGGAGCCGGCATGCCGCGCTATCGTCACCGCACGCAGCCTGGCGCCGGATTGCGCCTGGAAGTTGCTGGGGCTGATCCAGCGTGCGTTCTATGTCGAAGGCCGGGACGTGACGCTCGCCCCTGTGCTGGTGGAGCTGGCCGAACAGGCCGGTATTCCACGTATCGAGTTTGCCGGCGAGTTCGACCGTGCCGATCAGCACGCGGCCACGGCGGCCGATTTCACTTGGGTGCAGGACCTGGGCATTGCCGGGTTCCCGACCCTGCTGGCCGAGCGCAACGGCCAGTTGGCCTTGCTGACCAATGGTTACCAGCCGCTGTCCGAGCTGTCGCCGTTACTGGGTCGATGGCTGGAGCGAGCTGCCTGTGTATGAACAGCCTCCACGCACCGACCGCCTGACCTGGGCAGAAATTCGCCGCCTGGCCCTGCGCCACAAGAAATCCCTGTGGGTCGCCAACGGTGTCGCCGTGCTCGCCACCCTGTGCAGCGTGCCTATCCCGCTGTTATTGCCGTTGCTGGTGGACGAAGTGCTGCTGGGCCATGGCGATGCCGCCCTCAAGGTGATGAACCACGCGCTGCCCCTGGGTTGGCAAAAAGCCGCTGGCTATATCGGCCTGATGCTCTTGGTCACCCTGGCCCTGCGCTGCGGCGCGCTGGTGTTCAACGTGGTGCAGGCGCGGCTGTTTGCGCGCTTGGCCAAGGACATCGTGTACCGCATCCGCGTGCGCCTGATCGAGCGTCTCAAGCGTATCTCTCTGGGTGAGTACGAAAGCCTGGGCAGCGGTACGGTCACCACTCATCTGGTGACCGACCTGGACACGCTGGACAAATTCGTGGGTGAAACCCTCAGCCGCTTCCTGGTGGCGATGCTGACCCTGGTCGGCACCTCGGCGATCCTGGTGTGGATGCATTGGCAACTGGCGTTGTTGATCCTGTTGTTCAACCCGTTGGTGATCTACGCCACGGTGCAGTTGGGCAAGCGCGTCAAGCACCTCAAGAAGCTGGAAAACGACAGTACTTCACGCTTTACCCAGGCGCTGACTGAAACCCTCGATGCCATCCAGGAAGTACGTGCCGGCAACCGCCAAGGCTTTTTCCTCGGGCGCCTGGGCCAGCGTGCCCAGGAAGTGCGTGACTACGCCATTCATTCCCAGTGGAAAACCGACGCGTCGAGCCGCGCCAGTGGCTTGCTGTTCCAGTTCGGTATCGACATCTTCCGCGCCGCGGCCATGCTCACCGTGCTGTTTTCCGACCTGTCCATCGGCCAGATGCTCGCGGTGTTCAGTTACCTGTGGTTCATGATTGGCCCGGTGGAACAACTGCTGAACCTGCAATACGCCTATTACGCGGCGGGCGGCGCGCTGTCGCGCATCAACGAGCTGCTGGCGCGTGCCGATGAGCCGCAATACCCAGGCGGCGCAGACCCGTTCAGCGGGCGCGAGACGGTCGGCATCGAAGTGCGTGGCCTCGACTTCGGCTACGGCGAAGACCTGGTACTCAACCAGTTGAACCTGGCCATCGCACCGGGTGAAAAGGTGGCAATTGTCGGCGCCAGCGGCGGCGGTAAAAGCACCCTGGTGCAACTGTTGCTGGGGCTCTACACACCGCAGTCCGGCAGCATTCGTTTTGGTGCTGCCACCCAGCAGGAGATCGGCCTGGAGACCATCCGCGAAAACGTCGCGGTGGTGCTGCAACACCCGGCGCTGTTCAACGATACCGTGCGCGCCAACCTGACCATGGGCCGCACCCGCACCGATCAAGCCTGCTGGAAGGCGCTGGAAATCGCCCAACTGGATGCTACTGTCAAGGCATTGCCCTTGGGCCTGGACAGCGTGGTCGGGCGTTCGGGCGTGCGCTTTTCCGGTGGCCAGCGGCAACGCCTGGCGATTGCCCGCATGGTGCTCGCCGAGCCTAAAGTGGTGATTCTGGACGAGGCCACGTCTGCATTGGATGCGGCGACCGAATACAACCTGCACCAGGCACTGGCGCGGTTTCTCAGCGGGCGTACTACACTGATCATCGCCCACCGGCTGTCTGCGGTGAAGCAGGCTGACCGAGTGTTGGTGTTCGATGGCGGGCACATCGCCGAGGATGGCGACCATCAGCAGTTGATTGCCGATGGTGGGTTGTACGCCAAACTGTACGGACACTTGCAACAAGTACGTTGATTTAGCTTAGGCTGTGCTATCGGGAGCGGATTTTCGCGTGCGTATTAAGCTGTGCATGTGTAAGGGACTTCATGAAGCAAAAGCGGACTCTCGGAACGCCACGCCTGTTGGGTATTGTCTGGCCCTTCATCGCCGTCGTGTTGTTCCAGGCATTGTTAGGCTGCGTCAGTCTCTACGTGCTTTCGGCAGTGCGGGGCTATGTGGCGGGCGAAAGCCTGTGGTCCAAGGGCCAGAAGGATGCCATCTACTACCTGACCCTCTACGCCGATAACCGCAACGACGCCACCTACCTCAAATACCAGCAGGCCATTGCCGTGCCCCAGGGTGGGCATGAATTGCGCATTGCCCTGGACCGTCCCAATCCAGACATGGAGGCCGCGCGCCTGGGTATCCTCAAGGGCGGCAACCATCCGGACGACGTTTCCAGCCTGATCTGGCTGTACCTCAACTTCCGCCATTTCAGCTACCTGGAAAAAGCCATTGAGCTGTGGACGG
The DNA here is from genome assembly GCF_052046095.1 of Pseudomonas sp. 22072. Taxonomy (NCBI): domain Bacteria; kingdom Pseudomonadati; phylum Pseudomonadota; class Gammaproteobacteria; order Pseudomonadales; family Pseudomonadaceae; genus Pseudomonas; species Pseudomonas sp. 22072. The sequence goes on from NZ_JBQEQE010000011.1 coordinate 133,934, forward strand.
TGGGCGACGGCTATCTGCTGCAGTTGGATGAGCTGGCCCAGGAGATGCACGGCGCCATTACCTCCGGCTACGTCGGCAGTGACGATGTCCATAGTTGGAAGGCGCGCATCACGGCCATCAATGAAGGGGTGACGCCCGCCGCCAAAGCCTTCAGCGATGCCCTGGGCGAAGGTTCGCGGATGATCCTGCGCCTGTTGTTGATCACCAACCTGGCGACGGCCTTGGGCCTGATCGTGTTGGCGCTGCTGCGCACCCACAAGCTGCTGGCCCAGCGTCATGCCTTTGCCGATGCGCTGCAAGCGGAGAAGGAGCGGGCGCAGATTACATTGGAGTCGATTGGCGACGGGGTGATTACCACCGATGTCGACGGGGCCATTGCCTATATGAACCCTGCCGCTGAAGCCTTGACCCACTGGCGCTCGGAGCAGGCCCAGGGCCTGCCGCTGGCGGCGTTGTTCAAGCTTTTGAATGAAAACGCCGAGCCCGACGGATTCACCCTGATTGAGCACATCGTCAAGGGCCAGTTCAGCGGCGGCAGCGAGCATTCCAAGCTGATCCAGCGCCTGGACGGCAGCACGGTCTCGGTCACCCTGGTGGGCGCGCCGATCCGCAGCGCCGGCAAGATCAGCGGTGCGGTCCTGGTGCTGCACGATATGACCCAGGAACGCCAGTACATCGCCAATCTTTCCTGGCAGGCCACCCATGACGCCTTGACCGGCCTGGCCAACCGTCGCGAGTTCGAGTTCCGCCTTGAACAGGTGCTGCAACAGGTCGCGCGCCAGCAAAGTGGGCGACATGCCTTGATGTTCCTCGACCTCGACCAGTTCAAGCTGGTCAATGACACCTGTGGGCACGCGGCAGGCGATGAATTGTTGCGTCACATCTGCGCGCTGTTGCAATCAGACTTGCGCGAAGGCGACACCCTGGCTCGGTTGGGCGGGGACGAGTTTGGCATCCTGCTGGAAAACTGCCCGGCGCCGGTGGCGGAAAAAATCGCCGAGAGCCTGCGCCATACCGTGCAAAGCTTGCACTTCGTGTGGAAGGGGCGGCCCTTCATGACCACTGTCAGCATCGGCCTGGTGCATATCTCGCAAACCCCGACCACCCTGGAAACCTCCCTGCGCGCCGCCGACATGGCGTGCTACATGGCCAAGGAAAAGGGGCGCAACCGGGTGCAGGTCTACCACGTCGACGACTCCGAGTTGTCTCTGCGGTTTGGCGAGATGGCCTGGGTACAGCGGCTGCATATCGCCCTTGAAGAAGATCGCTTTTGCCTCTACGCCCAGGAAATCGCGCCGTTGGGCCCTACCGACGCTGGCAATGGGCACATCGAAATTCTCCTGCGCCTGCATGACGAAGCGGGGCGGATCATTTTACCCAACAGTTTTATTCCGGCGGCCGAGCGTTACGGTTTGATGACGTCCCTGGACCGTTGGGTAGTGGAAAACGTATTCAAGATTATCGCCCGCTGCATGCATGAGCGTCCGGGCCGACCCATGGCCATGTGTGCGATTAATCTGTCAGGCATCACCATTGGCGATGATGACTTTTTGGGTTTTTTACGTCAGAAATTCGATAGTTACAGCATTCCACCGGAAATGATTTGTTTTGAAATAACTGAAACGAGCGCTATAGCCAATTTGGGCAGTGCGATTCGATTTATTAATGAACTCAAAGCGTTAGGGTGCCATTTTTCCCTGGATGACTTTTGCGCCGGAATGTCCTCATTCGCATATTTGAAACATTTACCTGTAGACTTCCTGAAGATCGATGGAAGTTTCGTAAAGGATATGCTGGACGACCCGATTAACCGCGCCATGGTCGAGGTGATCAACCACATCGGCCACGTCATGGGTAAGCGCACGATTGCCGAGTTTGTTGAAACACCCCAGATCGAACAGGCTTTACTTGAGATAGGTGTGGATTACGCTCAGGGCTACCTGATTGAACGCCCGCAATTGTTTACCTTTGATAGCCTGCAGTGCCGACCTGAGCGGCCGCAGCCTCTGTTATTCAAGGCGCCCGGCACTTTCCGCTGAAACATTTGCTGGTCTGTACAATCACACTTGAAAAGGAGCCCCACAGTGATCGACACATTCAACAGAACCGGCCCGCTTATGGAAGCCTCGAGTTACCCCGCCTGGGCGCAGCAACTGATCCAGGACTGTAGCGAGAGCAAGCGTCGGGTTGTCGAGCACGAACTGTACCAGCGCATGCGCGACAACGCCCTCAGCGCCAAGACCATGCGCCACTACCTGATTGGTGGTTGGCCGGTGGTGGAACAGTTTGCCTTGTACATGGCGCAGAACCTGACCAAGACCAAGTTTGCCCGCCATCCTGGGGAGGATATGGCGCGCCGTTGGTTGATGCGCAACATTCGCGTGGAGCTCAACCATGCCGACTATTGGGTCAATTGGGCGCGGGCTCACGGCGTCAGCCTTGAAGAACTGCAAGCGCAGGAGGTGCCGCCCGAGTTGCACGCCCTGAGTCATTGGTGCTGGCACACCAGCTCGGCGGATGCGTTGATCGTCGCGATTGCCGCCACCAACTACGCGATCGAGGGGGCGACGGGGGAGTGGTCCGCCGTGGTCTGCTCTACCGGTGTGTATGCTGCCGCCTTCCCTGAGGAAGATCGCAAGCGGGCGATGAAGTGGCTGAAGATGCACGCCCAATACGACGATGCCCACCCTTGGGAAGCCCTGGAAATCATCTGCACACTGGCCGGGACCAACCCGAGCAAGGCCTTGCAGGAAGAGTTGCGCCAGGCGGTGTGCAAGAGCTACGACTACATGCACTTGTTCCTGGAAAGCTGCATGCGTCTAGAGAATGCGGAAAAAGACAAGGCGCCAGCCGTTCGCGAGCGCCCTGTGCGCATTGCCAGCGAGGCGTGATGTAACGGTTCGGATGGTATTTGTGGCGAGGGAGCTTGCTCCCGTTGGACTGCGTAGCAGGCTCATTCTTTTTAAATAAAGAACGGTGCCGCTTCGCGCCCCAGCGAGAGCAAGCTCCCTCGCCACAACTGGCCTTATCCCGCCATCGCCAAGCGGTTGCGACCTTCGCGTTTGGCTACATACAACGCATTGTCGGCACGGCGCAGCAGGCTTTCAGCCGACTCGGCCGCCAGCAGCGTAGAACAGCCGAGGCTCACGGTCAGTTCGATTCGCGTGCCCTCCACCCAGTAGTCCTGGGCTTGCGCCGCCTGGCGCAGGCGTTCTCCCACCATTCTCGCGGCATCGCGACCGGTGTTGGAGAGCAGGATCAGAAACTCTTCCCCGCCAAACCGAAACACCATGTCCACGTTGCGCAGCTGGCGTTTGATCGCCCCGGCTACAGCGCGCAGTACGCTGTCGCCCGCAGCATGCCCATGGGTGTCGTTGATTTTCTTGAAGTGGTCGATGTCCAGCATTAACAAAGAGAGCGGGTGCAAATGCCGGCGTGCCATGTCGATTTCTCGCTGCAGCGTCTGGTCCATGGCCACACGGTTGCCGGTTTCGGTCAACGGGTCACGCAGGGCGCTGCGGGTGGCGGCGCGGTAGAGCAGGGCGTTGCGCATCGGATAAAGCAAGGTCACCAGCAGGAGTTCGAGTTGGCTCAGTTCTTCTTCAAGCAACCGCTGGTTGCGACGAAAGACCAGTTCCCCCAGGTGTTCGCCTTCATGGCTCAGGGTGTAGCTGACGGAGTGATGACCCCGGTGGCCAAACTCCAGGCGCAGGTCGCTGGCGGTGTGACGGTATTGCAACGCGTCCAGCGGCACCAGGCGCTGAACCTCACGAAAGAACAGGCCCAGGATGCGCTCCGGCTCCAGGCTGGTCTGCAACTGCTGGTTCAGTTGCTGGCGAAGTTCGGCGAGGGTGGCGGGGCGGCGTGGGCGCAAGGATGGCTGGCCAAATCCCAGGCGTTGCAATTTGGCACTGTCAAAGTCAATTGCGTTGGTCTGGGTGGGGGTTTTCATAAGCGCGTGGCCTCTAAGCACTGGGCTGTCTTACAGGCGGGATGAGGGTGGCGAGTGCCAAGCGTCTTACTGATCCTTCAGTTCCGTAAAACATTGGAAACAGTTTAAACCGCTTTTCATTGGGTTATAACCCCATGGCCCTGCCGCACGTCTTGTCATCGCCGAACCTGCTTGAACAGTACTAGAGCGAGATTCATGCCAAGTGTCTTTAGTTGGCAAAAATCCTTATAAATCAATTAACTAATTTTTAAATAAGAAAAGTCCGTTAAAGCATGGCGCCAGTTATTTGGCTGATTTGGGCGAGCGTTGCCGCCGGCCCGGTTGACGTAACTGTTTCGGTGGGGCGAGTTGCTTGTCGCAAATAAACAACGCTTCGTTATTCGTGAACAAAGTACACCGCACCCATCACCACTAGACCAAGGTGGTACGGTCGATCTGCGCGATGGAGGTGACCCCGGTCAGGGTCATGGCCACGCGCATTTCCTTGGCGAAGATGTCCAGCAGATTCTCAACCCCTTGCTGGCCCTCGGCGGCCAGCGCGTAGGCGGTGGCGCGCCCCAGCAGGCACGCCTTGGCGCCCAGGGCGAGCATGCGCACCACATCGAGCCCGGAGCGAATGCCGGAGTCCACCAGCACGGTCAAGTCATCGCCCACCGCTTCGGCAATCGGCGGCAACGCCTTGGCCGTGGACAGCACCCCGTCGAGCTGGCGGCCGCCATGGTTGGAGACCACGATGCCGTCGGCACCGAAACTCACCGCGTCCTTGGCATCCTGGGGGTCGAGGATGCCCTTGATGATCATCGGGCCTTTCCAGAATTCGCGGATCCACTCCAGGTCTTTCCAACTGATGGACGGGTCGAAGTTGTTGGCCAGCCAACCAATGTAGTCCTCCAGGTGGGTGGGTTTGCCCAGGTATTTGGAAATATTGCCCAGGTCGTGAGGGCGGCCCATCAAGCCCACATCGAAGGCCCACTGCGGCTTGGTCACCGCCTGCAACATGCGTCGCTGCGCTGCATAGGGGCCAGACATGCCCGAGTGCGCATCGCGGTAGCGTGCGCCGGGTGTGGGCATATCCACCGTGAACACCAGGGTGGTCACGCCAGCTGCCTGCGCCCGCTCCAGAGCGTTGCGCATGAAGCCGCGATCCTTGAGCACATACAGCTGGAACCAGATCGACTGCGGGCTTTGCGAGGCCACCTCCTCAATCGAACACACCGACACTGTCGACAGGCAGAAGGGGATGTGTTTGTTGGCCGCCGCCTTGGCTGCTTGCACTTCACCGCGTCGCGCATACATGCCGGTCAGCCCGACCGGGCTAATGATGACCGGCATCGCCAGTTCCGTGCCAAACAAGTTGGTGCTCAGGCTCAGGTTGTCGACATTGCGCAGGATGCGTTGGCGCAGGCTGATCTCGGCCAGGTCCGAACTGTTGGCGCGAAGCGTGTGCTCGGCGTAGGCACCGCCGTCGATGTAATCGAACAGAAAGCGCGGCAACTTGCGCTTGGCCGCAGCGCGGTAATCGGAAGCGGACGAGATGATCATCAACAGTGTCTCCCTGGGCAAAGCGCTACACCCTAAGCAAAGTTATGCCATGATGAAAACAACTTTTATCACTGTCATCCAGTCGCCAAAGGAATACTGATGAACCTGCGAACCTTGCGTGCGTTTGTCGAAGTGGTGCGCCAGGGCGGATTCTCCCAGGCGGCCGAAGTGGTTGCCCTGACCCAGTCCACCGTCAGCAAAGCGGTCAAGACCCTTGAAGACGAACTGGGCATGCCGTTGCTCAATCGTCTCGGCCACAGGAATGAACTCACCGCCGCTGGCGAAATTGCCTACCGCCGCGCCTTGGTGATGCTCGCCGAACGCACCGACTTGATGGCCGAAATCAACGACCTGCGCGGCCTCCAGCGCGGCGTGCTGCGCATCGGCCTGCCGCCGGTAGGGTGCGGAGTCTTGTTTGCGGCGATGTTCGCCACTTACCGCAGCCGTTACCCGGGCATCGACATCGAACTGACGGAGTACGGCAGTAAAAGGCTGCGCGAATGCCTGGAAGCAGGGGAGGTGGACCTCGCCGCCTTGCTGCTGCCGGTTGATGAAGGTTTTGACTACCAACCGGTGCGCAACGAGCCGTTGATCGCCGTGTTACCCATGGGCCACCCATTGGCCCGGCGCGAGCGTATCGACTTCACCGACCTGGCCGACTCGCCGTTCATCCTGTTCGAAGCCGGCTTTGCCCTCAACGCCAAGATTCTCAGCGCCTGCGAACGCAAAGGCGTTACCCCCAAAGTCACCGCCCGCAGCGGGCAAATAGACTTTATCGTCGACCTGGTCACCGCAGGGCTGGGCGTCGCCTTCCTGCCCCGGATGCTGGCGCACAAACACCAACACCCCGGCATCGCCTTGATCCCCCTGGACGAACCCCACACCGATTGGCACATCGCCCTGGCCTGGCGCGCCAGCGCCCACTTGCCACCGGCAGCGCGGGCCTGGTTGGAACTGGCCAGGGAACCGTCGTATTCAAGCGAACAGCGGGCCAATTGGCGGAAAATTTCTGAGGGTGCTTGACTTCTTCTTTTTAATCAGTAACATACGGCGCATTCCGCGATAGCTCAGTTGGTAGAGCAAATGACTGTTAATCATTGGGTCCCTGGTTCGAGTCCAGGTCGTGGAGCCAGATAGAGAAAAGCCTGTAGAAATACAGGCTTTTTTTTGCTTGGGATTTGACCCAGCAATCCAGACGCTTAGCATGACGCCATCTCTAATCCTTCGATTCAGAGGTAAGGCCAATGAAAGTCGCTGCAGTCGTTTCAACCAAAGGCGGGCCGGGGAAAACCGCGGTTGGCGCCAATCTAGGCGCGTTCTGCGCCGACGCGTGTCATTGGACCTTACTGATCGATCTCGATCCCAGCCGTCACTGTCCTTGTTCTATACGCTAATGCGTGAGGCGCCGGGCGGGACCTACCAACTGATCGTTAATAATGAAATGCCTCCGCGGAGCGCTTTCTTCTGTCGGTAATGAGGTGAAGCGCTGAGCCAGGCATTTGATAAAATTGCTAGCGAATGTGGCCGCGGAAGTATCAACGGCCTTTAATAATTCACTATTATGAAAAACTATGATCAGTGCATAGGTGTAGACGCTAATTCAAAACCACCATTGATAACGAACTGAACGCCCATACAAACCAGTAGAAAACCAACGACTCGGGAAATTGCATCGATTCCTGACTCACCAAGCACTTTCATGATTCGCCCCGAACATCGTAAAGCTATCCAGAAAATAAGCGCAGTAATGATGAATACGGTTGCGGCTGCAAGATGAATGACGAGTGGCAGGGTCTGGTAGGTCGACTGCAGGGTAGAGGCGGAGCTGATAAGCAACGCTATCGTGCCTGGGCCTGCTGCGCCAGGAAGAGCTAAAGGTACAAATGACAAATCGCGAAAATGTGGAGTTGCTTTCTCTTTCTCTGAAAGGAAATCTTTCTGAACCTCCGTTTCGTCAGGTGTCGTTGCTGGAAAAAGCATGGCGAAACCGATGTAGGTAACGATCAGGCCTCCGGCTATTCTCAAGCCGGGGACAGATATTCCGAATACCTGCATTACCAAGCTGCCTCCGTAGAAGCTGACAAACATAATCAGAGCTACATATAAGCTTGCCTTCAGGATTTGCCGGTTACGCTCTACTGTAGGCAGCTTTCCTCCAAGTCCTAGTAAAAGGGAGATGCTAGTTAGAGGATTGGCCATAGGAAGCAGGGCTAATAGTCCAATAAGAACATGATGAAAGTAATTACCCATAGTGTTTTTACTCGGTTATGCAACGAATAGGAGGCTATAAGATTATTAAGGTCGTACGTCATCTGCCCTAACGAACCGATATCAAGTCAGGACTCAATCAGGAAAGTATTTTTTTGCCTCTTCCGTGGTATAGCGCAGAAAGATCTGCACCGCCTGCGGAATCAAGCGCCGTGAAAGTAGAAAAGCATACAGCGACATGTTCTGGAGGGTATAGCCAGGTAAAACACGTACCAGTTTGCCGCTCTCTACGGCGTCATTGGCGCTGGGCAAATTGAACTGCGCGATGCCAAGTCCGCGCAGAGTAAGATCCATGCGCGCATCGTTCGGTGTGGCAAGCAGGATGGCTTGCACCGGCGTCAGGTGTTTATGTCCTTGGGTGTCGATCAGCTCCCACTCGGGTTCTCCCTGACGCCCAAGACAGGGCCATTGCAAGAGATCGTCCGGTACCCGGGGAGGGTTCCTGACGGCCAGTAACAGGGGAGAAGCGAATAACCCTTGTGGCATTGAACAGATTGGCCGAGCAACCAGCGACTTGTTAATCACTTCGGCGCGGCGATGACTGAAGTAGACATCCACTGGCTCTTCAAGGGGGTTTGGCACGCGTGTGCTGGCCTCCACTTCAAAATGAATTTCGTGCTGTTCTTCCAGCATTCGAGCGATAGCCGGGTTGATAAACCAGTGCACAACCTCGGGCGATCCGACGACCCGGATGCGTCCTCTAATTTTTCCATCATCCGACTTGATCGCGCTTTCGACCTCTTGAAGGCCTTCGAACAAGGGCGCGATTTCGCTATAGAGCCGCTCGCCCGGGTCCGTCAATCGCATAGAGGGCATCCGATTGAACAAGCGCAGACCCAGGTGCTCCTCCAGCCGGGTCACGGCGCGACTGATGCTTGAAGTGTTCTGCCCAAGCCGTTCAGCCGCACGGCTGAAGTTCAATGTTTCCGCGGCAACGAGGAAGGTGTGGTATTCGCTCCACATGGCGTTGCTTTTATGCAATGTATAGTTGCTCCATATGGCATGGCTAAAATTAATAGGCTAACACTATCATCACCAAGTCTGAGAGCCATTTAGCGTATAGGAGTTCAACTGTGACCTCGATAAATCGTATTTTTGCCAGCCTAGTTGCCTTGATGGGGCTGGGGCTATTGTTAGGTGGAGCTTACCTCTTAACCCTTGGCGGATCGTTTTATTACGTGCTGGCCGGATGGGCCTATCTGAGCGCTGGCGTCATGCTTTGGCGTAGGCAAGTTTGTGGAGTATGGCTGCTGGTAGCGGTTGCCGTGCTGAGTGTTCCATGGGCGCTCTGGGAGTCAGGCACGTTCTATTGGGCGCTGTTTCCACGCCTGCTCGTACCGGCAGCGTTGGCGAGCATCGGCTTGCTCCTGTTATCCACTTGGTCGCCTGCGGACTCCCGGCGTCGGATACGCGGCCTGGGTGTACTAGCGTTATTAGGGACGGCTGTGTTCTTTGGGTTTGCCTTTACTCCACATGGTGTCGTCTCGCCTGTCTCGGGCACACCTTTTACTGCAGCAGCCACAAACACCACGCCTTCAAATTGGTCCGCATATGGCCGAACCACTGCGGGTACGCGCTACGCGCCCTTTACGCAGATCAACCGTGACAACGTTCAGGACCTGAAAGTGGCCTGGACCTATCGTACCGGCGCGAAGATCCAGTTGGACAAGGGCGCCGTGGATTCGAACACCCCATTGCAAATTGAAGATACGTTGTTCACTTGCACACCCGATGATCGCATTGCTGCCATCGATGCAGATACGGGGGTAGAACGTTGGAAATTCGATACCCATAGTGCATCTCCTATCTGGAACCGTTGCCGCGGCCTGGGTTACTACAAGCTCAAGGAGGCGCCGGCTGATGGCGTCTGTGCGGAACGAATCGTCAATTCCACCATCGATGCGCGCCTGATCGAACTAGATTCCAAGACCGGCAAGCAGTGCCCAGGTTTTGGCAGCGACGGCGTCGTCGACCTGAAGCAGGGAATGGGCGACGTTAAGCCTGGGTTCTACTTTCAGACCTCCGCGCCGCTGGTGGCGCGCGACTACATTATTATCAGTGGCTGGGTAGTTGATAACTACAGTCGCGGTGAGCCGTCAGGCGTGATCCGCGCCTTTGATGCCCGCACCGGCGCACTGGCATGGGCGTGGGACCTGGGCAACCCGGACATAACCGGCTTGCCACCGGCGGGGCAGACCTACACGCCCGGCACGCCCAACATGTGGACCGCCGCTGCCTATGACGACCAGTTGGGTCTTATCTATGCGCCGCTGGGAAATGCCACGCCGGACTTTTTCGGCATGGAGCGTCCACCGCACTCGGATGAATACAACTCTTCTCTCGTCGCCCTCGATATCATGACGGGCCGCCCGAAATGGAAATTCCAGACCGTCCATCACGACATCTGGGACTACGACTTGCCTTCTCAACCCGCGCTGGTCGATTTGCCTGACGGCCAAGGCGGAACCATCCCTGGGGTATTGCAAACCACCAAGCGTGGCCAGCTTTTCCTGCTAAATCGCGCTACCGGGGAGCCGATTGCGGACGTCGTCGAAAAGCCCGTGCCTACGGCCGGTGCGGTACCTGAAGAAAAGCTTTCGCCTACACAGCCTTATTCGGTAGGGATGCCGACTATCGGTGCCGAACACCTCACCGAGAAGAAGATGTGGGGTGCAACCATGTTCGACCAACTCATGTGCCGCATCATGTTCAAACAACTGCGCTACGAGGGGGACTTCACGCCGATCGGTCTGACCAAGGCGCTGGATCAGCCCGGCAATATCGGAGGATTCAACTGGGGTAGCGTCTCCTACGACCCCGTTAATCATCTGGCTTACATGAACGATATCCGGGTGCCAAACATCTTTTGGTTGATGCCTCGTGATGAGTTCAATACTTGGACAAAAACCCACCAGATCGAGGTGAGCGGACATGGGCCGTCACCGCAGTTGAAAACACCTTACGGTCAAGCCATCTATATCTGGATGTCATCCCTAGGGGTTCCGTGCAACCAGCCACCGTATGGGACCGTCACAGCGGTCGATCTGAATACGCACAAGATAGCCTGGCAAGTGCCGGCTGGCACCACAGAGCGATTGGGGCCACTGGGTATCGCATCACACCTGCCTATGCCCATGGGCATGCCAACCTATGCAGGAACGATGACCACAGCAGGCGGCCTCGTATTCTTTGCGGGTTATCAGGACTACTACATCCGGGCATACGACGGGCAAAGTGGCAAACTCGTCTGGGAGCATGAATTACCGGTCGGCGCCAGCGCCACGCCGATTTCCTACGTCTCGCCGACGACGGGCAAACAGTACGTTGTCATTTCCGTAGGCGGGGCAGCGCATTCTCCCGACACCGGTGACTATGTAATGGCCTTCAGCCTGCCGACATCCCAACCGTGAAGCGTCTGCAGCGACAGCAAAAGAAGGCGTTACCTGCACATGGCCAGCGCTGAATACGTGTTCAAAGCTGACGAGAAACCGGCGATGGCGGGCAGTCCTTATAAGCCCAAGCTGTCGCCGGCCAGGCGTGCCATCTATTTTGTCGTAGGCTTATTCCTCGGAACCTGCACGACGCTGTGCAACGGCCTGGTGGCGAGCAATCTAGGCGTAATCTCTGGCTCTATTGGCGAGTACACGGCTCAGGTCTCATGGTTGGTGGCAGTTTTTTTGGCGATCAATGCCAGCGCCAACCTGACCTTGGTCAAGGCCCGGATGCAGTTCGGAATCCCTTTGGTTACGGCAAGCATTGTCGGTACCTACATCGCTGCCTGCGTGCTGCAGTTACTGTGGCCCACTCTGACAACTGCGGTCATTGCCACGGCGATCAACGGCTTGATGTGCGCGACGTTGATCGCCTTGAGTACCTATTATCTGATGCAGGCCCTAGCCCCATCGGCCCAGCCGATGGCCCTGATTATCAGCGTAGGGCTTACCCAGATAGGATCGCCGGTGGCGCGCATGATTCCCGTGGAATTTCTCGCCTCGGAACATTGGCTGGGGCTGCACTTGTTGAATCTGGGCATTGGTATGGCGGTGTTGGGTGTGACGTTGGCGGTGCCTTTGCCACGCAGTGATAGGGCCAGCGTGTTTTCTGCCTCGGACGCAGTGGTGATTGTATTGCTGGTTTCATCCTTCCTGCTGTTTGCCGGTGTGCTTGGCCTCGGCCGGAGCTATTGGTGGACCGACGCGCCCTTTCTCGGCTGGATGCTGGTGGCGGCTATCTCGTTGCTGGTGACGGTGGTGTTCATTGAACGACGTCGGCGTCAGCCGCTGTTGCAATTGGAATGGCTGGGCAGTTTCGACTTGATGCGTTTTGTTGCGATTGCGCTGCTGGTTCGGCTATCGCTGGCCGAGCAGACTTTCGGCTCGGTAGGTTTGCTATCAATGGGCGGGCTCAATAACGATCAGTTGCGTGTCCTGTTTGCGTGCGTACTGGTGTCGATGCTGATGGGGATCGTCGTCGCTTGCCTGACGTTGTCGCCCAAACGTATCCCCTGGCAGGTCATGGTCGCGGCGTTGTTTATCGCAACGGGAGCGTATCTGGACTCGCAATCCACCAGCCTCACGCGTGCGCCGCAACTGTACCTGAGCCAGTGTTTGATTGGGTTCGGTGCGACGCTGTTCATCGGGCCTGCCTTGATCTTTGGCTTTCTCAAACTGTTCGCGAAGGGACCTCAGTACATGATCACGCTCGTGGTCCTGTACGGGGCGAGCCAGAGTATCGGCAGCCTGGCAGGGTCGGCTGTAATGGGCAGCTACGAGTTCATCAGAACCCAGTCCCATATCGCTAGCCTGGCGGACAGTACGCCGATCACCAATCCTCTTGTCGTAGCGCGCCTCGGCATTGGCGAGGCGTTGCTTTCGAGTCATATAGCCGACCCGGAACAGCGTCAGAAACAGGGCAGCAAGCTGCTAGGACAGGCGTTGCAGCAACAGGCTAGCGTACTGGCATTCAATGACGTCTTTCGCATCGTGTCAGTGCTGGCTTTTGGCACCGCGATGTATGTGTTTTACCTGCAGATGTCGGCTTTTTTCCTCTCGCGCATCCGTCGCGAGCCTGAGAACGTAAATGACTGATTCCATGACTGTTCCATCGGATGTTGAACACACTGCTTTTCATTGGTCGCCCCCGCCCCGGGGCCGTTTGCAAGGCATCATCATGGTGCTGGCTGCGATTGGCGTTATTACGATCGTCCTGTACATCTGGAAGTTGCCGCCTTTTGACGCAGGTCTGCAACAGACAGATAACGCCTATGTGAGGGGGCGAACCACGGTGATTGCCCCTCAGGTCAGCGGCTATATCGTCCAGGTGGCCGGGCAAGATTTCGCGCAGGTCAAGCGAGGCGAGGTCCTTGTGCGTATTGACGATGAGGTCTATCAGGCGCAGGTAGATGAGGCGACGGCCAATCTTGGCGTCGCCAATGCCGACCTCTCCAACAACCAGCAGGCGCACGCTGCTCGCATGGCGGGCATCGAGAGTCATGTTGCAGCTATGGCCGGTGCGCAGGCGCGCTTATTGCGTGCCCGCGCTGACATGCAGCGCGCAAACGCGTTGGTCATCGATGGCGCCATTTCTACGCGCGAGCGCGACCAGGCACGAGCCGATTTCAGTCAAGCCCAGGCCGAGGTACAGCAGGCGGGTGCGCAAGAGTCGATTGCTCGGGAGGAGTTGCGTACCGTGGATGTCGGCCGTGAAGGTCTGGAAGCCCAGGTGCGGGTGGCACAGGCAAAACTGCGTACGGCTCAGATTGATCTTAATCACACGGTCATCCAGGCGCCGGAGGATGGCGTGCTCGGAGAAGTGGGCGTGCGGTTGGGCCAATTCGTGACCCACGGCACACAATTGATGTCGGTAGTGCCCGCTGATCACTGGATAGTCGCGAACTACAAGGAGGCGCAGACTAAGGCTATTGCGCCCGGCCAGATCGCGACGCTCAGGATTGATGCGTTAGGAGGGGCGACGCTAACGGGGCATGTCGAGCGGCTCTCACCAGCGACGGGCTCGGAATTCGCGGTGCTCAAGCCGGACAATGCAACGGGCAATTTCGTCAAGGTACCGCAGCGTATCGGGGTGCGCATATCTGTTGATCCGGACCAGCCTTTCGAGTCTTCGTTGCGCCCGGGCATGTCGGTTGAGGTCGATGTCGATACGCGTCATCGGTGAGGAGGCGGCTATCAGCATTCAGTTGCTGTTGAGAGTCCCCAGGACCCCTCCGTGAATTTCCCTGACTTCTTACGAGCTGAAAGCATCAGCGCTTTTTGAGCATCATTGAGTTCGCGGAGCCGGGCGATTTTGTTGACCTCGTCAGGCGGCATGTTCAGACATATCCACCACTCAATCATGTTCAGCATCGGTTCTGCCGCTTTGGGTATTGGAGGAGCGGTTCAACGGTGAAGCGCGCTACGGCCCGGTAACAGGCCGCAGCGCCGAGGTGAGGGGGAGAGACAGAGGGAAGGGGTTCAGCCGTGAATATGTTCAGCCGCATGCATGGCCAGGTAGGCATCCAGCTTCTTGTCTTTCAAACCCAAGGTGTCGAGAATTTGGGCCATGAAACTGACCGGCGCGCTGCCAGGAGCCGTGACCACTCCCTGGTCGGCAACGGCGTACGGTACGTCTTGGTAATAATCTGCTCCGCGATAATGCACCTGCTTGAGGTTGTCAGCGGAGTTGGAGGTGTGCTGCAAGTGATCCAGCACTCCAGCCTTGGCCAGTACGCGGGTACCGTCACAGATTCCCGCCACGACGATGTTCCTGGCGTGAGCCTCACGGACCAGCGCCTCGATGGCGGGGGCGTTGTCTGTTCTCCAGATCGGGCCTCCCGGCACAATCAGCAAGTCGACATCTTCCAGCCGAATGGCCTCGATGGCCAGGTCGGGAATGATGGTCATGCCTCCGGATGATGTCACTTGCTTGCCACCGGGAGCGGCAAAACAAGTCTCGAAGCCATAGTAGGCGCGGCCCGTGGAATTGATCAGCGCGGGCTCCCAGTCAGAAAAATTCTCGGTGAGGATAGTAACGGCACGTACCATTTGAGTGTCCTTCTCAAGTTTCCATGATAATCAGCAGCAACCTGCCCAGCAGGGTTGTCCTGGTGGGCATTGCTGTCGAGTGTACTCGCCAGCGGGGTTGATGAATGGTGTGGTGGAGTATCGGCAGTATGTGTTTCAACTGGCAATGACAGTGATCAACGCGGCGGCATGTTCAGGCGTGAAACGTTGAGAGGGTGTTCTGGTGCGCTGCGCAGCTCGCCGTTGGCGACCTGGCCTGGCAGCAAGTCTGCCTCCAGCGCAGCGGCTTTAGAGCGGCCCGGCGCCTGCACTGGGTAAGCATAAAGGCTGTGCATCTAAAACGTGCGCGGTGATTGAGCCGCAGTCAAGATGGAGTCGAACCGTTGCGCAAGGCTCCAGCCTGATAGCCGCTGCAGCTCATCGACATCGATCGACTCATCTTCCTGCGCGGTGTAGCACTCGTCACCACTGCGCCTGTCATCGGGATAGACCATAAAACCACCACGGCCGTCAGGGCAGTCGGGCAGATACACCGAGGTCAGGTTGCGTTGCTCATCGAGGTGCGCATTCAAGCGCGCGATATAGATACCCATCGAAACCGCCACACCAATAACCAGCACCACGCAGGCGACCAACTGGCTGGCATAGCCGGCGCCCAGCTCATCACGACGCACGGGCGACATGACACGACCCTGTCTGCTCAACATTCTGGCCAATCAGAAACCAGCCACTGCCTCCCATGCGTACCAACTGAGTTTGCTGTGGAAGGATGCCCACCATCAGCGCGAGGAAAATCACGGCTAACAGCACCCCTTTGATCATCGAATACAGGTTCATGACGGTGACGAGCTCTGGATAAGAAGAGCCTTAGCCTAAGCAGCGCGGGGTTAACACCAGGTAAACATCGCAGGAAACAGCCTGACTTCCGCTATCCTTCACACCGCTGAGCACCATCTGCCCGAGGGTTTTTCCGTGCATATTCATCTGCTGCTGGTCGAGGACAACCTGGACCTGGCCACCACTGTCATCGAGTACCTGGAGATCAGCGGTATCGTCTGCGATCACGCCAGCAATGGCCAGGCCGGGCTCAACCTGGCGCTCAACCAGCATTACGACGTCATTCTGCTGGACATCATGCTGCCGCGACTGAACGGCCAGCAGTTGTGCGCAGGCTTACGCCAGCAAGGCATCCAGACCCCCATCCTGATGCTGACCTCGCTGGATGCGTTGCCCGACAAGCTCGCCAGTTTTGCTGCAGGAGCCGACGACTATCTGGTCAAGCCGTTCGAGCTTGCCGAGCTGGTGGCGCGGATTCGCGCCTTGAGCCTGCGGCGCAGCGGCCAGACCAGCCGCCTGCAAGTGGACGACTTGGTCATGGAGCTGACCACCCGCAAAGTCAGCCGGGCAGGGCAGGAGCTGCATCTGTCACCCATTTGCTGGGCCTTGCTGGAGCACTTGATGCGCGCCAGCCCCGAGCCTGTTCCCAGGGAGCGGTTGGAAAGCAAAATCTGGGGCGATGAGCCGCCCGACAGTAATACGCTCAAAGTGCATATGCATCGGCTGCGCAAGACGGTAGACAAACCTTTTGGCCGGCCATTGATCCATACCCTGGCGGGTGTCGGCATCCAGGTAAAGGCCCATGCGTAGCGGCCTGAGCCTGAAGTGGGTAATCAGCGGCAGTTTCCTGTGTCTGATTGCGGTGGTGCTGGTGATCTATAGCAGGCTGCTACCTGAATTCACCGTGCGCGGCCTGTTCTACACCGCCAGCGCGATGATGGAGGAGGAAGCCCTGTATTTTCTCCGGCACTACAAACAGGACCCGACCACGCCGACGCCGCACAATTACTACTACACCAGCGTCATCGGCAAGGAGGCGTTGCCGCAGGACGTGCGCGAGTTGCTGAATGCACCGCCGAGCCTGTCCTTTGGTGCGGTGAATATCTTCGGCGATCTCTATTCCGATGACGACGAGGCGCCGTTCCATATCGTTCTCGAACAACCTCTGGGCGACGGCAAAACCCTCTACATGTATGACATCGACCACGATAAGGAGGTAGGGGGTGAGGTCGAGACGCCATTGTCCGACGCCTACTTTGACCAGGTACTGGAAAGCGTCCAGCTCATCAGCCTGGCCGTATTCGTGCCGGCGCTGATTATCATCGCGCTGTTGGTGTGGTGGTTGGTGCGTCCGCTGGGACGTCTGATCCAATGGTCCAGCACCCTGAACAATCCTGACGCCCTGGCCAGCGAGCGGCCGGGTTTCAACTTCAAGGAGTTCAATATGTTGGCCGATGCCCTGGCCAAAAGTGTTGTGCAAGTGCAGGCCGCCAGCCAGCGTGAAGGCCGCTTGTTGCGCTACACCAGCCATGAACTGCGCACGCCGCTGGCGGTGCTCAAGGCCAATATCGAATTATTGGCCCTGCAATCGGGTGGTGTGCTACCACCCTCGTTGCAGCGCGTAGAACGCTCGGTGCTCAATATGCAGCTCATCGCCGAGACATTGCTGTGGATGAGCCGCGAACGTCCAGAGTCGTTGCCCGAGGAAGACGTTAATCTGAGCGAAGTAGTTGGCGAACTGATTGAAAGGCACCGCTACCTGATCGGTCACCGGGATATTGAGCTAAGCATCGACATCCACAACGAACCTTGCCGGCTGCCCCCTACGGCGTGCCGTATCGTGATCGGCAACTTCCTGCGCAATGCGCTGCAATACGCGGAAGAGGGCACGGTAGATATCAGTTTCAAATACCCCCGGCTGGTGATTGCCAATTACATCAGTGAGGTCAAGCCGCGGCAGGAGTCCGATGATTTTGGATATGGGCTTGGGTTGCAGTTGATGCGGCAGTTGTGCGCAAAGCTGGGCTGGCAGATTGAGGTGATCCGCGAGCAGCAACGGTTTACGGTCATTCTTGATTTTACGAATGTACGGGACACGCCGCCGGCAGACGGCGCACCTGTAGTCTGTTGAACGATTGTGTCTAAGCGAGCTTCACATTCATGGTGATGTGGGCGGTGAAGACCTTGACGCCGCTCGCATCGAAGATCTCCACCGGCACGATCTTGTCTCCGGCGGTTTGCCAATCGATAGCGCTGCCATCGGCAACAGCGCGGATATCGGTTTTCGCCTTGGCCAGATATTCCACAGTCATGCCTTTGGGAATCCAGCGTGCGCCTGCGGGGATCGACGCGTCGGTCATCATGCCGCCGGCCAGTTCGGCGGCGTTGCACAGTGCGATGGCATGCACCGAGGCCAGGTGATTGGTGATTTCCTTGCGAAACGGCACGGTGACCACCGCATGGTTGGGTTTGAGCTCCGCGATCTCGGGAGTGATGGTGCTGAAGTAGGGTGCCATTTGGCACGCCAGGTTGCTGAATGCGGCGGGGCCTACGCTATTGAACATGCTCAGGGCTTGGCTCATCGGAATATCCTCAAGGGTCATTTGCAGAATAATATTCTGTAACGGAACAATATTCTGTTGATTCCACGACTGTCAACCTGAGCTTTCTCTGCCGGTCGTTCAGCCTATAAACTGTTTTGATTTGGCGTTCCTCCATGCACTCCATCGATCTCATCGAGCGCACCTTCCCCGGCAGGCGCAGCGACCTCAAGCGCATCATCCTGCGCGAAGCACTGGCGTGTTTTAACGAGGTGGGCATCGAGGCGACCTCTATCGAAACCATTCGCGCGCGCTGCGACACCAGCGTGGGCGCTATCTATCACCACTTCGGCAATAAAGAAGGGTTGGTCGCTGCGCTGTTCTTTGCGGCGCTGGAGGACCAGGCCAGTCTGCGTGACCACTATCTGCAAGCAGCGGACACCGCCCACGCAGGCGTCGTCGGGCTGGTGTACAGCTACGTTGAATGGGTGACCGCACAGCCGGACTGGGCGCGGTTCGTGTTCCAAAGCCGTTTTGCCGTCTCCAGCGGCCCGTTCAAGGACGAGCTGCTTGCACGCAATAAACAGCGCAACCAACAGTTGAAGGAGTGGATGAGCGGGGAAGGGCGCAAGGAGCATTTCAGTCACTTGCCTGCCGAGCTGATCCCTTCGCTGATCATTGGCGCGGCGGAAAGTTATTCGCGTGCGTGGTTGTCGGCGAAGGTCAAAAAGAACCCATTTGAATACCGCGAACTGCTGGCTGAAGCAGCGTGGAAGTCGATCAGCCTGGGTTAGTCAGTCCTCCATCCCCTGTGGGAGCTGTCGAGCTTCAGCGAGGCTGCGAAAGCGGTAGTTCAGGCGCTGAAGATTTTGCCTGTGCCGCCGCCATCGCAGCCTCGCTGGGGCTCGACAGCTCCCACATTTGGGCGGTGTTATTGTCGAGAGTCGTGTTTGGCGCGATGGCCCTGCAAACCGATATTCCACATAGACCGCCGATCTCCTGTGGGAGCTGTCGAGCTTTAGCGAGGCTGCGATAGCGGTGGTTCAGGCGATGAAGAGGTTGCCTGTGCCGCCGCCATCGCAGCCTCGCTGGAGTTCGACAGCTCCCACATTTGGACGGTGTTGCTGTCGAGAATTGTGTTTGGCGCGATGGGCCTGCAAAGCGTGATTCCACATACACAACCGATCCCCTGTGGGAGCTGTCGAGCTTTAGCGAGGCTGCGAAAGCGGTGGTTCAAACGATGATCCTTTCGGTAATGCCCCACCTGATCAAATTCCTTCTGAGGCTATACTTGCCTCCTTCCAACCAATCGAGAACCCCATGAGCACGTCTCTTTCCCTGACGCCCGTGCGCAAGCCCGTCGCGCCACTGATTGCCTTTATCATCCTGGTGGCGGGCGCGCTGTTCCTGCAGAACATGGTTGGCGCACGCCAGGTGTTGCTGCTGGTGGTCGGCGCCGCGCTGGGCCTGACGCTCTATCACGCAGCCTTCGGTTTCACCTCGGCCTGGCGCGTGTTTATCAATGATCGGCGTGGCGCTGGCTTGCGTGCGCAGATGGTGATGCTGGCGGTGGCGGTGCTGCTGTTTTTCCCGGCGCTGGGCGCAGGCACTTTGTTCGGTCAGCCGGTCGTGGGGCTGGTGGCGCCGGCGGGTGTGTCGGTGGTGTTCGGGGCGTTTATCTTCGGGATCGGCATGCAGCTGGGCGGCGGCTGTGCGTCGGGAACCTTGTTCACCGTCGGCGGCGGTAATGCGCGGATGTTGGTGACACTGCTGTTCTTTATCTGTGGCTCGTTGATCGCCACCCATCACGTCGACTGGTGGTTTGCACTGCCATCGTTCCCGGCGGTTTCCATTGTCAAAAGTTTCGGTGTGCTGCCGGCGCTGGTCCTGAGCCTGGCGGTGTTCGCGCTGATTGCTATGGTGACCGTGCGCCTGGAAAAACGTCGCTATGGTCAACTTGAACAAGGCGTGCAAAGCGAGCACCAAGGGCTACGCCGCTTTCTGCGTGGGCCATGGCCGTTAGTGTGGGGCGCGATTGGCCTGGCGCTGCTCAACTACGCCACCCTGGCCTTGGCTGGGCGGCCGTGGGGCATTACCTCGGCGTTCGCGCTGTGGGGCGCCAAGGTGGCGAGCGGGCTGGGCGTGGACGTTGCCAGCTGGGCATTCTGGGAGATGCCGGGCAATGCCAAGGCCCTGGCTGCACCGGTGTGGGAAGACATCACCAGCGTCATGGACATCGGCATTGTCCTCGGCGCGCTGCTGGCCTCTGGCCTGGCCGGGCGTTTCGCGCCCAGCCTGAATATTCCAGCGCGCTCGTTGATCGCGGCTGTGATCGGCGGCCTGATGCTTGGCTACGGTTCGCGCCTGGCCTATGGCTGCAACATCGGCGCGTACTTCAGTGGCATCGCCTCGGGCAGCCTGCATGGCTGGGTGTGGCTGGTGGCGGCCTTTATCGGTAACGGCGTGGGCGTGCGCCTGCGGCCCTTCTTCTTTGCGGGCGAACGGCCCCAGGTGGCCTTGAGTGGCTGCTGAGCAGTCCACCCACATTCGCCTGGCGCGCGCGCAAGATGCCGGTTTGTTGCCCGCCATCGAGCAGAGCGCAGCCCAGGCATTTCGCGCAATCGAAGGGCTGGCTTGGCTGGCGGATGCCGCGCCGATCGGCGTCGAGTGCCATCGGCAGTGGATCGCGCTATCGACCTGTTGGGTGGTGGTTGATCACCACGATCACCCTCAAGGCTTCCTCAGCGCAGAACGCTTTGGCGACGACCTGCATATCCATGAAGTGTCAGTGGCTCAGCCGCTCCAAGGCCAGGGCTGGGGGCGCAGATTGGTGGAAACGGCGATAGATCATGCCCGCGCCCAACACCTGCGTGCGGTGACGCTGACCACCTTCGTGCATGTACCCTGGAATGCTCCGTTCTATCGGCGCCTGGGCTTTGCGCCTCACGTTGATTCGCGTCTGGAAACGATCCTGGCGGACGAGTACGCCCATGGCTTCGAACCCGGCAGCCGTTGTGCCATGGCGTGCCCGGTGACATGTCCGAATCCGTCCTGAAGTAGTCTGCCTTGCGTCTGTCGCGCACTGTGGGTGGTCCTTACCATGGCGTGCATCGTTTACCCATTGATGCAAGCCACAAGGACTGTCCATGACCCATAAAGCCCTGATCGTGATCGACGCGCAACATTCATTCCGCCATTCAACCTATTGGTCCGAAAATGACCTGCCCGACTATCTGGAAAAACAGCAGGCCCTCATCGATGGCTGTGTTCAGCGCGGCATCCCGGTGATACAAGTCTTCCATGTTGAAGACCAAGGGCATTTCTCCATGCAATCGGGCAACGTCAGGGCATTGAGCGAGCTGTCGATCAAGCCGCAACTGGTGATCCATAAGCGCTACCACAGTGCTTTGGCCGGTACGCCACTGGCCGCTCGGTTGGTGGAAATGGGCGTCACCACGCTGATCATCAGCGGCATCCGCACTGAGCAATGCTGCGAGACCACAACGCGGCACGCTGCGGACAGCGGCTTCAAGGTGGATTTTGTCAGCGAGGCGACGTTGACCTTCCCGATGACCCACGTGCGTAGCGGCCGGGTCTATACGCCGGCTGAGATTCGCGAACGCACGGAGTTGGTCCTCGATGACCGCTTCGCCCGCATCGTAACGGTCGCCCAGGCACTGGCGGAGTGAAGCGGTGAGCGTACCGGTGCTGTTCGTGCTATTGCCAAACGTGCTGATGCTCGACCTGGCCGGGCCTGCCGAAGTACTGCGCCTGGCCGCGCAGGTCGACGACCCGGCGGCGGTGGATTTCGACTTGCAATACGTCAGCCCGGTGGCAACGCTGCACACCTCCATCGGCTTGCCGCTGATGGGGCTGGCGCCGCTGCCGCCGACCCTGGCCCCCGGTACGCTGGTGGTGTTGGTGGGCTCCACGATGAACGTGTCGAAAGCCCACCAAAAGGCCTTCGAATCGGCCAGTCATCAGCTCACCCAGTGGCTGCAAAACGTCGTCGCGCCCTCGGCCGAGCGTCTGGTGTGCGTGTGCGCCGGCGCATTGAGTGCCGCCAGGGCCGGGCTGCTCGATGGGCGCCAATGCACCACGCACCATTCTCTGTGCGCCACCCTGCAGGCCCTCGCCCCCAAGGCCCGGGTTCTGGAAAACCGCCTGTACGTCACCGATGGCGCGGTCAGTTGCAGCGCCGGTGTCACAGCGGGTATCGACCTGATGTTGCACCTGGTTGCCGAACTGGCCGGGCCACGGCTGGCGTGCGCGGTGGCGCGAGACATGGTGGTGTACCTGCGCCGCAGCGGCAGCGACCCGCAGTTGTCGCCCTGGATAACCGGGCGCAATCACCTGCACCCGGCGGTGCATCGTGTGCAAGACGCCATCGCCGCCGCGCCCTGTGAAACCTGGACGGTCACCCGTATGGCGGCCCTGGCCTGTACCGGCAGTCGCCACCTGGCGCGCTTGTTTCAGGAGCATGTCGGCACCAGCCCGCTGGACTATCTGCACCGCCTGCGCCTGGCCGTAGCCCGTGAACTGCTGGCCGAGTCGGCCCTGGACATTGAAGCCATCGCCGAGCGCGCAGGCTTTGGTTCTGCGCGGCATCTGCGGCGTATCTGGGGCAAATATGAAGCGGCAACCCCTTCAGCCATGCGCCTTACTCAGCAGGCGTCTCGACAGCCGTGACCGGCTCTTGGCCGGCCTCGGTCGCCAGCTTCAAACGGTCCGCCTTGCTGATGTATTTGTCTTTGCTTTTAGGCGCCAGCTTGGCGCTGGCCTTTTTCGCTTTGGCTTTGAAGAGCTGCTGAAGTTTTTTCTGGCGGTTCATGTTTCGTTGCCTGAAGGGGAAAGGCGCGGATGATACTACCGGTTCAGCGCGCCAGGAACTCGCTGATCAGCGTGATCACTTGCTGCTGGATCACGGGCCGTGGCCGCGCGCCTTCGCCGTCCTGGCAAATCATGCTGTCGCCGGGCACATCAGCGTCAAGCACCGCTGCCGCGCCCGGTTTGCACTGAGACATAAAACTGAAGTGGTTGGCGTCCTGGATCTCCACGTACTGAGTCGACATTTTTGGCAGCCGCTTGGCCATGTCAGCCGATTCCATTTGCGCCGGCAAATCCGCTGACGGCACACCGGCAGCGATTACCAACGCCGGCACCGGCAATGCCGCTAGGCTCGCATCAGTAAAGCCGCGCGACAGGCCCAAGTCCAGAGACACCACAGCGGTCACGCGCTTGTCGCTCAAGTCCGCGGCCACTTGAGCCTTCCCGCTCGGCGTACCTTCAGGGTTCATCTCACGGTAAGCCTTGCACGCCACCAACGTCGGATGGGCGTCGCAGTCCCGGGCAAACAACGCCGGGTCAAAACGCGCCCCCGCGCTCTCCATGACCGTCCAGCCCCCCAGGGAATGGCCTATCACCGCGATCCGGCCACTATCCGCCGCGCCAAATGGCGTGGCCTGCGCCAGCAGCGCATCAATGGCCCGGCTCAAATCCTTGGGCCGTTGCCACAACTGCGCGGCGGCTTGCGCGCTGCGATCCTGGCTGGTGGTGCCAGGGTGATTCACTGCCGCCACGATATACCCCTGCCGGGCCAGCGCACTGGCCAACCACGCCTGCTTGCCCCAATTGCCACCGTAGCCGTGGGAGAGCACCACCACCGGATGTTTACCGGGCGTCGGTGCGGCATCAGGCACCGCAAGCACACCGATGAACACCAGGTTGTCAGCGATCAGCTTGGGTTGGGCGGTGCTGGTGGAGGGGTACCACACGGCCATTTCCAGTGGGCGAATGTTGTGAGTGTCACGGATGGTGGTGGTTTGGAAACCGATGGGGTCGTTGGCGAGTGCAGGCCCAGTCAGGCTGATCAGGAGCAGGGCGGCGAGGGGGGCTTTCATTGTTTTTATCGTCCTTGAAATGAAGGACGCAGCATGACCTGAAACGAGCGGTTCAGGTAGAGGGGAGGCGGTCACCCGCCCCCCCAATAATCAATCAGCTCCTTATAAACGCCAGCAAATCCGCATTAATCGTATCGGCATGGGTAGTAGGCATGCCATGCGGGAAGCCCGGGTAGATTTTCAGCGTGCTGTTTTTCAACAATTTGGCGGACAGCACCCCGGCATTTTCATGGGGGACGATCTGATCATCGTCGCCATGCATGACCAATACGGGAATCTGGATGCTCTTCAGGTCTTCGGTGAAATCGGTCTGGGAAAACGCCACGATCCCGTCATAGTGCGCCTTGGCACAGCCCATCATGCCTTGCCGCCACCAGTTCAGGATGATGCCCTCGGACGGCTTGGCGCCTGGGCGGTTATAGCCGTAGAAAGGTCCGGCGGGAACGTCCTGATAGAACTGTGCGCGGTTGGCTTTCAGCTGCGCCTGCAAGTCGTCGAACACTGACTTGGGCAGGCCACCAGGATTGCTCGGGGTCTGGACCATCAAAGGAGGGACGGCACTAATGATGGCGGCCTTCGAGACGCGCTCTTCACCGTGGCGGGCGATGTAATGAACCACTTCACCGCCGCCGGTGGAGTGACCGACATGCACCGCAGTTTGTATACCCAGGTGCTCGACCACCGCCGCAACGTCGTCGGCATAGTGGTCCATATCGTGCCCGTCCCAGACCTGGCTGGAACGCCCGTGGCCACGCCGGTCGTGGGCAACGACCCGGTAACCTTCGCCCAGGAAAAACAGCATTTGCGCGTCCCAATCATCTGCGCTCAGTGGCCAGCCATGATGGAAGAAAATGACCTGGGCATCGCGTGGGCCCCAGTCCTTGTAGAAAATTTCAACACCGTCTCGCGTGGTGACGTAGCCCATGTTCGCCTCTCCCAAATGAAATGATGGCCTGATCGAATCGCGATCATGGCGCTGGATTGACCCACTGCGGCCCATGCGTGTCTGGCAAGCGCGCCGCCTACCAATTGCCGCCTTGGCCGCCCAATGACTTTAGGTTTAAAGTCAACTTTAAGGTCAATGGTTTTTTGTGGGTGGTACATGAGAATAGGCGAGTTGGCAAAAATCAGCGGGTTGGCGGCCTCACGCATCCGCTTCTACGAGGCGAGCGGTCTGATCCAATCGGTTGAGCGTAAATCCAACGGCTATCGGGACTATACGCCCGGCACCGAGGCGGTGTTGGAGATCATCAAGGGTGCCCAGGCAGCCGGTTTCTCTCTGGAAGAAATCCGGCAGTTAATGCCCCGCAGTGCCGGTGGTTGGCAGCATGACGAGCTGCTCAGCGGGCTCAAGCACAAGGTCGAGGAAATCGAGGTTCTGCAACAACGGCTGGCCCAGAACAAGGCGCAGTTGCTGAACGTCATCAAGGGCATCGAAGGCAAGCCCGAGGGCATGGCCTGTGCCGAGAATGCGCAGATGCTGATAAACCGTCTGCGCGAGGAAGGGGGCGCTCCAGCCTCATCCACAAAAAAAAGCGCCCGCCGGGCCCCGAGGGCCTGACCGGCGCACGAGGTTCAGCGTTCGCCAATCAGGTTGACGAGCGGCTCTGGCGCATAGAGTGCGCTCTGGAACTCGGGTACGTATTCGTACTTCACCATTTTCCCCAGCTTGAGGTCGCGCAGGTAATCGGACAGGCTGCCATCGCCTAGCGTGAGGGTGGCTGAGTCTGCGTCACGGCTGGAGCCATGGCTGAGCTGGCGGGAAACCGCATACCCATAGGCCAGTTGGCCGTGGTGATCGAGATTGGTGAAACTGCTGGTGACCAGGTCCATATCACGGGACAGCTTCTCAAGCTTTTTAGCCTTGAACGACACGTCCAGTTTGCCGGTCTTGCTATCGGTAATGTCATACACCACCGAGTGCCCATCCTCTTTGCGATCAATGCCGGTCAGCCATTTCGGCAGGTTGTAACCGACCACCCCGCGCACCCGCGCCAGCTCGGTATTCACCGGCAGCTTGAGCACATAGCCCCAAAAGTCCTGCGACATCGACTGGCCCACCAGCGTAAAGGGGCCCAGGTTGGCTTTGCCAGGTTTGTTCGTGATGATCGACACGGCGACTTCGTTATAGGCGTCGTTATCGCAATGCTCATAGGTGTACGCAGTAAACGCGATCAGCCCGCGACCCGGCCAGACTTGCAAGGGCTGCACGGCGGCCAGTACCTGCGGTGGCATCAACGCCCGAAGCTTATCGATGTCGGCTGTATAGACTGCTGTTACCCGACTGTTCTGGTAGTAAAAATTGGGCGAGTAGGATTCAAAACCGATGTCGACCTTGTGCTTTTGCAACCCTTTGAACCAGCTTAAATCAACCCCGGGTAATTCTGCTGCAACCACCGACAACGGCGGGTTGGAGCGAAAGCGGTCGTACAAGCCACCCTTGACGACGGGCACCTGCTGGCCGGCGATATCGATGTGGGTTGTGTCGTTGGGGCTGGGCATCTCGGGCGTTCCGGCCAACGCAAGGTTGGCAAAAGGGGTGAGCAGCAATCCGGTTAAAATGGCGCTTGGAATGTTCAATCGGTTTTCTCCAGAGAGGGGCTAGGCGTTATCGTTCGTGGGACAGCTCGGTTATTACGGCGAGTGCGACGGCCTTGGGCGATTGCGGGTTCTGGCCCGTGATCAGGCGGCCATCGGTGATGACAAATGAGGTGAACGGCACCCAGCCCTTGCGGTAACGCGCCCCTTGGCTCAGCAGCCGGTCTTCAAGCAAGAACGGCACCTCACGCTTCATGCCCGATAGCAGTTCTTCGCGATTGGAGAAGCCGGTGATGTTTTTGCCCTTGATGATCGCGTTGCCCTGTTCATCCTTCAGATCCAGCAGGCCCGCCACACCGTGGCACACGGCCGAGACGATGCCGCCCTGGTTGTAAATGGTTTGGGCGACACGTTGCAGGTCGAGGTTGCCAGGGAAGTCCCACATGACACCGTGGCCGCCGGTGAAGTAGATCGCGCGAAATTGCGACGGATCGACATTGGCGATGGGCAGCGTGTTTTGCAGCCGGGCGCGAAAGGCCGGGGACTGCAACTGTTCACGCGCCGCCTTATCCATGTACAGCCAACCGAGGCTGCGCTCGTCCAGAGGCACAGCACCTCCTTTGGGGCTGGCAAATACCGTCGTGTAGCCAGCCGCTTCCACGACCTCGGTGAAATGCGTAAGCTCTGTCAGCCACAGGCCCGTGGTATCGGGCCTTGAGGGGTAGCTGGCGTGGTTGGTCATGATCACCAGGA
The DNA here is from genome assembly GCF_052046095.1 of Pseudomonas sp. 22072. Lineage (NCBI taxonomy): Bacteria > Pseudomonadati > Pseudomonadota > Gammaproteobacteria > Pseudomonadales > Pseudomonadaceae > Pseudomonas > Pseudomonas sp. 22072. The sequence goes on from NZ_JBQEQE010000011.1 coordinate 161,283, forward strand.
TCTGGCGATTGTTTGCAGCGGCCGTGGAAGGGCCGGGTTCAGCCTGTGCAAATGTCATAAGCGCGCCACCTATCGCTACCAACGCAAAAGAAATAAGGGTTTTGAGCATGATCCAGAGTCCAGTAATCCTGTCGGTTGGTGCATGCTCACCTTAAACCTCGCTTTAAGGTCAACCCCTGCTTTGGCAAAAAAAAACCGAGTCGTCTTGGGGCGCGACGGCTCGGCTTTTTTTGGGCGTGTTGAACGTTTAGCCAGCTGCTACAGCCGCCTCGCGCTCCATCAACTTATCGACCAACAACATTCCCAGCTCACTTAACTGATGAATCGCCAACGCGACGTCGCGCTGTTTACCGGTCAGTTCATCCGACAGGTCGAGCAGCAGGGCGGTTACTGAGGAAAAGGTTTCATAGCTATTGGCGATGAGCATTTCATTGCTGGCATCGTCGGCAACGCTGAACAGCGGTGTCGAGGGTGGAGGAGAGGGTTCGGCGTTGGGGTTGAGGGCGTGATCGATCGCACGACGGGCTGCCTGATCAAGCTTCAGGTTTGGATCGTTTGGAGGGTTTGGGGTGACTTTGTACATATGCGTAATTCCTGAATGGGGCCGACACCGTTTCGCTACTAAACGAAAGGGTGGCAGCTGTACGCAGGTTAGTAGACCGGGGAATTACACAAAGCCGGCGCGCCCGAAGGCGCCCTACGCACAGCCACCATCAGGCACAGACAGGAACGTCTGATAGATGAAGCTCATGCACTAAATGTAATTGACCCTCGGGCTACTAAACCCGATCACTGAGTTGTCAGCGACCGAGCCACCTTAGAGACGCCCATCCAAGCGCACAAGCCGGCGGATTCTGACGCAACTGTAGGCAATGGAGCAAGGTGGTGCAGCTTGCTGTAGGACGGGTCTACATCAACGCCGGCCCACTCACTCACTCCCTGTAGGAGCGAGCTTGCTCGCGAAAAACCATAGGCGCCGCGTTCATTCTGGATGAACACATTATCTTTACGTTCTTCGCGAGCAAGCTCGCTCCTACAGAGAGGATGCCTCAGTCGCGACGCAACGTTTCGGTCTTGAGGACACAAGCGCTAATAGTATTGCTCGGCTGCCTGCGCGGCGGCTGGACTAGGATTTTTTCTGGCGGTGCACACCGACATTAAAAATTCACTGGCATCTACAAGGAGTAGCCAGTAGGCTACATTTGAATCTGTGACCAATACGATCGGCAGGACGCCCGAGTTCGATACATGGCTCGACGGTATGAAGGATGTGTGGGGTAAGACGGCTGTACTGATCCGCCTGGATCGAGCCGAAGAAAACAATTTTGGCGATTGCCAGCCTGTAGGCGATGGCATGAGTGAAATGCGTGTGTTTGTCGGGCCCGGCTACAGGATTTACTTTGTGCGCACGGGCATCACCGCTTACCTGATGCTGTGGGGAGGCGATAAAACCGACCAGAAACGAGGAATCAAGCGGGCAAAAGAGATTCTTGATGCCCTGAGAGGTCAATGACATGAGTCAGTCAACATTCAAACCAGAGGACATGCCGATCCTCGAGCTGGATACATCCGGCACCAGCGCCTATGAGGCTTCACGTTTCCTTGATAGCCCGCAAACCATCAGTGCCTATCTTGCGCAAAGCATGGCGTGCCATGACCCGCAAGTCCTTATGAAGGCGCTGGCCGAGGTTGCCAAGGCCCAGGGAGTGAACAAGGTTGCCGAAGCGGCGGGGGTGAATCGGGAGAGTCTGTATAAAACCCTGAAAGGCGGCTCAAAGACGCGTTATGAGACGGTCCAGAAGCTGATGCTGGCATTGGGGGTGGAACTGACGGTGCGACCGATTACTGCGACCCCCCCTAAAAAAACGGCTGCCATCGGTACAGAGAAGCTGTATTGAAATGCGCATGGTCTTGTAGGAAATCGACCTCTGGAAGCGTAAGGGTTTCCCTATAGTACTGTTTATATATCCAGTATTTGCAGGTCTGCGCGCTCATGAACCGAAAATGAGTGAAAAATGGGCCTGTGGCAAAAAAAAGCCACTCCGTTAGGTTGAGGTCCTCTCCTTCAAGAAAGGAGAGTTCTTAATCAAATCAATGGAGTCACAACATGAACAAACCACAAACCCAGACACCTCTTCGCCATGGGCGTGTCACATCCCCTTCCAGCCGTGGCGCAGTCGCCGTGGATCTCGGCCTGCTGGAGACCTGGCAGGTCAATGAAATGGAAGGCGGCAAGAACTTCCCGGCACTGACGGCCGGTCCGTTCCCGGCGCCTTATCAAACCGACAGTGACAGCGTCACCCCACCCGCCGACGGCGTCATCCTCAGCGGTGGCAAGACCGATGCCCGTGACTGCATCAACTTCACCCACGAGGAAATGGCCAAGAAACTTGGCCGCGCCTTCACCTGGCCGTTGCTCAATGTCGAGTCGGGTCAGACCTTCAAGGTCACCTGGGCATACACCGCGCCGCACACCACCCGTGGCTATCGCTGGCTGATCACCAAGGATGGCTGGGATCCGAAACAGCGCATCACCCGCGCGCAACTGGAAACCCAGCCGTTCGCTGAAGACTTCTATGCCCAGGTGCCGTACTACAGCCATGCAGGCGAACTGAAGGCCAAGGTCAATCATGAAGTGAAACTGCCGACCCACAAAAAGGGCCAGCATGTGATTGTGTTGATGTGGATCGTCGCCAACACCGGCAACGCCTTCTATCAAGCCTTCGATGTGGACTTCAAATAAGCCCGCGCCGTTAAACCCACACGTTCTGAAGGATTAGAACATGTCAAAGATTGACTTTACCTCACTGCAATCGCCGCTCAACGATGCCGCTTCGCTGATGCCGAGCATTGCCGGCAAAAAGATCCTCATGGGCTTCTGGCACAACTGGCCTGCCGGCCCGAGCGATGGCTACCAGCGTGGCCAGTTCGCCAATATCAGCCTGGTGGATGTCCCAAAGGATTACAACGTGGTGGCCGTGGCCTTCATGAAGGGCAACGGTATCCCAACCTTCAAACCGTACAACCTGTCCGATGCCGAGTTTCGTCGCCAGGTGGGCGTGCTGAACAGCCAGGGCAGGGCGGTGCTGATTTCCCTTGGCGGCGCCGATGCACACATCGAACTGCATAAAGGCAACGAACAGCCACTGGCCAGCGAAATTATCCGCCTGGTGGAAACCTATGGCTTTGATGGCCTGGATATCGATCTTGAACAGAGCGCGATTGATTTCGCCGACAACAAGACTGTCCTGCCCGCCGCCTTGAAGCTGGTCAAGGACCACTACGCGGCTCAAGGCAAACACTTCATCATCAGCATGGCGCCGGAGTTTCCGTACCTCACCACCGCCGGCAAATACGTCGGTTACATCCAGGCGCTGGAAGGCTATTACGACTTCATCGCCCCGCAGTATTACAACCAGGGGGGCGACGGCATCTGGGTGCAGGAGGTCAACAATGGCAACGGCGCCTGGATTGCCCAGAACAACGACGCGATGAAGGAGGATTTCCTGTTTTACCTCACCGAAAGTCTGGTGAGCGGAACGCGCGGGTTTACCAAAATCCCTGCCGACAAGTTCGTCATTGGCCTGCCCGCCAACGTCGATGCGGCTGCCACCGGTTATGTAGTCAACCCGACAGCCGTGACCAATACATTCAAGCGTTTGCACGACAAAGGATTGTCGATCAAGGGCCTGATGACCTGGTCGGTGAATTGGGACAACGGGATCAACAAAGACCATGTGCCCTACAACTGGGAGTTCAGCCGCCGTTATGGGCCGATGATCAATGGCACTGATCTCGCTGGCCTGGAGCAGGAAGAGGCGGATCTGGAGATCGCCAATCGGCAGTAGCGCAAAAGGGGCCTCTGGCAGACGTGCCAGAGGTCAAACAGCTAAGCTTCTGATCTGACTAAAATCCGATGCCTGTTTGGGCATCGGATTTTTTGCGTCACGCTCAAATTGCGCTGAGCATTCCTAAAGCCGATTTACCGCACCAGACAAGGCCGCTTGTTATCAAAGCCCCAACCCGGGATCAGAAACTGCATCGCCACACTGTCATCCCGGGCTCCAAGGCCCATGCCTTTGTACAGTTCATGAGCCTTGGCCACCGCGTCCATATCGATATCCACACCCAGGCCAGGCTTGGCCGGCACCTTCACATAGCCCCCTTCAATCTTCAACGGCTCCCGCGTCAAGCGCTGGCCGTCCTGCCAGATCCAGTGGGTGTCGATGGCGGTGATCTCGCCCGGTGCGGCCGCCGCCACCTGGGTGAACATTGCCAGGGAAATATCAAAGTGGTTGTTGGAATGCGAGCCCCAGGTCAGGCCCCACTCGTTGCACATTTGCGCGACGCGCACCGAGCCCTGCATGGTCCAAAAGTGCGGGTCGGCGAGGGGAATGTCCACCGATTGCAACTGGATGGCGTGGCCCATTTCGCGCCAGTCGGTGGCGATCATGTTGGTGGCGGTTTTAAGGCCCGTGGCGCGGCGGAATTCGGCCATGACTTCACGGCCTGAATAACCGTTTTCTGCGCCGCAGGGGTCTTCGGCGTAGGCCAGCACATGATGCTGGTCGCGGCACAGGCGGATGGCTTCCTTCAGCGACCATGCGCCGTTGGGATCAAGGGTGATGCGCGCATCGGGAAACCTTTCGGCCAGCGCGGTGACGGCTTCGATTTCCGCGTCGCCACTCAATACGCCGCCCTTGAGCTTGAAATCGTTGAAACCATATTTGGCCTTGGCCGCTTCGGCCAGGCGCACTACCGCGTCGGCGGTCAGGGCTGTTTCATGACGCAGGCGGAACCACTCATCGTCGGCATCGGCCTCGTTGCGATAGGCCAGGTCTGTGGCGTTGCGATCCCCCACATAGAACAGGTAGCCGAGCATCTTCACCGCATCGCGTTGCTGGCCTTCGCCAAGCAAGGCGGCCACCGGCACCTCAAGAAATTGGCCAAGCAAGTCGAGTAGGGCGGCTTCCATGGCGGTGACGGCGTGGATGGTGATGCGCAGGTCGAAGGTCTGCAGGCCTCGGCCCGCGCTGTCTCGAGACGCAAAGGTACTGCGCATCTGGTTGAGAACGCGCTGGTACTGGCCAATCGGCTGGCCGATCACCAGGCTGCGGGCATCCTCCAGGGTTTGGCGAATGCGCTCGCCGCCGGGTACTTCGCCCACGCCAGTGTTGCCGCTGCTGTCCTTGAGGATGACGATATTGCGCGTGAAGTAGGGCCCGTGGGCGCCGCTGAGGTTCAGCAACATGCTGTCGTGGCCGGCGACGGGAATGACTTGGAAGTGAGTGACTACAGGGGTATTCATGGCAAGTTCCTGGCTGAGTTCAAAGAGGTTTGCTGATGGCGGCGCCGCTGGGCACGGCCGGTACGGCAGAGGGTGAGGTCTTGGCAAAGAACACCAGGATGGCCGCGAGCACCGAGGTGCAGGCCAGGCCATACAGCCCGCCCTGGATCGAGCCGGTGGTTTGTTCGAGAAAGCCGAAGGTAGTCGGCGCCACAAAACCGCCCAGGTTGCCAATGGAGTTGATCAGCGCGATCACCGCGGCGGCGATGCGCACATCCAGGTAGCCCTGGGGGATCGGCCAGAACAGCGACGACGCAGACTTGAACCCGATGGCCGCAAAACAGATCGCCACGAAAGCGAAGATCGGCCCGCCGGTGGTGGACATGAACATGCCGGCCGCCGCGATCAGCAGGGCCGCCGCGACCCAGGCCTGCTGGAACTTGAACTTGCCCGACAGCGACGCAAAGGCGTACATGGCAATGATCGAGATCAGCCAGGGGATCGAGTTGAAGAAACCGACCTGCACATCACTCAAGTCACCCATCTTCTTGATGATGCTCGGCAGCCAGAAGGTGGCGGCGTAGATCGTCAGTTGAATGCAGAAGTACAGAGCGCAGAACAGCAGGATCTGGCGGTCTTTGAGTAGCTTGCCGAGGGTGGGTTTCACCGTGGTCAGGGCTTCGCGATCACGCTGTTCCTGATCGATAGCGCCCACCAGCGCATCCTGCTCTTCGCGGCTCAGCCACTTGGCGTCATGGGGTTTGGAGTCGAGCCAGAACCACACGAAGAAGCCCAGCGCCACCGAGGCCAGGCCTTCGATGCCGAACATCCATTGCCAGCCATGCAAACCAAAGCCTTCGATCTGCAACAACGCACCCGACAACGGCCCGGAGATCAACGACGCCACCGCCGAGCCACTGAGAAAGATCGCGATGGCCTTGCCACGCTCCACACCGGGCAACCAGCGCGTGAAGTAATAGATCACGCCAGGGAAGAACCCGGCTTCCGCCACACCCAGCAGGAAACGCAGGATGTAGAAGTGGGTTTCGTTCTGGATAAACGCCATCAGCGTGGCGACGATGCCCCAGGTGAACATGATGCGGGTCAGCCAGATGCGGGCGCCGACTTTTTGCAGCAGCATATTGGAGGGCACTTCGAACAGTGCATAGCCAATGAAGAACAGCCCGGCGCCGAAGCCGTAGGCCGCTGCGCCGATTCCCAGGTCATGCTCCATGTGCGTGCGCACGAAGCCGATATTGACCCGGTCGATGTAGTTGAGGATGAACATGACCACGAACAGTGGGAGCACATGGCCCTTCACTTTGCTCACGGCGCGGGCGAGCGCTGAATCACTTTCGGGTACGGCAGATGCTGGGCTTGAATGCTTCACGAATGAAAACTCCCCCTGATTATTTTTATGCGGGTTTGGTGTTTTGTTGACAGACATCATACAAGTTGTTTTTTGAACGCCGCAATCCTGGGAGGGCTGTTTTTGTTCTTATAAGCCGGTATTGAGATTGGCTATTTTGGTTATTTGCCAGATTTTATTGGATTTTGCTCCGCTGGTGACGGCTCGGGGTGTGGGCTTCTCTCAAAGCGAAGACAGAGTCTGGTGATGTGGGATGAGTATGTTGTCATACAAGTTGGATGTTTTTCGCCACCACCCGTCGCCCCGTGCGCTCAGGGTGATAAGCTCCCTCCAGCCCAACCCCGTGGACCCGTTTCGATGCCGATTAAAAGCACACCGCCTGTGCGTAAACGTTCCGCCAACCTGGCCCAAGGTGTGGTCGAGGCACTGACCCAGCGCATCCAGTTGGGGCAACTCAAGCCGGGTGAAAAACTGCCGTCCGAATCCACCATCGTGCTTGAGCATGGGGTGAGCCGTACCGTGGTGCGTGAAGCCTTGTCCAAGCTGCAGGCGTCGGGGCTGGTGGAGACGCGTCACGGCATCGGCACCTTTGTGCTGGAGCAGCACACGCAGCCGGGCCTGCGCCTGCATGTGGACACGGTCGCCAGCGTGCGCAACATGCTCGAATTGCGCCTGGGCCTGGAAGTGCAAGCGGTGGCCCTGGCCGCGCTGCGCAGAAGTGACGCGCAATTGGCCCACATGCGCCAGGCACTGGACGACTACCAAGCCTCCCTGGCCAACAACGACAGCTGTGTGGAGGAGGACAAGCGCTTTCACCAACTGATCGCCGAAGCCACCGGCAATACGTTTTTCACCGACATCATGCAGCACCTGGGCACGGCGATGATTCCGCGCACCCAGGTGAATGCCGTCGAGCGCGGCGGCGCGGACTTTGCCCAACTGGGGCAGTTGGCGAACCTGGAACACGAGGCCATCTACAACGCTATCAAGCGCCAGGACCCGGACGCCGCACGGGCGGCCATGGTGCTGCACTTGACCAACAGCCGGGATCGATTTTCCGGGCACTCTTAAGGAACCACCGTTGAACGAACACACCTTGTCCCAGCGCCTCGAGCGCGTGGCCGCGCACATACCCGCGGGTGCCCGCCTGGCCGATATCGGCTCAGACCACGCCTACCTGCCGGTGGCGTTGATGCGCCGTGGCGCTATTGCGGCGGCCGTGGCGGGGGAAGTGGCCGCTACGCCGTTTCAGGCGGCCAACCGTACCGTGGCCGACAATGGCCTGACGCAGCACATCACCGTGCGCCTGGCCGATGGTTTGGCGGCGATTGAAGCGGGCGATGACATTACCGCTGTCAGCCTGTGCGGCATGGGTGGCGAGACGATCCGCGACATTCTCGACAGCGGCAGGGCGCGGTTGAACGGGCGGGAACGCCTGATCCTGCAACCCAATGGCGGTGAGCAGCCGCTGCGTCAATGGTTGATGGAGAACGGCTACCAGATCCTCCATGAAGAGTTGCTGCGGGAAAACCGCTTCTACTACGAAATCATTGTCGCCGAACGCGCCGAGGCGATGACCTATACCGCCGAGCAGCTGTACTTCGGTCCGTTGCAAATGCAGGCGCGTAGCCCGGAATTCCTGGCGAAGTGGCAACGTATATTGCGCGAGAAACGCAAGACATTGGCCAGCCTCGAACAGGCGCGGCAGGCGGTGCCCGAGCAGAAAGTGCAGGAGATCGTGCAACAGGTGAAGTGGATCGATCAGTTGCTCGCCTGAGCGCCACCGGTCCAGTGTGGCAGATGTGGAGCCTTGGCCAGGCTTCGAGCGGTGTATCAGGCAACATCCATGTCGTGAATGCCGCAGCCTTCGAAGCCTCGCTAAAGCTCGACATCTCCCACATTTGATCGCGCAGGCCGGTGCTGCCTGGCCACATTCGCGGCACTTCACCGCTACGCTGTAGTCTTCTCTTAAATCCCCCCAAGGTGTCGCCTCGATGATCACTGTTCACCACCTCAACAACTCCCGCTCGCAACGTATCCTGTGGGCGCTTGAAGAACTGGGCCTGCCCTACGACATCAAGCGCTACCAGCGCGACGCCAAGACCAACCTGGCGCCGCCTGAACTCAAGGCCATTCACCCCCTGGGCAAATCCCCTGTGATCGAAGACGGCTCTCGTGTGCTGATCGAGTCCGCCGCGATCATCGACTACCTCATCCGCCGCCACGGCAACGGCCAACTGCAACCCGACCCGGCTACCGACGCCTATGACAGCTATGTGCAATGGCTGCATTTTGCTGAAGGCTCGGCGATGTTGCCGTTGATGCTCAACCTTTATGTGGGACGGCTGGGTGAAGCAGGCGCACCGCTGCATCCGCGGATTGAGTCGGAGCTGGCCAACTACCTGGGGTACCTGAATGACGTGCTGGGCCACACGCCGTACCTGGTGGGCGACGCACTCAGCGGCGCGGATATCCAGATGAGCTTTATCGGCGAAGTCGCCCAGGCCCAGGGCAAATTGCAGGCCTACCCGAACTTGGCCGCATGGCTGCAAAAGCTCCAGGCGCGCCCGGCATACCGCAAGGCGGTGGAGCGGGGCGGGGAATACGCGTTCGCCAAATAGCGGGCCCACCGACACCGCCTCCTGTAGGAGCGAGCTTGCTCGCGAAAAACGTAAACGATAACGCGTGTTTCCTGGANTGAACGCGGCGCCTTTGGGTTTTTCGCGAGCAAGCTCGCTCCTACAGAACCCGTTTCGGCAGGTGAACCTTCGAGTCTCCCAGCGCTCACTTAAAGGTGGCACTGGCTTTTCTCGAAAGGAATCTGCATGCACTCCACCTCGTCAGTCGCGCCCGTAGAGCGCGAACTGAGCCTGCGGGCAGTTATCACCGGGATCGTGCTGGGCATCCTGCTGACCCCTTCCAATGTCTACGCAGGCTTGAAGATCGGCTGGTCGTTCAATATGTCGATCATCGCCTTGCTGATCGGTTATGGCCTCTGGCAAGGCCTGGCCCGGCGTTCCGCTGAACACCTGCCGTGGACCCTGCACGAGAGCAATATCAACCAGACCGTGGCCTCTGCCGCTGCGTCGATCATTTCCGGCGGGCTGGTCGCGCCCATCCCGGCTTATACCTTGCTCACCGGCAACCAACTGGCAGCGCTGCCGATGATCGCCTGGGTGTTCTCGGTAAGTTTCCTGGGGATCTGGATCGCGTGGTACCTGCGGCCTTCATTGCTCAATGACAAGGCGCTGAAGTTTCCCGAAGGCATGGCCACCCTGGAGACCCTGCTGCACATCTACAACCATGGTCGCGAAGCCGCCACGCGCTTGAAAGTGCTGCTCGGCGCAGCGTTGTTGTCCGGGTTGGTCAAGTGGGTGGATACCTTTATGTGGGCCTTCCCGCGCTGGTCGCCGAACGCCCAGTTGGAGCGCCTGACCTTCACCGCCGACCCCTCTCTGCTGTTGCTGGGGTTCGGCGGCATCATCGGCATCCGCGTGGGCCTGACCCTGCTGCTCGGCGCCTTGCTGGCATGGGGCGGGCTGGGGCCGTGGCTGTTGGCCAACGGCCTGGTGAGCCTGCCCGCCGACAGCAGCGGCCCGCAGTTTGCCGCGCTGGTGGAATGGCTGCTGTGGCCTGGGGTGAGCCTGATGGTGTGTTCCACCCTGGCGTCCCTGGCGATTCGCCTGTGGGCGTTGCATCGCTCAACCCGAGCGGCTGGCGGCACGCCCTGGGCGGTTCCCAAGCCTGGGCCTGCCGTGGGGTTCGCGCTGGCGATCGTGCTGGTGGTGAGCCTTCAAGCGCTGTTGTTCGGTATCAACCTTGGGATGGCGCTGCTGACCATTCCCCTGGCGATCTGCCTGGCCGCCGTGGCGGCGCGGGTGGTGGGGGCAACCGGTATTCCACCGATTGGCGCCATCGGGCAACTGTCCCAACTGAGCTTTGGCATCGTTGCCCCGGGCCAGGTACCGATCAACCTGATGAGCGCCAACACCGCCGGCGGTTCGGCGGGGCAATGTACGGACCTGATGAATGACTTCAAGGTGGGCAAGGCGATTGGCGCGACGCCGCACAAACAGGTTATCGCCCAGATTCTCGGGATTTTTGTCGGCAGCATCGTCGGCGTATTCGCGTACCTGGCGTTGATCCCCGACCCGCAAACCATGCTGCTCACCGAACAATGGCCAGCCCCGGCCGTCGCCACCTGGAAAGCCGTGGCCCAAACCCTGACCCACGGGCTGGATTCGTTGTCACCCAGCATCCGCTGGGCCATTGCTGTTGCAAGCCTGTGCGGCGTACTGCTGGGCATACTCGACAGCACATTACCCACCCATCGCGCCCGCTATCTGCCCAGTGCGGCAGCCTTGGGACTGGCGTTTGTCTTGCCTGCGTCGGTGTCGCTGATGATGGCCCTTGGCGCGATCATGACCTGGGCCGTGAGCTGTCGCTGGCCAAGTGTGACGCAGCGCTTTGCGATCACGGCAGCGGCGGGGCTGATCGCCGGTGAGAGCATTACTGGCGTGGGCGCGTCGTTGTGGCAGATGCTGGGAAGTGGATAATTGGCCGACCTGGATTTACAACTCTTCACGAATTCAAAAGGCTCACCGTTATAGGCTTGGCGCTGCCACGTCTGGATCAAACCCATTCAACTGACCGTTGAGCCGAGCCCATGAAACTGCCTGCCCTCGCTGCCACGTTTCTCGCCGTTGCTACGCTGCATCCTTTACCCGTACACGGCGCAGGCCCCATCACCCATGTCGCCATCTACCGTGGCCCGGCAGGTTGCCCTGATTGCTCGGAAAACGTGAAAACCGCCCTGCAGCGCCTGGACCCCAATTACCAGATCGACTTCGTCGGTGCCGACGAACCCATCGACATCACCCCGCAAACCCTGGCGCGCTACGATCTCTACGTGCAACCCGGCGGTGGCCAGGACATCCCGGCCGCCCTCGACAGCCTGGGCGATGCGCGTGCCGAAGCCATCCGCGATTACGTCGCCAAAGGCGGCCGCTATCTGGGCCTGTGCATGGGCGCCTACCTGGCCGACGACAACAACCTCGGCCTGATCCCCCAGGCCCTCGACACCGAAGCCGGCCGCCCCGGTTTTGAAGTGGCCGGCATTGACGACGCCGCCGTGCAGGTGACGTGGGACGGGCAGCCTGACTCTGTGTTCTATCAGGACGGCCCGTATTTTCCCAAAGCCAGCGCCGCGGCGTCCTACAAGGTCATCGCGACCTACCACAATGGCGACGTGGCGGCGGCGCGCTATACCTACGAACGTGGCGTGGTGGTGCTGAGCGGGCCGCACCCGGAAGCCGGGCGGGAATGGTTTGAAAATGCCGATATCGAGCTGAGCAAGATGCCGCGTGGCGAGCTGTTCGGGTCGTTGATACGTAGCGCGCAAGAGTAGGGCGCGCCGCCGGTTACTTCAGGATGCCACTATTCCCCATGTCGATATCAGGCACGATGGTGGCGTAACCAGGCTACTTGTGCCTGGCCTCGGGCACTTAAGGTGAAGGTCATTGGCCGCCCGAGAACAACAAAAACAATGACTAGCCTCAACTGCAACGATTCCAACGGTCAGCTTGCGCAGGGCTTCAAGCCGCGCCATGTGACCATGTTGTCCATCGCCGGCATCATCGGCGCGGGGTTGTTTGTCGGCTCCGGACACGCGATCGCCGCCGCCGGGCCAGCGGTGTTGCTGGCTTATCTGTTTTCCGGCCTGTTGGTGGTGCTGGTCATGCGCATGCTGGGGGAAATGGCGGTGGCACGCCCGGACACTGGCTCGTTTTCAACCTACGCCGACCAGGCCATCGGCCCTTGGGCGGGGTTCACCATCGGCTGGTTGTATTGGTGGTTCTGGGTGCTGGTCATTCCCATCGAAGCCTTGGCCGCCGGGCACGTGCTCAACCAGTGGTTCCCTCAGGTTGATGCGTGGCTGTTTGCGTTGATCTCAATCGTTTTGCTGGTGATCACCAATCTGTTCAGCGTGGCCAAATACGGCGAATTCGAATTCTGGTTCGCCATGGCCAAGGTGATTGCCATCGTCGGCTTTATCGGCCTGGGCTTCAGCGTCCTCATGGGCTGGATCCCGGATCGCGAAGCCAGCGGCTTGAGCCGCTTGATGGAGGAACACGGCGGGTTTGCTCCCAACGGCCTGTCGGCGGTGGTGGGCGCGTTCATTACCATCATGTTCAGTTTCATCGGCACCGAAGCGGTGACCATCGCTGCAGCAGAATCGAGCAACCCGGCGCAGAACATCGCCAAGGCCACGCGCTCGGTGATCTGGCGCATTGGCGTGTTCTACCTGTTGTCGATCTCCGTCGTGATTTCCGTGGTGCCCTGGAACGATCCGCTGTTGGCCTCCGTGGGTTCCTATCAGCGCGCACTGGAAATTATGAACATCCCCAACGCCAAATTCATGGTCGATGTGGTGGTGTTGATCGCGGTAGCCAGTTGCATGAACTCCTCGATCTACATTTCTTCGCGCATGCTGTTTTCCCTGGGCAAACGCGGCGATGCGCCGCCGGCGCTTAAAATCACCTCGAAGGCGGGCGTGCCCAGGGCGGCGGTGATCGCCAGCACCATCATCGGTGCGGGCGTTACGTTGCTGAGCTACTTCATGCCGGCCGGTCTGTTCCAGTTCCTGCTCGCCAGCTCCGGGGCCATCGCGTTGTTGGTGTACCTGGTCATCGCTATCTCGCAACTGCGTATGCGTCGCTTGCTGCTTCGGCAGAACGTCGAACTGACCTTTCGCATGTGGCTGTTTCCCTGGCTGACTTACCTGGTGATCGTATTCATCTGCCTGGCCCTGGGGGTGATGATGGTGACGCCGGAACACCGCACCGAAGTGTCCTCGACCATTGGCCTGGCGTTGGTGATTTCCTTTATCGGCCTGGTTACGTCGCGTCAGCACAACCGGGCACCCAAGCCGGTGGCGCTGGAACATTCCTGATCACGCCTGTGGGGTAGCGGTGATGGAAACCGAGGCACCTGTTTGCCAGACCATCGGCTTTTTGCTGCTGGACCAATTCACCCTGATATCGCTGTCGTGTGCGGTCGAGCCGCTGCGCATGGCCAACCAATTGGCGGGCGAAGAACTCTACCGTTGGCAAACCCTCAGCCTGGACGGCCAGCCGGTGTGGGCCAGCGATGGCGTGTCGGTGACCCCGGACGCGTGCGCGCAGGACCAGCGCGGCTTCGATGCGGTGATCGTGTGCGGCGGCGTGGGCATTCAACAGGCTATCAGCCCTGCGCTCATCGCCTGGTTGCGCAGCCAGGCGCGCCTGTACTGCAAACGTCTCGGCGCGGTGTGCACCGGCAGTTGGGCACTGGCCCAGGCGGGGTTGCTCGATGGCTTCCAGTGCAGCGTGCATTGGGAGCTGATGGCGTCGATGCAGGAGGCGTTTACCCGCGTCAAAGTCAGCTCCAGCGTATTCACGCTCGATGGCAACCGCTTTACCAGCTCCGGCGGCACTGCGCCGCTGGACATGATGCTGCACCTGATCGGCCGCGATCACGGGCACACGCTGTCGGCGGCGATTTCCCAGATGTTCGTGTACGAGCGCATTCGAAACGAGCGCGACCACCAACGCGTGCCGCTCAAACACCTGCTCGGCACGCAACAGCCCAAGCTGCAAGAAGTGGTCGCCCTGATGGAATCCAACCTGGAAGAACCCATCGACCTCGACGAACTGGCCGCCTACGTGCACGTGTCCCGCCGCCAGTTGGAGCGTATGTTCCAGAAGCACCTGTACTGCACGCCATCGCGCTATTACCTCAAGCTGCGCCTGACCCGTGCGCGCCAGTTGCTGATGCAGACGCCCATTTCGATTGTCGAGCTGGCGGTGATTTGCGGCTTTGTGTCCACGCCGCATTTTTCCAAGTGCTACCGGGATTTCTTCGGCGTTGCGCCCAGCGATGAGCGCTCGGACATGCGCCTGCACCCGCCGCCAGCGTTACGGCCAGAGGGGCAATCCCGGGCCCCGCAACAGCCCAGGAATACACTGGAGCAGGCGCGCGACGAGCCGACGTTTGCTACGGTGCAGATTCAAAGGCGATAGGGCTTGGGGCTTGCCCGAATGCCAGTAGGAGCGAGCTCGCTCGCGAAAAACTCACAGGCGCCGCGCTCATTCAGGAAGCACGCGTTATCGTTGGCGTTTTTCGCGAGCAAGCTCGCTCCTACAGAAGGCAATAAGCCTCGGCGCTCAAATCCACTGGTCATTCAACGCGGTGCGCTCACCGCCTTCATGCCCGGTATTCAGAATGCCCCTAGGCTCGATCATCATCAGCCTGGCTTCACCTTCGGCCGCCGTCCTGTGCTCAATGCCACGCGGCACCACATACAACTCACCCGGCTTCACATACACCGGGCCATCCGGCAGGTCGATACGCAACGTGCCTTCAAGCACCAGAAAAGCCTCATCGGTTTCGGGGTGCGAATGCCAAATGAATTCACCCTCGATACGCACCACCTTGAACTGGTAGTCGTTCATTTCGGCAACCACTCTTGGGCTCCATTGCTGATCGATGAGCGAGGCTTTGTGCGCGAGGTTTATCGGTTGGGCGGGTCGCTGTAGGTGAGTCATGCTGAGCCTTCCTGTCGGTGAGAAGGCCAGACTATCCGGGCCGACAGGTCAGAGGCTTGTACGATCCTGCAACCCCCCACTCCTACAGCCCCGCATTCCCCACGGGAATACAGCACATAAAATTAATGCATTTTTCTTACTGCCACGGTTAACGTAATTTGCGCCAAGGCCACGGAGAACCGCCTTGAACTCATCCGCATCCAACCCTGCTGACAAATTCGATACCTCAAGAGCCAACGAGTACGCGCGGCAAAGCCGTATCGCGCTGGCGGGCTATGACGCGTGCCAGGATCTGGCAGCCTGCATGATCGCGGCGAGCCTTGGCGATGCCCCTTCGGCCAAGATACTTGTGGTCGGCGCCGGCGGTACGGCGCAGGAGATCATCGCCATGGCCAACCTTGAACCGGGCTGGCGCTTCATGGCGGTTGATCCCTCCCAGCCGATGCTCGACGCGGCAAGGCAGCAGCTGGAAGCCAACCACTTGCTTGATAGAACCACCCTGCATCTCGGGCCGCTTGAAGACCTGGCAGCAGATGCATCATACGACGCCGCCACCTTGATCGGTGTGCTCCACCATCTGGAGGGTGACGACGCCAAGGCCCGGATGCTGCGATCGATTCGGGCGCACCTGAAACCGGGGGCACCGCTGATCGTCGCGGGCAATCATTACGCGTATGCCAGCCAGCCGTTGCTGCTGGCGGCATGGGGCCAACGGTGGCGTCAGCATGGCGCCACCCCGGACGAAGTGAAGGCCAAGCTCGGCAAAATCCTTCAAGGCGCTGACCCGCCCCATTCCGAGGCCGCGGTTCAGAAGCTGTTGCATGACGCTGGCTTCGGCGACGCGACGCGTTTCTTCAGCAGCCTTTTCTGGGGGGCTTGGTTGACGTGCAAGGTGGGGTAGCGAGGTCTCCCGTTGCTCAGTGAGCCGTGGCGCGATTCAGATCCCCCGGAGAGTAGCCAGCCGCCGACGCCAATCGCCGCCATGCCGAAGGTGGCATTCCTCTTCGGAGTCGAAACTGACGCAGCGGGCGATGTTCGGGACGTGCACGTCGGCGTCATCCAGCGCGGCGGTAGTCAGCTCGCGCATACGGGCGTCCGCCCCGGTCGCAAGGGCGTGAGCCTTGCTCGCAACGCTGTCGAACACCCAGATCACCCGCAGGCTTTGGGGAAACGCGTGGTAGTCGACGGTGTGGGTCAACCAGTCGAAGCCCGGAATTTCGACCTTTGCGATCTCGCAGGCGTCGGTCAGGGCCGCGATGAGACGGCGTTCGATACGGGCGTGGTCGCGTGAGGCAGGCGGCATAAAGGAAATCCGTGAATCCTGGGAGTGGGTTGGGGCATCAGGCGATAGGCTGATCAGAGCGGGCGTTATTGAAGCGCGGGGCGCAAGCGTTGCCACTCATTCAAGCAATCCTCGGCAACGATATCCGGGTATCCCCGTTTGTGTTCCATCGCCAACGCGGTGGAGAAGGGTACCGCAATGCAAGTGGCCTGGTCATTGCACCGAAGTGTCATCGACCATCGGCCTGGTCACGGCGCGCCAGCATGGGCGGGCGAACAAGCCGGTGGTGTGGGAGCAATCCTGACAGCGCGGCCCTACCTGTGGGCCGCGTCACTTCAGTGCTGGCGCACCCCTATTGTCATACGCCGCAGCACCTGCTTATCGCCCTGCCTATAGTGCATGACCACCGCCCCGACATGCCCGAGGATAAGCACCAGCATTGTCCAACCCAGCAAGCTATGAAAGTTGCTGCCCAGATCAACCATCCACTGGATTTTTTCCCCCTCGAACCCCTCCATGACCGGCACGCCAAACGCAGAAAAAGCCCGGCCGGAGCCGTACTGGCGGATCATCCCGATCAGCGGGATCAGGAACATCAGTGCATACAGCATGCCGTGCCCGGCGGCGGCGAAACGGCTGATGCTGAGTGGGCGCCGGTGTTGGTTCAGCAGACTCCAGCCGGCACGTAGGATCAGCAACACCAGTAATAACAACCCTACGGGTTTGTGAAAGGGCCACAGCCATTTATCCAGCGTTGAGTCTGACGCCAGGTAATGGGTTATGGCTGAGCAATAGATCCACGCAAACAACAGGAACATCAGCCAATGCACTGCTCGGCTTACCGAGTCGTAGTGTTCACGTGACCCAGCAGGGGGTGCGCAAGTCGTCATTGTCGTATCCTTCTGGCGAGTCGCCTTGCGTTCTTTTTCAAGCGCATTGAGGCGACAGATGATAAGCGGCCAGAATGAATCTGGCGGTGACCAGATCATATACAAGGAGACACAGGCAGCGGTCGTGTCGAAACATCAAGAAAACATGCATCCCTCAGGGTGTGATCTGGATGCCCAACGGCATGGGCGTAGCCTGTTCAAATCCACCGAGTATTTTCAGCCGTACGCTCCCCACCTTCATGCCCGGTATTCAAAATGCCCCGTGGCGAGCCTTCGAGCATCAGGAATGCTTCGGGCGCGTGTTCGTTCTTGCGCAGGGCGTGGAACGATCAAAAGCTGTGGCGAGGGAGCTTGCTCCCGTGACGGCCTAAAGCTGACGCGTTTATGGTCGATAACCCGTATGAACCCGCTAATCAAGGACCGATTAAATGGCACTTTCCGTTAGCCCTGCCTATATTCCACCGGCCAATCTCAACCTCACGCCTTCTGAGCAGAAGCTGGTACCCCAGGCGTCGACGGACCCCGCCAAGCAAGCCCTGGCAAACGCCGGCCCCGCGGCCATTTACCATCCCAGTGAAGCGGCGACAACCACGGCACAAGCCCCGGAGGCCGTTGATACCTGGGTCGGTCGCTCCGAATCGCCGCACTTTCCTCGTTTCGTCGACCTGTTCAATGGCGCGCAAAGTGCGCTGAAAGCTTCCTTCCAGACATTCGAAGCGAACCTGGCAGCCACTGCGCCCGACCTGGCCAGCACCGGGTACGGTTTTACCGTTGAGGCTGACGGCCGGCTGAAAGTGCTCGATACGGCTGGCCAACTCAGCCGTGAGGCGACCGAGAGGCTGACGGTTCTGCTCAATCAATCCGTTGAGCTGAAAGCCACAGCCGTGGCCTACCGCAACGCCGCCATCGACATGGTAGACGCAGGTTCACCCTGGTCTGGAAGCACCCTGGGCTACTACAGCCTGACCAATGAAAACTTCGCCAGCACTATTGATCTGGCGCCCTTGTTCAGAACGCATGACCCGTCGGATATTAAAGCGGGCAGAAACCAGTTTTTCATAAACCAATTGTCTTCCAACGGCGAGCGCGCGACGCAAGAGACTGAGCGGGCGATGTTGGAGCGGCGTGCCGCCCAGGGGTTCAGCACCCAGGCTTGATCGGCGCAGCCTGCGCCTGTCGTCGAGGACCGATCGGCGGCAGTCAGCTCGCGCATGCGTGCGTCTGCCTCAGTGGCAGGGGGCGCTTATTGTTCAGGGTTGATCAACGATCTCAACGTATGGTCCTCCCAGATGCCACCGATTTTCAGATAGGCTCGCGCATGCCCTTCCTTTTCAAACCCCAGCGATTCCAGAAGGCGTTCACTTCGCACATTGCGAGGCAAATGATTGGCCATGATCCGATGAAGACCCAACTGCTCAAAGCAGTGTTGGTTAGTGACCTGAAGCGTTCTTTTCATCAGGCCACGGCCTTGGGCTGATTCCGCCAGCGAGAAGCCGAGATGACAGGCCTGAAAAACGCCCCTCACAATGTTCGTGTAGTTACACCGCGCTAGAACTTCTCTGCTCTCGGGTTCAAGCAAGAGGAAACACAGCGCGTTGCCAGCGTGCATATTGTTGACCTGTTGCTCGACCCTGGCCTTTGCGTTGCCCGTGGTGAAATATTCCTCGTCCCTGAGCGGCTCCCAGGGTTGCAGATGCCTGCGGTTGACGCGTTCGTAACGGCTGACCCTCTCGAAATCGTCGGCCCACAATGGCCGAAGGCAGTAGCCCTCAACGCAATACTCCATAAACCCCTCCAGATTTACCAATGCCCCAATCTGACTGCGTAGCCGCAAAGAATAGCGCCGCTGCGCGTAAAGCGACCCCTTTCATGGCAAACAGGTCTACCATGCCAGCCCCGGCAGTGGTTCCACTCGCTCCCGAACTCAATTTTTCAAGGTAGCGATAATGTCCATCGACCAGATCTCCCTCCCCAAAGGCGTCGGCCCCCACGCCGCCAAGCTGCTTGACGCTATTACTGGCGCCTCCACCCATGAAGAACTCAACCGTGCTGGCGGTAAAGCCGAGGGTTTTGTGCTGGGGCTGGAGGCCACCAAGGCGATCAAAAGCCAGATTGCAGAGTCGCTGTATGTGGCGTATGACGACGCGGCGAGCAATCGGGCTGGTGAGCTGAAGGGCTAGTGCCAGTCAGCCCATGGTTCTGGAATGAGCGCCAATCGCCGGAATAGGCTGACGAACATAATAATTGTCGAACTCACTGCTTTCGATGAATTGAAAGCCATGGCGAGTATAAAAGCGATTCGACGCGCTTTCTTTGAGAGCCCCCACTTTAATGGGAAGCGCAGCCGCATCCGCCTCTTTGAAAATCTGAGAGAGAACAGCAGACCCTACCCCTGACCCCTGCGCGCCCGGCCTGACATACAAGTGATCGAGCAAGAGTTCATTGGGGTGATGTTTCACCACTACGAAACCCACCCTCTCTCCAGACGCCTCGATATAGCGTGTGTCGCGAGCTTCAAAGCCGCCAACAAACCGCTCCCGCGCACGCACAGGGTCAAATCGCCCAACACGCTCCAGACTTTCGCGCATGGCCTCGATTCGAATAGCTACCAGATTATCCAAGTCGCTTTGTTGAACCGGGACCAAACTGATGGGGGAATTTTGATTGGGTGCGACGGGCATATTGGGTGCTCTAGCTACCATCCTGGGGGCTCAGTATAGAGAGCCTGATACTGATGAAGCGACCCGCATGGTATGTTCACGGCATACATGGAGTAACGGACCCCAGGAACGAAATGGCCATGCCAGTGGACACCCACGCAATCCGCATTCTCTCGCAACGCCTTAACATCGAGCCCTTCTGCGAGCAGGACGCTGTTGAGTCGTTCGCTTGTATCACTCCGGCACTGACTCGCTACATGTCCTGGGAACCGCCTGCCTCGCTGGAAGAGTACGCGCAAGTCTGGGGGCGGTGGCTGCCTGCGATAGCGGATGGCAACGACATTGTGTTTACGATCAGAGAGCGGGTGAATGCCCGTTTTACCGGCTTGGTCGGGCTGCACCATACTGGCAGCGGAACACCGGAGTTGGGTATCTGGATCCGTGAAGATAAACATGGGTTGGGTTTGGTGGTGAAGCGGTGCGGGCGGTTGTTCAGTGGGCTAGCCAGTGGGTGGTGGCAAAACACTTTATCTACCCTGTTGCGACGCAGAATCGTGCGAGTCGACGTATTGCTGAAGCTTTGGGGGGAGTCGTCATCGAAAGGCGGACGGCGGAAAAATATGATTCGGTTGTGTATCAGATACCGGGGGTTTAGCTATGGGCATTGGGTTTGCGATTACTGGCCTGCACGAACGGCAGAAATCGGCCAGTAGCGGACGACCAACCCCTCGGTTAGCCAATTGTGTGGATCGCCACCTTAAGCCGCATCCCGGCCGATCACTCCGACCAGATAGCATTCCCGTACAATCACCGTGCTACCATCAATAACTCTCAGCTGACGTCAGAAGCGTTAGGCATTCATAGTCAATACGGACGAGCATGGCATGGACGATCAATCACAAGTTACACCTGATGCTAATGCAGATGCACAAAATAAAAGCGCTGAAGTAAAGTCTCTTGTTGTGTTGAACGCATGTGCAGCGAAGTTTTTCAAGAAAAAACTAGGTGGTCTATCGTTCTACGATAGTAACAAAGGAAGCGATTGGGACCTAGCGTCTCCAATATGTGTCGATTTTGTAAATCTCATTGGCAAAAAGTTTTCCAGAACTGGAAGGATTTACGGATACGTAGATCCAAACATGCTCGCTGCTGCCGATAATTTCTCACAATATTCCAGCAATGCCGATTTTGACTCGCTTGTCACTGGCGTGATGGAGCGGTTGTGCCACGAAGCGAACGACCCCGCACGCAGCTCTCTCAACGAGGGCTACGTGGTATTTTCACACTATCGAGATTACCGGCAGGTGGATCATCTCTTGATCGTCATGCTCGGCAAAAGGGGAGGATATGATTTTGATGATGACACCAACCTTAATCCCAAAGGGACCGAGAGTTTAAACCTTCAAGATTTTCGCCAAGCCGCCTGTATGGACCTGACAGAGTTTAGAAAAGGTTTTCCGCAAAATACGGGTGATTCCTACCTCTATTTCATTAATGGAAACTCAAGAAGCGAATTTTTCAACGTCGCACTGGGTTGCTCCGATTCAATGCCAGGAAAAGTCTGCGTTGACAACCTAAAAAAAGCCCTAGGTGCATACCTTACGGACAATGCAGGTGATTTGCCGGCCTCGGAACGGCGCACCATTCACAACCGTGTTGTTAGCTATATCGAAAATAAAGCAGGCGAACGTGTGCACCTTTCTGAAATCCAGCACGTTATCAATAAATGCCTGCAACCGGGATCGCCTCACCTTGGCGGCCTCATCAAATTCATCTCAGAGAACTCTGAGCGCTTTAGGGTGAGTGAAGAATTCCAGCCCTCAGGTGTCGCCGCGAAGAGCATGGGATATGTCGATGTTAAACTGCCCTCGGGTGAGTTCGCGGGCCGTTTGAAGCTAGACGCCGTAGCCGTTGGTGACAGCAATGCCGACCTAAGCGTCGACAAAGATTTCGTGTACTTGAAGGTGAAGCTTCCAAGCGACGTATCCAACAGGCTCAGGGGCATAAACGCTGAAGATCCGTCGTCAGGCTCACAAAATGCTTGATCGGATCTCGCTGGAGGATGATCAGCTCATACTCGATACCTTGTCACTAGATATACAAGCCGTCCATGAGTTCCTAAAAGCTTATGGTTGTCACAGCCCCTGCGATCTGGATCTGATTGGGAATGAGCTTTTCCTACTTAAGCCCTCAGCATGGGATGAAGGCTACGTGCCGTTCTTTGCGAACGCCGAAGCGATGTGGCACTCGCTACGAACGCGCAGCGCAAAGCCTAATCACATGCATATCATCGGCATGGACCAGGTTCAGCATGCGTCGGTTTCCCGACTACTAGCCCTGTATTTTTTGGTTAGAGAAATACTCAAAACGCTCTGTCATAGCGAAGGCGACGACAGCCAGACTCTCAAATATATTTTCTTCAGTTCTAAAGAGTCACTTCTTACAAAGCTAGAAGTGTCATATCTGATGTCGAGTGATGAGCTACTAGCCATCGAGGTCGATGACAAAGGCGTGAAACATGCTCAAACGATGCATGCAGCCGCAATGGCCGATGAGGACGTTCATTGCGAGGAAAGGCGTCACGTTATGAGAGAAACGTTGACGGATTTTTTGAAAGAGGAAAAAAACTGCAATATCCGCACGATAATGGCATCCATCTCGATCTTTTACAAAAAATACAACGAGCGCTATAAGGTTTATGTAAGCAAATTTTCGGTAAACAAAATTCTGACTGAGATCGAAAGTGACTGTGTTAGCTTTTTAGGAAAGGTTCAAGATGCAATCATTGCGCAGCAAACTAAAGCATTTGCTGTACCTGGTGGCATAGTAGCAGTAGGTGCTATTTTGAAACCTGCTACAACCGCATGGGACTATCTCGTAATACTCGTAGGACTGATCATTTCGACCTGGATGATCACCTCTTTAAACAATAACGTAATTAGTCACATCAACCTACTTTCGGACGAATTCGAGCGCTCCACTAAAAAATACGATGACATCGTCGTGGGCGTGGAAGACATTCAAGAAAAAATTGAAGACTCAAGAAAAAAGCTCTTGACCGCCTCCGATTCAGCCAACTCCAAGCTTAATGGGCTAACCCGCATATGCTGGCTGATTTTCATATTGGTAAGCCTGATCTTGCTAAAACGCTTCATTGAGGCGTGACCGGCTTTGAAGAAACGGTACGCTACTGCATTAGCTACCGTTGACGGCTGGCAACTATCTGCCAGAAGCAGACGGCCGATGTCGTTCTAGTTTCGACTGAGTTGAGCTTGCGCTATAGACGACTATCGCGAGCGTTAGAGTCTGTCGCCTGATTGGGTGCATTCACTTTCGCAATTTTTCAAGCGATAGTCTTGTGGACCCAATCCTCATCCTATCGCTTTCCAATAAACGAGCTGCTAAATAGATGGCTTTTGGCCGCATGGCTGATTAACATCGGGATGCCTCGCCTGCTTGCTGGTGCAGCCGCCTCACAGCACTGAACCAAGTTTGACAGACGCCAGCCATCTCTCTTCGGAGGTTGCTGTCCGGGTCGCGACCAAGATCGCCGTTAAGGCTTCGCGGTCTCCCGAAGGTAAAGAGCACCGCTCGACTGCTGCGTCAATAACCGTAACTCTGTCTGTACGTTGGGGTCACCAGACGGTTAGCAGCTTTATTTTCAGCGTGGTGTTCGATGTTCAGCCGCACGGCGCGCGCTTGACCGCGAAACCCAAAAAGGTACGATTTTCACCTTGGCGGGCCCTTCGGAGGACAATATGCGGTCGTGCAAAAACGTGCCAACCTGGCGCATGGCGCGAGTTTAGCCGCGAGGCCCAAAAAGCTACGATTTATCGTATTTTGACGGATTCTTTAGGGGTAATCATGCGTTTATGCAAAAACGTGCCAGCTTGGAGCTCGCCGCATCACGGAGTTTCGTGACTGCAATCAGCCTCGCCTGCTTGCTGGTGCAGCCGCCTCACAGCACTGAACCAAGTTTGACAGACGCCAGCCATCTCTCTTCGGAGGTT
>NZ_JBQEQE010000012.1:0-4568 GCF_052046095.1 Pseudomonas sp. 22072
CTGCTCGGTTTCCCAAACGTAGGGCTCACGCCCTTTGGCGCGATGAACCTGGTAGTCCACCGCGACGATGCGGTCCAGCTGATAGCGCAGTAGTAGGGAACGACCCGCACCGTTATCCAGCCGCTCAATCCGCCCTGAACGATCCCGGCAAAGGCGCAGCCGGTTGTCATACGCATCGCTGATGGTTGTCAGTACACCGTCGCGAAAGTGATAAAAACGCGAGGCCTGGGCCAGCACCAGTTCATCAGGCGCCGAACCCAAGTAGATCGCCGCTTCGGCCAGGCTATTGGTGATCGCGGGCCGAGAATCGATGGGCAAGGGCAGGGTAGTCGAGCGATTATCATGATCGATCCACACCACCGAATCGCCCGACACACAAAGCCTGTGAGCCAGCGCATGGCTCCAACCAAACCCCAACCCACAATCGACCTCCACCGCGCTAGTGCGATACAGCCGCGTCCACTCAAACGGCAAAATCCCGTCCAGCGCGCCGTCGGTGAGGGTGAGCAATTCCTCGCCGGTGATCATCGACACCGGGCAGCCGTGAGTGACTGTTTTATCCGCAGGCGCCGCCGCATCGCCCTTCGGATTCGAAGCCACGGCAGGCGCATCATCGACGTGTTCCTGCCGGACCAATACGGTCTGCCGGGTCTTGCTGCGCACCACCGGCACCGGGTTCGAAACCAGTGTGTCGCCTGCCTTCAACGGCACCACTGGCGCTACCTTGACCGGCGTCGCCGCACTGCTCAGCAACACCGGTTTGGCGACTTCGACATGGGTCTCCAGCCGAGGCCCCGTCACCTGCTTGGCCAGCAATTCCAACAACGCCCGCGCCCGCCCGGATTTAACGTGACTGAGCACACGAGCCCCCAATCGCGCCACCACGCCCATCCCACCCAAGACGCGAATCAGCAGTAGATTGATCAGCACCTCACCGGTAATTTCACCCCACACTTCCGCCATCTCTGGCGGCGGGAGCATGCGCGTCCAGCTAACCAGCGCCGACAGGTAGATAAACAGCAGCGGCTCGTCACTGAGTACCAACAAGCCCTGGGCTATCGCATCACTGCCCAGGGTCAGCAGTTCGTCGAGCTCAGTTTGCGAAAGGTAGTGCAGTAGCTTTTCGCTGTTGGGCTTGAGGTCCGCCAGCAGCGCAGACAGTTCGCCAATGTTGTCCCACAGGCTGTAAAGCGCCTTGCCCAATCCACTGACAAAGGCCGCCTCCAGCAGGCGGCGCCGCTCAAGCGGGCGGGCGTCTGTGTAGTTTTTCCACTGGGCCTGGAAGGTGTCGGTCCACTCTTTGCGCAGCCGGGCTTCCAACGCTGTGATCACTGAGTGGTAGGACGTATACAGCGCCTTGAGGTGATCCTGGGAAACGTTGGGGTAGAAACTCACCCGGTATTGCTGGTTGCGATCGCACTCGGTGACTTCGAGGATGCCACTGGGGCCGATGGTCTTATGGAGGGGCTCGCCCAGCGGGCCGCCGTTTGGATCAACGCGTTGCACGATCACCGGGGTGTTGCCGATGGGTACGAACCTCGTGCTCTGGAACATATGCACCAGGGTCAAGGTACCCGTGGCCTGGCAGGTGGCGACGGTGCTGCTGGGAAACAGGGAGCGATTGACCGGGGCAACCAGCGCGACGTCATCCCCGACCTTGAACACCTGTTCGACGTCCAGCGCGGAGAAGCTCCAAAAGCTTTTGGCCCACTCGTCAAAGGTGTTCAAGCAATCGCGAAAGTCACGGAAGACGCCCTCGACGTCGACCGTTTCCACGTTCATTGGCGTCAGCGCCAGCCTGCCAATGGCCGGGTTCAAGTGGCGGCCCCGTCAACCGCACGCGTCACGAAAAAAACCATCTGCACTCCCTCGCACTGTTTGATCAGGCGAGGGACTTTGCAGAGGTTTGCCGGGGTGAGGAGTAGAGCTTATCCGGCAGTTGTGTGGGATGTTTCAGTTACTGCCACGCACTGGGTTCGGCATGCCGACGAACCCCGGTTAGACTTACCTGTCGATATCAGCACTGCCCGGCCCGTCGTTAACCAAGGAAGCCTCATGTATTCAACGCGTCTGCTGCTCTGCCTTATTCCTTTACTGGTACTGGCCGGGTGCTCAACTTCCCGTGGCCCCCAGCAGCCCGAGCGCAGTGAAGCCGAGGTGAAGGCGCAGATCGTGCGCCTGCTGCCGGCCAAGGTCGCGGACCGCAACGGCTGGGCCCAGGACATCTACACCGCGTTCGACACCCAGAAAATCTACCCCAGCACCGAAAACATCTGTGCGGTGCTGGCGGTGACCGAGCAGGAGTCCACCTATCAGGTCGACCCGCCAGTGCCGGGCATGGGCAAGATCGCCCAGGATGAAATCTTGCGCCGTGCCGGCAAGGTGCACGTGCCGGCATTCGTGGTGCGCAGCGCCTTGCAACTGCGCTCGCCCACCGGCAAAACCTACGCCGACCGTTTGAATGCCGCCCGTACGGAAAAGGACCTGAGCGCGATTTTTGACGACTTCATCAGCATGGTGCCCCTGGGCAATACGCTGTTTGGCGGGTTCAACCCGGTACACACTGCTGGCCCCATGCAGGTCAGTATCGACTTTGCGCAGAAACAGGCGCGGGGTTATCCCTACACGGTGGACGGCACGATTCGCCGCGAAGTGTTCACCCGTCGCGGCGGCATGTACTTCGGCATCGCCCACTTGCTCGGTTACCCGGTGAGCTACGATCAGCCGCTGTACCGCTTTGCCGATTTCAATGCCGGTTGGTACGCCAGCCGCAATGCCGCGTTCCAGGCCGCGGTCAGCCGTGTTTCAGGCAAAGAGCTGGCGCTGGATGGGGATTTGATCCGCTATGGCTCATTGTTGCCCGGCACCACCGAGTTGGCGGTGCGTTCACTGGGGGCGAAGTTGGATATGCGCAACCCGAGCATCCGCAGCCAACTGGAGCAGGGCGAGCAGTTGGATTTCGAGGACACCACCTTGTACAAGCGCGTCTTCGCCTTGGCTGACCAGGCGGCCGGCAAGCCGCTGCCACGGGCGATCCTGCCGGGTATTGTGCTAAAGAGCCCGAAGATCACCCGCAACCTGACCACGGCCTGGTTTGCCAAGCGCGTGGATGAGCGCTACCAGCGCTGCATGAAGCGCTGATCAACTGCGGCGCTTGACGAACCGGCGCCACAAGCCCACCCACAACCACACCACCGGGAACGCCAGGATCACGAAGGGCAGCACATAGCTGGCACGTTCCAGGGCGTCTGCGGTGCCGTTCACCAGGTTGTCTCCCAGGTTGCTGAACATCCGGGTGAACCTTGACACCTGGTTGGCGCCGTCCGAGGAGCGGAAGTTCAAGGTCATGCGGTTGGTGTCGAGGCGGCGTTGCTGGCCGGCGGCAACCTGGGCCAGTTCCTGCAGCTCGTTTTCAATGCCGGCTTGCTCTTTGCTCAGGACGATCAGGTCGCTGACGGTGATGTCCTTGCGCTTGGCCAGTTCATCGAGGCGTTGCTGCTGGGCTTGCAGGCGGTCCTGGCGACGGCGCACATCTGCCACGGCATCGGCCAGGTCTTCGGCAGTGGTGATGCGCTGGCCGAGCTTACCGCCTTCGGCCGCCAGGGCGACCATCGGTTCCACACCCGTGGGCGCGATTCGCAGGATGATCTGGCCGCCTTGGCCGTCTTCGGTAATGCCAAGGATATTGCAGGCACCAAAGCGCGCCGTTTCACACGCCTCACGAGTGGCCTGCATACGCGGCGCAAGCAGGGCGCCGGGCAGGGCCAGGGTCAATTCATGCTCATAGGCCAGTTGCGCCCCGGCCTTGCCCTGTTCGCCATTGATGACGGTGGCGCGAGAGTGGTCCGTGGGGGAACAACCGGCCAAGGCCAGGCCGGCGAGCAAGATCAACAGCGGCGCGCGAAGCGGGTGGGAGTTGCCGTCCAGGTGGCGCATGGCGTTTCCTTGAAATGTGCAGGAGAAATTGGCCGAGATTAAAGCGGGTCTGGCCCATTAACGCAAAGCATTGCCCGGGATTTGCCCGGCTGATGGTGGTGGCTGTCGGGTCGGGGCTGGCGTACACCTCAGGCCTCACCCCAGGGAAGCATCCGCCATGAACGCTCAGACTGTCCCCCAAGGCTTTGTCCCGTTGCCGCGCAGCAGTCCGTTGCTGGAACTGCTCGGCCCGGCGTATTGCCGTGGCGAAGGTTTGCAATTGGAAGTCGGCTTGCGCGCCGATCATCGTCACGCCAATGGGCGCGGTACGGTACATGGCGGGGTGCTGGCGACGCTGGCCGATATCGGCATGGGGTACGCCATGGCGTTTTCCAGTGAGCCGCCGTTGCCGTTGATTACCGCCAGCATGACCGTGGATTACCTGGGCGCCGTGCAGGTAGGGGAGTGGATGGTGGTGCGTCTGGAAAGCCACAAGCGCGGACGGCAGATGGCGTTCGCCACGTTGAGTTTGCAGGTGGTGGAGCGGGTGGTGCTGCGGGCGAGCGCGGTGTTCGCGGTGCCGCAAGCTGACAGGCAGTGAGATCAAATGTGGGAGCTGGCTTGCCTGCGATAGCGGTGTGTCAGTTAGCAAT
>NZ_JBQEQE010000012.1:4594-104129 GCF_052046095.1 Pseudomonas sp. 22072
CCAGCTCCCACATTTTGATCGAGTTCATTCAGGGGGATCGATAAAAGAAAAGGCCTGGCTTTTCGTGGAGCCAGGCCTTTTCTATGTTGCTCTATTGGCGTGGGGCTGCTACGCAGCCCAACTGGAGCAAGCTCCCTCGCCACAATAGCGATCCGATTCAGTTGCGTTCGAGCGCCAGGGCGACACCTTGGCCGCCGCCGATGCACAGCGTTGCCAAACCTTTCTTGGCATCGCGCTTGATCATTTCGTGCAGCAGGGTCACCAGTACGCGGCAGCCTGAAGCACCGATCGGGTGGCCGATGGCGATGGCGCCGCCGTTGACGTTGACCTTCTGCGCGTCCCACTCCAGCTCTTTGCCCACCGCCAGTGATTGCGCGGCGAAGGCTTCGTTGGCCTCGATCAGGTCCAGGTCCGCAAGCTGCCAGCCGGCCTTGTCCAGGCAGCGGCGGGTGGCCGAGACCGGGCCGATGCCCATGATGGCCGGGTCGACGCCCGCGTTGGCGTAGCTGGCGATACGCGCCAGTACGGGCAGGCCGAGTGCCTTGGCTTTGTCGGCGCTCATCAGCAGCACGGCCGCAGCGCCGTCGTTCAGGCTGGAGGCGTTGCCGGCGGTGACGCTGCCGTCTTTCTTGAACGCAGGCTTGAGCTTGGCCAGGGATTCGGCGGTGGTGCCGGCGCGGGGTTGTTCGTCCACGGCGAAGGCCACCGGGTCGCCTTTGCGCTGGGGAATCAGGATCGGTGTGATCTCATCGGCAAAGCGTC
Source organism: Pseudomonas sp. 22072 (assembly GCF_052046095.1). Taxonomy (NCBI): domain Bacteria; kingdom Pseudomonadati; phylum Pseudomonadota; class Gammaproteobacteria; order Pseudomonadales; family Pseudomonadaceae; genus Pseudomonas; species Pseudomonas sp. 22072. The sequence continues at coordinate 5,357 of NZ_JBQEQE010000012.1, forward strand.
CGGCTTCGATAGCGGCGGCAGCTTTTTGCTGGGAGGCGGCGGCAAAGGCGTCCTGGGCTTCGCGGCTGATGCCGTACTTGTCCACCAGGTTCTCGGCGGTGATGCCCATGTGGTAATCGTTGAACGCATCCCACAGGCCGTCGGTGATCATGCTGTCGATCATCTTCGCGTGGCCCATGCGCAACCCGGTGCGTGCGGCAGGCAGTACGTACGGGGCCAGGCTCATGTTCTCCATGCCACCGGCAATGATCACCTCGGCGTCGCCGCAACGAATGGCCTGGGCGCCCAGGTGCAGGGCCTTGAGGCCCGAACCGCAGACCTTGTTCAGAGTCAGGCTCGGCACGGCATGGGGCAGGCCGGCAAGGATCGAAGCCTGGCGCGCCGGGTTCTGGCCGCTGCCTGCGGTGAGCACCTGGCCGAGGATCACCTCATCCACTTGCGCCGGGTCCAGGCCGGTCTGCTCCAGCAGGCGACGGATCACGGCGGCGCCCAGTTCCGGGGCCGGAATGTTCGCCAGCGAACCTTGGAAGCTGCCCACGGCGGTGCGGGTGGCAGCAACAATCACGACGTCTTGCATGGAATCTGTCCTCACTGGAAGTGCATTTCTGGAACGTGGTCCGGGACGATCAGTTTACCGGCGGTCTTGCTCACAATCTCTTCAACGCTGACGCCAGGTGCGCGTTCCTTGAGGACAAAAGCGCCATTTTCGATTTCCAGGTACGCCAGATCCGTGAGCACACGCTTGATGCAGTTGGCACCGGTCAGCGGGAGGCTGCATTGGCTGAGCAACTTGGACTCACCGTCTTTGGATGCGTGAGTCATGATCACAATGATGTTTTCTGCGCCGGCCACCAGGTCCATGGCACCGCCCATGCCCTTGACCAGCTTGCCGGGGATCATCCACGAAGCGATGTTGCCCTGTACGTCCACTTCGAATGCGCCCAGTACGGTGAGGTCGACATGCCCACCGCGAATCATCGCGAACGACTCGGCGGAAGAGAAGATCGAGGCTCCGATGCGTGCGGTGACGGTCTGCTTGCCGGCGTTGATCATGTCGGCGTCGATGGTTTCTTCGGTTGGGAACGGGCCCATGCCAAGCAGGCCGTTTTCCGATTGCAGCATCACTTCCATGCCGTCGGGGATGTAGTTGGCCACCAGGGTCGGAATGCCAATACCGAGGTTCACGTAGTAACCGTCCTGCATCTCGCGGGCAACGCGTTGAGCCATTTGTTCGCGGGTAAGCGCCATGATTGTTTCCTCTTGTTGTTCTGGACGGGGATTATTTGCGGACGGTGCGCTGTTCAATGCGCTTTTCGAAGGTGCCGCAGATGATCCGGTCGACGTAGATGCCAGGGGTGTGGATCTGCGCCGGGTCCAGCTCGCCCGGTTCGACGATTTCCTCGACTTCGACCACGGTGATCTTGCCGGCGGTGGCGGCCAGCGGGTTGAAGTTCTGGGCGGTGTGACGGTAGATAACGTTACCGAAGTGGTCGGCTTTCCAGCCTTTGACGATGGCAAAGTCGCCGGTGATGGACTCTTCCATCAGATACGGGCGGCCCTTGAATTCGCGGGTTTCCTTGCCTTCGGCAACGGGGGTGCCGACGCCAGTGGCGGTAAAGAAGGCCGGAATGCCGGCACCGCCTGCGCGCATTTTTTCTGCCAGGGTGCCTTGAGGGGTAAGCACCACCTCAATCTCGCCGCTGAGCAGTTGTTTCTCGAAGAGGGCGTTTTCACCCACGTAGGAAGCGATCACTTTGCTGATCTGCTTCTGTTCCAGCAGCACACCCAGGCCGAAGCCATCGACGCCACAGTTGTTGGAGACCACCGTCAGGTCGCGGGTACCTTTGCGCTTGATTTCGGCAATGAGGTTTTCCGGAATGCCACACAGGCCAAAACCACCGGAGAGCACGGTCATGCCGTCTTCCAGGCCTGCCAGCGCTTCTTCATAGGACGCCACGCGTTTATCGAAACCTGCCATATGCACCTCTTTTATTGTTTGTGGTCCAGCCAGTGAGTTGAGTGTTGCGCCAGCGGATTGATTTGTTAAGTTGTTTTTTAAGGTTGATTGATTTAGAAAACAGCATAGTCCAATCGTCGTCCGGAGCTGCGTCATGACCGTTAAACAGATGCGTGCCTTTCTCGCCGTCGCGCAAAGCCTGAGTTTTGCCGCGGCCTGTGAGCGTTTGCACCTCTCTCAATCGGCGTTGAGCTTGACCATCAAGGGCCTGGAAGAAGGCTTGGGCGGGCGCCTGTTCAGCCGTAATACCCGTAACGTCGCGCTGACCCCTGAAGGCGAGTCCCTGCTGCCCCTGGCCCGCCGGTTGATTGCCGATTGGGACAACGCCGAAGACGAACTGCGCCAGCGTTTTACCTTGCAACGTGGCCGCGTCACGGTGGCCGCCATGCCCTCGTTCGCGGGGAACCTGTTGCCGCCGATCCTGAAGATATTCCGCGCCCGTTACCCCCAGGTGAACGTGACGGTGCATGACCTGATCAATGAACAGGTGCTGGAGATGGTGCGCGACCGTCAGGTGGAGCTGGGGGTGGCGTTCGAGCCGTCCGATGGTTCGTCATTGGCGTTCACGCCGTTGTACCTGGATCGCTTTGTCGCCGTGGTCCCGGGGGATTCGCCCTTGGCACAGCGTGCTGAAATCGACTGGAAAGCCTTGTTGGAGCAGCCGTTCATCACCCTGCAGCGGCCTTCCACTGTACGAGTGATGCTGGAAGAACACCTCGGTGCCTTGCAGATGAAACTGCCCGTTGCCTTGGAAAGCCATCAACTGGCGACGGTGGGCAAGATGGTTGCCAGCGGTTTGGGGGTTAGTGCAGTGCCAGCGTTATGCGCCAGGCAGATGGAGGAGGCGGGAGCCCATTGCATTACCTTGACTGGCCCGGTGATCGAGCGACCAATTGGGGTGCTGACCAAGCCGGGGCATGAACTGTCGGCGGCGGCGCAGGTGCTGTTTGATATCTTTCGGGATGAGGCGGGGAAGGGCAGGTTTCCAACTTTTTAAATCAGTAAATACAAATGTGGGAGCTGGCAAGCCAACTCCCACATTGATTGAGTACTACTTAGTAGTAACGGTCGATCACTTTAACTTGCGAGCTGTCTTTGAAAGACGCCCAGGCATTGTTAAGTGTGTCGAACACTTGCTCGATAAAGTTGCGATCAGCGGCGGCCTTCTTGCCGACATAACCCTGGCCACGGCGGTACATCTTCAGGCGCGCCGCCAGCTCACGGTTGTTACGGTCAAACTCGGCTTCTTCGGTATGGGGCGCCAGGCAGTCAATTTGCACTTCGCCCGATTTGCCAATCCACAGGATATGGTCGTCGAGTGTGTCTTTCTGCGCTGCGAACATCTCAGCCAATTCATCGATAGTTGGTTGGTTGTTCAAATTCATGTGTAAGCCCCTTGACCAGTTGGCGATCTATCAGTTGATTCGTTAATACCAGTAAGTTGTCTCCGGTCACTAAAACCGGGCGTCAGCGACGGGCTGCCGAATACGGGCAGGGTCTTGAAGCTGATGCATGTAGTCTTGCTGATGAACTGCTACGCAATGCTCTGATTGCGAAGACAAGCCGCGTTTGAGCGCCTTGTACCTGCCCCTTCCGGGGCCGGTCACTTCATCAATCTGCCTTGTGGGCAGTGCACATCCGGAAAAACAGCTCGGCGGTCAGACGAGCCTGTTCGAAACGCTTGTTACCAACGCTCCCGATCCGAGAGACGTCTAGATCATGCAAGGACAAAAAGGTTACGTCAACGGTTATGTAGTGATTATTTTTGATCACTACATAAATTGCCGTGGGGACGGGGGAATGCGCGAAAACGTGACTTGGGCGTCATTTTCTGTGCGGTGGGTCGCGGGATTTTGGTGGCGGATTTACGCCGAACCCTGTGGGAGCTGGCTTNNCACACTGCTATCGCAGGCAAGCCAGCTCCCACATGTTGATGTGTCGCTATCTCAATCTCTCGGTCAATAAGGGTAACAGTTGCTCGCAAGACGCCTGGATCTTCACCTGCAACAACTCATCCCCCCGAGTCTTGCCCAGGTTGATGGCAATCACCGGCTTACCCTGTTCAACCATCGCCTTGCACAGGCGAAACGCCGAATAGGCCATCAGCGACGACCCCACCACCAACAGCCCTTCGGCATGCTCTACCGCCGTCATTGCCTTGAGCGCCGTCGCCGGCGCGACGTTTTCGCCAAAGAACACCACATCCGGTTTCAGCCGTTCGCCATTGCAGTGCGGGCAGCGGGGTACCTGGAAGTGCTGTTCAAACGCCGGATCAAGCAAGGTGTCGCCATCCGGCGCTTGCACCGCATGAACCTGTGCCATGTGCGGGTTATCGACCTCCATCTGCCGCTGGATCACGTCGCGCTCGCTGCGCAGTTGGCAATCCAGGCACAGCACCCGATGCAAGCTGCCATGCAGCTCGATCACATCCTGGCTGCCGGCCTGGTCATGCAGGGTGTCGACGTTCTGCGTGATCAGCCCGCTGATATGGCCACGGTGCTGCAGCGTCGCGAGCGCTAGGTGGGCCTTGTTCGGCTGGGCAATGCGCACCCGTGGCCACCCCAGCATCACCCGCGCCCAGTAGCGGCGCCGCGCCTCGGGAGTGGCGAGGAACTCCTGGTACATCATCGGTGGCTTGCCCCGGCGTACACCTTCCCCGTCCCGGTAATCCGGGATACCCGAAGATGTACTTATCCCTGCGCCGGTCAGCACCAGGAAACGCCGGCCGGACATGGCCCGGTGCAGAGTATCGAGGTGGTCTTCCTGATGGTCCAGCGTGTCGAGCATGGGTTCCCCCTATTCGCCGCGGATGTACTGTTCCAGTTGCTGGATCAAGGCCGCTTGTTCGGCAATTGCTTCCTTGACCAGGTCACCGATAGACAGCAGGCCCAGCAGTTTGCCGTCTTCGACCACCGGCAGGTGGCGCAGGTGACTGTCGGTCATGATGTTCATGCATTCCTCGACACTCTTGTGAGTATCCACAGTGATCACCGGCGAGCTCATCACCTCATGGACCTTGGTGGTAACTGACGAGAGGCCCTTGAGCATGATTTTACGTGCGTAATCCCGTTCACTGATGATGCCGACCACCACGTCATCCCTGACCACTGGCAAGGCACCGACGTTTTTCTCCGACATCCGCACCAGCGCTTCAAATACGGTGTGGTCCCATTTGATCGTGTGGACGTCCTGGTTTTTCTGGTCCTTGGCTTTCAGCAGTTGTGCAACGGTCTTCATGGCGGCCACTCCGGTGTTGTTGTTGGTAGTCCAGATCCCCTACAGAATCCTAGACCGAACCCGCCGGAGCAAGGGCCAATGCGGCGTTAAATCTGTCGAAAAACGTCATGTGCCAGTCTTTTTTGGTATTTATCCCGCATTTGCCGGCTTTTTTCCGCGCTTGGGGTTGGTGCCAGCTTTACGTGGGGCGGCCTTGCGCTTCTTTTTCCACGGCGTCGCACCTCGGCCAGCCGGGCTGGCGGGGCCAGTGATAGTCATGCGCATGCCGTTACAGCGTGCCACCTGCTTGCTCATCCAAGCCGCTTGCTTGGCGACGAATTCCTCCAGGCTCATTTCGCCGCTTTGCACCATGTCCAGTGCCTGTTCCCAGATGGCGGTGGTGCCGGGGTCGGCGATGGCGCGGGGCACCGCGTCGATCAGGCTGAACGCGGCCGGGGTTGCCGACAGGGCCTTGCCGTTTTTCACCAGATAACCGCGATCCAGCAAGCCCTGGATGATCCCGGCGCGGGTGGCCTCGGTGCCGATGCCAGTGGTGTCCTTGAGTTTTTGCTTGAGCAACGGGTCCTCCACCAACTTGGCGACGTTTTTCATGGCCTTGATCAGGTCGCCTTCGGTAAAGGGCTTGGGCGGCTGGGTCCACAGGTCTTTGAGGTTGACCTTGGCCACGGCGTAGTCGTGGCCCTGCACCAGCGTCGGCAAAGCTTGGGGCGCAGGCGCTTCGCGACCTTTGGCGGGTGCCAGCGCTTCGGGCAAGGCGCGTTTCCAGCCCGGTTCAATAATGACTTTGCCCACCGCGCGCAACGCCTGGCCGGCACAGTCGAAATCGGCCTGGGTGCGGTCGTATTCATGGTTGGGCAGGAACTGCGCCAGGTAGCGCGCACGAATCAGCGTATAGACCGCACGGTGCTTGCCGGTCAGTTGGCTGAGCTCCTTGCCGGCTCCGGTGGGGATGATGCCGTGGTGGGCGCTGACTTTCGCGTCGTTCCAGGCCCGCGAACGGCGCCGAGGGTCGATGTGCGACATCAGCTCGTTGACCGCCGTGTCCGCACGGCCCAGCGCCGCAAGGATCTTCGGCGCTTCACTGTGCTGGCTCAATGGCAGGTAGCCGCAATCGCTGCGCGGGTAGGTGATGGCCTTGTGGGTTTCGTACAGGGATTGGGCGATATCCAGGGTTTCCTGGGCTCCCAGGCCGAGCTTCTTCGAACAGATCTCCTGCAAGGTGCCGAGGTCGAAGGGCAGGGGCGCCACTTCGCGCATGCGCTCGGTACGCAGCTTCACCAGCCGCGCCGTGGCGGCGTTGAGCATGGCGTCGGCGGTGTCCCGCGCCAGTTGCGGGTTGAGGCAACGGCCCTGGTCGTCACAGGCATCCTCAGGGGCGCGCCATTGGGCGGTGAAGGTGATGTGATCGTGGCGCAGGTCGACATCAATGGCCCAGTAGGCCACCGGCACGAAGTCGGCAATGCTGCGATCACGGTCCACCACCAGGCGCAGGGTCGGGGTTTGCACCCGGCCTACCGGGAGTACGCCCTGGTAACCGGATTGGCGCCCCAGCAGGGTAAACAGGCGGCTCATGTTCATACCTATCAGCCAGTCGGCGCGCGAGCGCCCCAGGGCCGAGTGATACAGGCTGAAGGTTTCTGCACCGGGTTTGAGCGCCGCCAGGGCCTTGCGAATGGAGGCGTCGTCAAGTGCCGACAGCCACAACCGCTGGATCGGCCCGCGGTAGCGGCAGTGTTCCACCAGTTCACGGGCGATCATCTCGCCTTCACGGTCGGCGTCGGTGGCGATCACCAGTTCCTGGGCTTCCCCCAGCAAGCGCTTGACGGCCTTGTATTGGCTGGCGGTCTTGGGCTTGACCAGCATTTTCCATTTATCCGGGACGATCGGCAGGTCGGCCAGCACCCAGCGTTTGTATTTGGCGTCGTAGGCATCGGGCGGTGCGGTCTCCAGCAGGTGGCCGATACACCAGGTGACCGTGACTCCATTACCCAGCCAGCACCCATCGCCGCGGCGGCTGGCACCGAGCACGGCCGCGATATCCTTGGCCTGGGAGGGTTTTTCACAGAGGTACAGCCGCATGGTCATCACATCAGATCGGGTTGATGCCTTGCAGGATGCTTATTTGAAGGGGTTTGAGCAACCATTATGTGTATGGATGTACAGCAATTTGTGTGGGTGCCATACGCCGCTGTAGGAGCGAGCTTGCTCGCGAAGGTCGTTANGATGACACGGGGCGCCTGGTGCCCCGCGTTGCTCTCAGGTTCTTCGCGAGCAAGCTCGCTCCTACAGGGCAGAGGTATCAGTTGTTTTCGATATCCACATGCCGGGTTTCCTTGAGGCAGAACAACCCGACGATCAGGCTCACGCCCGTCACCACCACCGGGTACCACAACCCATAGAAGATATCGCCGGTGTACACCACCAAGGCAAACGACACCGTCGGCAGGAACCCGCCAAACCAGCCGTTACCGATGTGGTAGGGCAGGGACATCGAGGTGTAGCGGATGCGCGTCGGAAACAGCTCAACCATCAGCGCTGCCAACGGCCCGTAGCACATAGCAGCGATGAAGATCAGCACCACGATCAGCACCACCACCATCAGCTTGTTGACCTGGGCCACATCCGCCGATGACGGGTAACCGGCCAGGGCCACGGCGCCACGCAGGGCCGCTTCATCAAAGCCGTCGATACGCACATCGCCCACGCTCACTTGCACCGGGCTGCCCGCAGGGGCGGCGGCGCTGCTGTAGGGCAGACCCTGTTTGACCAAGAAGGTCTTGACCTTATCGCAGGGGCTGTCAAAACGGGCCTTGCCCACCGGGTCGAACTGGAAGGTGCAGGTGGCCGGGTCGGCCAGTACGGTGATCGGCGCCTGTCGGCTGGCCTGGTCCATTGCCGGGTTGGTGTAGTGCGCCAGGCCCTTGAAGATCGGGAAGTACAGGGCGGTCGCCAGCAGCAGGCCGAGCATCAGCACTGGCTTGCGCCCGACCTTGTCCGACAGCCAACCAAACAGGATAAAGAACGGCGCGCCAATTACCACGCTGATGATCAACAGCATATTGGCCAGGGCCGGGTCCATGCGCAGGAATTGGGTGAGGAAGAACAGCACATAAAACTGCGCCGCGTAGAAGGTCACCGCCTGCCCGCCGTTGATACTGAACAGCGCGATCAGCACCACCTTGAGGTTTTCCCATTTGCCGAAGGACTCGCGAATCGGCGCCTTGCAGGCCTTGCCTTCCTCTTTCATCTTCAAGAAAGCGGGCGATTCGTGCAGGCTCATGCGGATCCAGGTCGAGATGCCCAGCAGCACGATGGAAAACAAGAACGGAATGCGCCAGCCCCACACTTCGAACTGATCGCCGGTGAAGTAACGGCAGGCCAGCACCACCAGCAGCGACAGCAGCAGGCCGAGGGTGGCGGTGGATTGAATCCAGCTGGTGTGCAGGCCGCGCTTGCCCGGTGGCGCATGCTCGGCCACGTAGGTGGCGGCGCCACCGTACTCACCGCCCAGCGCCAGGCCCTGCAGCATGCGCAGCACAATGAGGATGATCGGCGCAGCAATGCCGATGCTGGCGTAGGTCGGCAGCAACCCGACGCAGAAGGTTGCCACGCCCATCAGGATGATGGTCACGAGGAAGGTGTATTTACGCCCGATCATATCGCCCAGGCGGCCGAACACCAGCGCACCGAATGGCCGCACTACAAAGCCTGCGGCAAAGGCCATCAAGGCAAAGATAAACGCCGTGGTGTCGTTGACCCCGGCAAAGAACTGCTTGCTGATCACCGCCGCCAGGGCGCCGTAGAGGAAAAAGTCATACCACTCGAACACCGTCCCCAAAGAGGAGGCGAAGATGACCTTTCTTGATTCGTTGGCGGTACTTGCACTGGCCGCCGAGCCCAGGGGTTGAGCATGTTCTGACATCGGGTGTCCCTCACAGTGATTATTTATTGTTGTTCCACTGTCGGCGCTGACCTCGGCGCCGCTATTTTTTCAACGTCTTCAATATCGTTAATGATTACGCGGGGTGCCTTGTAGTGCGCGGTGCCGTTGGGTTTTTCGCGAGCAAGCTCGCTCCTACAGTGTTTGGGGACAGGATCAGCTGCGCGGCCTTCTCCGCGATCATCAGCGTGGGTGAGCAGGTATTGCCGGAGGTGATGCGCGGCATGATCGACGCATCCGCAATGCGCAGGCCGGGAATGCCGTGTACGCGCAGCTGGCTGTCGACCACGGCGTCTTTGTCATCGCCCATGCGGCAGGTGCCCACCGGATGGAAAATCGTGGTACCGATCCGTGCAGCGGCCTCGTGCAGTTGTTCTTCAGTTTGCAGGGCTTCGCCGGGCAGGTATTCCACCGGTTTGAACTGGCTCAGGGCCGGAGCGGCGACGATGCGCCGGGTCAGGCGAATAGCGTCGGCGGCCACGCGCAAGTCTTCGGGGTGGCTGAGGTAATTAGGCTGTATCAGCGGCGCATCCGCCGGGTTGGTCGAACGGATATCCACCCGGCCGCGACTTTGGGGGCGCAGGTCGCAGACCGACGCGGTAAATGCCGGGAAGCCGTGCAACGGTTCGCCAAAGCGTTCCAGGGACAGTGGCTGCACATGGTATTGCAGGTTGGCGGAGGTTTGCTCCGGGCCGGAGCGGGCAAACGCGCCAAGCTGGCTGGGCGCCATCGACAGCGGGCCGCTGCGGTCGTACAGGTAGCGCAGGCCCATGCCCATCTTGCCCCACAACGTGCCGGCGATCTGGTTCAGGGTGCGGGCATTTTCCAGCTTGTAGATCAGGCGCAGTTGCAGGTGATCTTGCAGGTTGCCGCCAACGCCTGGCAGCTCGTGCACCACGTTGATACCCAGCGGCTTGAGCACATGGGAAGGGCCGATCCCTGAGCGTTGCAGAATGCCCGGCGAGCCCACCGAGCCGGCGCACAGTACGATCTCTTTGCGCGCCTTCCAGCTCAGTGCCTGGCCGTGTTGGCGTCCCAGTACCTGCGAGGCACGACCGTTTTCCAGTAGCACACGCTCAACCTCTACCTCAGTCAGCACGGTGAGGTTGGGGCGCTGGCGGATCGGCTTGAGGAACGCCTTGGCCGCATTCCAGCGCACACCGGCTTTCTGGTTGACCTGGAAGTAACCGCAGCCCTCGTTGTCGCCCTGGTTGAAGTCATTGATATTGGCGATGCCGCTTTGGGCAGCCGCTTCACGAAACGCATCGAGGATCGGCCACGACAGGCGCTGTTGCTCGACGCGCCACTCACCGCCCTCGTTGTGGAATTCAGAGCCGCCGGCAAAATGGTTTTCGCTCTGTTTGAACAGCGGCAGTACGTCTTTCCAAGCCCAGCCCGCGTTGCCCGCCGCCGCCCAGCCATCGTAGTCCTGGGCCTGGCCACGCATGTAGATCATGCCGTTGATGGACGAGCAGCCGCCCAGCACTTTGCCCCGTGGGTAACTCAAGGCGCGCCCCTGCAGGCCGGCTTGAGGTTGGGTCTTGAAGCACCAGTCGGTGCGTGGGTTGCCGATGCAGAACAGATAGCCGACGGGGATATGGATCCAGGGGTAGTTGTCGCGGCCACCGGCTTCCAGCAGCAGGACACGGTGAGCCGGGTTGACGGACAGACGATTGGCCAGCAGGCATCCGGCAGGGCCGGCGCCGACGACGATGTAATCGTATTCAGCAGTTGCATTGGGCATCTGGGGTCTCGCTTGTTTTTCTTATTGGGCCCATCCTAGTTGTTAGTTTTCGTCTTAAAAATGTTAGTTTTTACCCACCCGCTGTGCGTTTTTAAACAACGCCGGCGGGCCCAGGCTCTGGAGGCGATATGTTCGACTGGAATGACCTGCGGTTTTTTCTCGAGTTGCAGCGCAGTGGCCGCCTGCTCACCGCCGCCCAACGCCTGAAAACCACGCATGCCACCGTGGCGCGGCACATCGACGCCATCGAGAAAAGCCTCGGCACGGCGCTGTTCGTGCAGCACGCCCAGGGCTATGAACTGACGCCTGCCGGCGAAGCATTGCTCAAACATGCCGAAGCTATGGAAAACGTGGCACTGCTGGCCGAAGACGAGCTCACCCACTCTGCGGCGCCCCTGGGCAAGATTCGCCTTGGTGTAGCCGAAGGGCTGGGCGTGATGTTTCTGGCCGCACGCATGGGCGGGTTGTTTGAACGCTATCCAGGTTTGGAGGTGGAGCTGGTCGCGGTGCCGCGTTTCGTCAGCATCCTCAATCGCGAAGCGGAGATCAGCATTCACTTGGAACGCCCCAGCGCCGATCAACTGGTGACGCGCAAACTCACCGATTATCGTCTGGCGCTGTACGCCAGCCGTGCCTACCTGGCGCGTAACCCGCCCATCGAAAAACGTGAAGACCTCTCTGCCCATGCCTGGATCGATTATGTCGATGACCTGCTGTTCAGCCAGGAATTGAAGTTCCTCAACAGCTTCTGCCGTAGCCCCCGGGTGGTGTTCCACAGCACCAGCGTGATCGCCCAGCACCAGGCGGCGCGTTCGGGGTTGGGCATTGCGGTGTTGCCATGTTTCATGGCGGCTGGGGATGGAGAGTTGGTGCCGTTGCTACCGGCGGAGGGTATCCAGCGCAGCTATTGGATCAGTTCGCGCCGGGAGCTGCACAAGTCGGTGCGGTTGCGGGTGTTGTGGGATTATGTGGTGGAGCTGTGCGCAAGGGAGCAGGGCTTGTTGCTCGGCGAGTCCCGCTGACACACACGGATTAAAATGTGGGAGCTGGCTTGCCTGCGATGGCGGTGTGTCAGTNAGTCACCGATGGGCAAGCTGACCGGCCATCATCGCAGGCAAGCCAGCTCCCACATTTGGATCGTGGTGTGTCAGGGACAGTCTAGAGCTTTACTACCTGATGCACCTGCTCGGCACAGGCCCGGGCCTCTTCAATCATCTTTCCGAACGCATCGCTGGTGACTTCGGCATGGGTCAGCCAGCGCTTTTTCTGGCTCAGGCGATAGTGATAGCGCAGCGAGCCGTCCTCCAGTTTTCCGTCCAGGTCGAGGTCGTACCAGGGCGAGCGTACCTTGCAGCCGGGGATGGCTTTTTCCATCTTCCCGCCTGCCAGGGTGTAGGTGTAGTCATAGGTTTCAGGATTGCCCAGGTAAAGGTCGGCCTGTTGCCCCTGGCGGCGATAGTTGATGTAGCCCTCCCAGCGGTCTTTCAAGGACGGGTCGGTGTAGACATAGTCATTGGCCAGTTTTTCCAGGGCGCGCTGATCGTTCATGCGGGCGGTGACGCTGTAGCCGTCATGTACCACAAAGCGGGTGGGTTCGCGGGTGATCTGGCAGTCGCTGATATCGTTGCCGAAGTTGGCGCAGATGTTCTGGTCGGTGGCGGTGGTGCCTTGCTGGCGGTCTGCGACGCTCAGTTGCATCAGCGGCAGGCGGCTGAAGGTAATAGTCGCCTTGACCGCGCCATCTCCCTCTTTGCCGTACTGCACCTGTTTGTCCAGGCGTATCGAGACTTCGGGGCGCTCCAGTGGGATGTGTTCTTCGCGCACCTGGCCCTGCGCATCGTTGACCAATACCCAGCGGTCCTGAATATCGGGCATGGTCTGGCCAGGGGCGAAGACCGGGTTGGTCGGGTCAAGCCACCACACCTGGCCATTCACTTCGGCACGCACGATGGCGTGGTTCGGCGCCTGGGTGCCAGGAATCAGCAGGGCATCGACCACGTCGCCACGGCTGACCCACGCGGTCTCAGCCTTGATGCCACTGGCCTTGAGCATGGCCGTCAGCAGCGTCGCCAGGTCCTTGCAGTCGCCGTAGCCGTGCTGCTCGATTTCCGCCAGGCTGAACGGCACATAGCCGCGCTCGGTCGCCCGCCAGTCACCCAGGTAGCGGTAATGATCATTGATGTGCTGCATCATTGCCGCGACTTGCTCAGCTGGCGCCAGGCTGCGTGCGGCGGCCACGGCGGCGGCGGCTTGCGCCGGCAGGGTGGCGCCGAGGATCTGGTTGTAATGCTGGGCGAAATCACCGAAGTACGCCTGGCGGTCCACGGCGCTCCCCACTTCCAGGCGTGGGACGCGCAGTAGTGCGGCGGCGGAGGATTCATTGATGTAGTTGAGGTAGGTCGGGGCTTTTTGCACCACATCCAGGGTCTTGCCGTTGCTCGAAGGCGTTACCTTGAAACCGTCGAACAATTCACTTCGCCACTGGATCGGCCGTTCGGCGGTAAAGCGCGCCTTGAAGCGATCGCGACGGGCTGAGCTGGGCCCGAACTTGAGCACATAGTGGAACTGAGTCATCAGCGGTTTGGCCGGGTAATGCTGGCGTACCGTGTAGCGGATCTGCGTGCCCACGCGCAGGTTGGGGAAGGCCAGGGAGGTTTGCTTGTCGCGGCTGAAGCCTTGGTCCGGGTTGGGTGCGCTGCGGGTATCGATTTGCGTGGCGGCCAGGGCGACCGGCTTGGCGCCAGGCTGGGTGGATTGAGCGCTGACCACTTCAAAGGTGTCGGCTTCGGAGTAGTCGAAGTCGATGCGCGAGAGCATTTCGCGGCCGTTGGCCTTGAGGATCGTGTAGCGGTAAGTGGTGGTGCAGTCGGTGCTGGCGTCGCGGTTGAAGTGGCAGTGCAGCTCGGTGTCACTGGCCAGCGGGGCTTCGGCTATGGGTTGCAGGGCTGCGCTGACGGAATGGGAAACCAGCCCCAGGCTGATGGCAATCAAAGGGCGGTGAAACGAAAAACGGTACATGGGCGCCTCGGGTGACACATTGAAACAGCTACCCGGCGGGTAGCGAGAAGGCGCCGGATGATAATAGATCTCAACGGCAAAGGCCAGGATTGTTCGACAATTTATCGGGCTGAAAAGCCCGTGCTAGAGCCTTTTGTTTGATTTGTGTCAAGGTTTCAGCAGTTCGAACTCTGCACTGGCCAGGCGTTCACCGTTGATCAAAACATGTATCCGATGCGTGCCGGGGTAGTGCTTGCGCGTGGTCAATTCGCGGATGTGCTGCTCGCGGTTGATGGTCTGCCGTTCGCCGGCGCCCAAGGTAAAAGCCTTGAGCTTGAACACTTTGGATGCGCTGTGGCCAGCGCTTTTTACGTAGTCGATGGCGTAGTCCACCACCAGTTTTTGCGCGTGGTTGGCGGTGGATTCCAGCTGGAATGACAGATTGATCCGCTCGCCCAATCGGATCACGGCGGGGGTGACGCTCAGTCCACGGATCGTCACCTCAGCCTTGGCTCCGGCCCCCATGATCGTCAGCGCGCGGGTGTCGCCTTGCTTGATCAAGCTGCGCAACGCATGGCGAGCGATCCAGGCGGTGTGGGCGTTGGCCAGGTTCCAGCCTTCGATCACATTGAGCACCCAGTCGGGGTGGTCCTTGGTGATGTCATTGAGGTGGTTGGCCACCGACTTGCGCACATAGAGGCTGCTGTCGGCCCTGAGGTTATCCAGGATCGACGCACATAACTTGGGGTTGGCCTGCACGTTGGCGAGGCGAAACGACCAAGGCAGGCGAGGGCGTGAGCCTTCACTGGCCAGGCGGCGTACGTGTTCGTTGCCATCCAGCGACCATTGCTGCATCACTGCCAAGGTGCGCTCGAAGTCGTGCAGTAAGAAGTGGCGAATGGCGAACTCGGCCGAACCAAAGGTGGTGAAAAACTTCAGCGCGGCCATTGAACGTTTGAAATCACCCAGGCCATAACTCGCCACGTAATGCGCCAGGAACAGGCTGACAAAGCCGCTGTTGATGCGCGGTGCCAGAGCGTAAAGCAGCTTGAGGGTTTGCGCATAATCCAGCGGGATCACCGCGTGCAGGCTCTCGCTGACCCGGGCCATGCGTTGCATCACCGATAACTCGGCCAGCCCGACGCAAGCGTGCTGGAGAAAACCCTTGGCGTCGAACGCCGGGTACACCACAGTCATTTCGGTGGCGATGTGTTGCAGGCGTTCGATGTTGAAGATTTCCTTGAGGGCCGGGGCGGCTTGGTCGCTCATCTGCATTTCCATGGTGGGGTCAGAGAAACCAGCGATATTCTCGCGCATGGATCTCTTGTTGAAATGCCAGGTGATCCTGGCGTTTGTTCTCGCAATACACTTCGACAAATTCCGCGCCCAGCTTGTCGCGCAGTATTGGTTGCTGCTGCATGGCACGCACGGCGTCGAGCATTTCCACCGGGAAATCGGTGCCGCTGTTGCGGTCTTCGTTCAATGGCGCGATGGGTTCGCGCTTGGCATCAAGCCCGTGCTCCAGGCCCACCAGGATTGCCGCCAGCACCAGGTAAGGGTTGGCATCGGCGCTGGCCAGGCGGTGCTCGATCCGCAGGTTGCGCGGGTCGGACTCGGGGATACGCACACAGGCATCGCGGTCTTCAAAGCCCCAGCTCGCCCGCGTCGCAGCGTTGACCGTGCCGCCCAGGCGACGGAAGGCGTTGTGGTTGGGCGAGAAGATCGGCATGCAGTGGGGCAGCAATTCCAGGCAACCGGCTACGGCGTGGCGCAATGGCTGCTGCTGATGGGCCGCTAGCAAGTTATTGCCCGCTGCGTCGTAAAGGCTGACATGCACGTGCATGCCGCTGCCGGGAAATTGCAGATAGGGTTTGGCCATGAAGCTGGCGCGGTAACCATGCTTGAGCGCAACGCCACGGGTGCTGCGGCAGAACAGGGCGGCCCAGTCGGCGGCGCGCAGGCCGTCATCGCAGTGGCCGAAGTTGATCTCGAACTGGCCGGGGCCGATCTCGGCGGTGATCACCGTGATGTCGATGCCTTGGTCCTTGGCGGTTTGCGCCATGTCGTCGAGCACGTCGCTGAAACGCGACAGCCGTTCGATATGCAGGTTGGGCTGGTCGTCGGCATCCCCACTGAGCGGGTCGCGGGCGAATTGCGGCAGGCCGTTTTCCAGCTGTTTATCGAACAGGTAGAACTCCAGCTCAAACGCCACCACGGGATGAATGCCCTGATGCTGCAAGCGTTCCAGGACCTTGGCCAAGACTTCGCGGGGTTCGAACTCGATGGGCGCTTCGGTGCCGTCCGAGGTGATGAGCATTTGCCCCAATGGCTGCGACTCCCAGTTCACCGGTTTGAGCGTGCCGGGCACCAATCGGCGATTGGCATCCGGGTCGCCATCGTTGAAGCAGTAGTCGCCAATCTTGAACAACCCCCCCTGGACCCCCAGCAATACCGCATTCTGCGGCAGCTTCAGCGGGCTGCCAGCGGCGACTTTTTCAAGCATCTCCACGGGGTAGCGCTTGCCGTAGAAATGCCCGGGAATGTCCAGGGCGATCAGGTCGACATAGCGCACGTCGGGGTGGTTCTGGCGAAAGCTGCGTACTTCGGCCAGCAACGTGGAGGAATGGCTTTTCACGGGTGCAGCTCCTAGTTGTAAACCCACAAGACGCGGGCGGGCAGGTCGGTCAGGTTGGCGTAGCGGCAGTGGGCGAAACTGGCGAGGTGGAAACTGTCGCCGGGGCTGAGGGTGACTGGCGCGGCTTCGTCATCCACCCACAGGGTCAACTCGCCTTCGAGCACAAATCCGGCCTGTTCGGCACGGTCGCTCATGCTCTGTTCGCCGCTGTTGGCACCGGGGGCCAACAGGCTGTCAAGCATCGAGAACGCACCGTTCATGCTCGGCGACACCAGGATGTCGGTGATGCCATTGGCGTAATACACCGTGCGCCGCTCGTTGGGGCGTGTGACCCAATCCACCGCCTTGGGTTTGGGCAGGCTGTAGAAATAGGTGGTGGGCACATCGAGGGCGTGACTGATGGCAGTTAAATCGGCCACGGTCGGGCGCGACAGGCCACGTTCGACCTGGGACAGAAACCCCACCGACCGTTCGATTTTTTGCGCAAGTTGGGCCAGGGTGAGTTTCTTGTGCTTGCGCAGGTCGTGGATCAGCGCCGCGAGGGTGGCGAGTTCTTCTTGAGGGGTCATGAAATTTAATTCGAATAATTTCATGAAAAATTACACGATTATTTTCACGCTCGCAAACCCTATGCACAAACCCTTGTGGCGAGGGAGCTTGCTCCCGCTGGGCAGCGAAGCGGCCCCAACCCATTCACCGCATGCGTTCAGTGGATGCGCGGTGTGGCTTTTTGGGGCTGCTGCGCAGCCCAGCGGGAGCAAGCTCCCTCGCCACAAAGGATTGGGAAATATGGGGAAACTGTATTGGGCAGGGACATCTCAGGTGCCTGCTAGGTTGAATGGACCATTCAACCATTCAGGGGAGCAAAGGATTGCTTCACAAGCCCAACTCTCATTTGTTGCGACGTGGCCGTTATTCAGAACCTGGTCGAGCTTATTTGGTGACTGCCGTGGTTTATCAACGTCGCCCGGTATTTGCCGATCTTTACCTGGGGCGGCTATTGGTTGCCGAGCTCAAACGAGCCCATGACCTTGGACTGGTCAACTCGCTGGCTTGGGTCATTATGCCGGACCACCTTCACTGGTTATTTGAATTGCGAGGCGCGACGCTGCCTGAAGTGATGAAACGGGTGAAGTCGCGCAGCACACTGACCATCAACCGAGCCCGTCGCACGCACGGTGCTTTTTGGCAGTACGGCTATCATGATCGTGCGGTGCGGGCCGATGAAGACCTTATCAAGGCTGCTCGCTACATCATCGCCAACCCACTGCGAGCCGGACTGGTCGAGCATGTTGGCGACTACTCGCTCTGGGACGCCGCCTGGCTATAACGGTGTACCCCCCTGTGGCGAGGGAGCTTGCTCCCGCTGGGCTGCGAAGCGGCCCCAAAAAGCCCGACCGCGTACCCACTGAAAACATGCGGTGAATGGATTGGGGCCGCTGCGCAGCCCGGCGGGAGCAATCTCTGGTCACAGGGAAATACGGCTGAATGATTACGCGCCGCCGCGGTCGGAATCTGGGTACGCACCATTAATTGAAGGAGCACCCATGAAGTCGAAAACCTTAGCCGCTTGCCTGCTGGTCGCTGCCAGCTTTTCCTCCGTCAGCGCTGTAGTGCAGGCCGGCGATATCCCTCAGGAAACCGTGCAACCTTCAAACATCAACGCTCGTGATTTGAAAGAAGGCGACCGCGCTCCGGATATCCTGATGCGCAAGGAGTCGGCCATCAGCGATTGGAAAAAGCGCGGCCTGAAGCAGCCCGAAGAAGAAAGCCAGTGGGCGCGCGTAGGCGACAAGTACGTCCTGCTCAAGACCACCAACGGCACCATCCTCGAGATTACGCCAGTCAAGAAATAATCCCGCCGGGGCACCTGCTCGTTTCATGTTTCTTGCGTTAAGGTAACCGACCGCAATGGTCGCGTTACCTTTGAAGAACGAGAGCAGGATGCTTGCCACCATCAGAAACTACCCCCGCACCGTGAACCTGTTGCTGTGCGCCACGTTGCTGCTTACGCTGGCCAAGGCCATCACTTTTCCTTATCTCGTGATCTACCTCACCAGCCATTTCGCCTTGGACATTACCCAGGTCGGCCTGGTAATCGGCAGTTCGCTGATCGTCGGTTCGCTACTCAGTGTCTACGGTGGTTTCCTGGTCGACCGCATCAATAGCTATCGCCTGTTGCTCGGCTTGAGCCTGGTGTTTGTGCTGGGGTTTATCGGCACGGTGCTGGCGCAAAATATCTGGTCGTTCTATGGCTGCCTGATCCTGATCAACCTGGCCTACGCCGTCATCGATATTGCGGTGAAAGCCGGCTTCGCCAGCCTGCTGCCCGAAGACGCGCGCAGCGAAGTGTTTTCCATCAAATACACGCTTACCAATATCGGCTATGCCGTGGGGCCGTTCTTTGGCGCGATGGTGGCCAAGCTGGATATCAGCCTGCCGTTTATTCTGTCGGCGCTGTTGGGGCTGGGGTTTTTTCTGCTGTACGGGCGCTGGGGTGACCGTAACTTGGCCACGGTGGACGCCACGCAAAAGCCGCTGCCGTTCCTTGCCGTCGCCCGCGTTTTGCTGCAGGACCGTCGCCTGGTGTGCTTCACCCTCGGCGGTTTACTCAGCGCGGTGGTGTTCGGCCAGTTCACGGCCTATCTGTCGCAATACCTGGTGACCACCACGACCGCCGAATACACCTACACGGTGATCAGCGCGGTGCTGACCACCAACGCCGTGCTAGTGATTGCCTTGCAGTACTTGATTGGCAGGCGCATCTCGCACCGTTACCTGAGCCAGTGGCTGATCGCTGGCTTGAGCATGTTCATGCTGGGGTTGATTGGCTTCGGGCTGTCCACCAGCGTGGTGGGCTGGGTGCTGGCGATGGCGGTGTTCACCGTCGGGGAGATCATCGTGTTTCCGGCCGAATACATGTTTATCGACCGAATTGCCCCGGACCACCTGCGGGGCATGTATTACGGGGCGCAAAACCTGTCCAACCTCGGTGCGGCGCTGGGGCCGGTGTTGTGTGGGCTGGTGTTGGCCAGCCTGCCGGCCCATTACATGTTCTACATGCTGGGGGCGTTTATCGTTGCCGGCGGGGTGTTTTATTTCATGGGAGCGGCGATAAAGGCAAATCATCCAGCGTGAGCTTGCCGACGTTGTTGCTTTGCAGCTCGTAGCGCAATTCATCCACCATTTTCGCTACTTCCTGCGGGGTCTGCAGGCGGTTGGTGCTGATGCCGGTAACCACCAGGTCGACGCGGCCGGTCTCGGCATCGTAGACCTTGAGGGTCAAGGACGCGTCCCGGCACAGGGTGAATTCGCACGTCAGCGGTGACAGGCCTTCTTCGATGCAGTTGCGCAGCTGAGAGAGGGTAAACATGCGGGTTCCTTCTAGGCATAAATACGATCCCTTGAAGGTTATTGCTTGCACCGCCGCTCAATAAGGCGAATTCGCACTAGGCGCACTAGTGCATTTGCAGGGTCAGGGCTTGTTTTTCAGGCGCAAATCACCGGCAAACAGCCCGCGTTCACGAGCCCAGACGATCGCAGCACTACGGCTGTGCACCCCCAGCTTGGAATACACCGTGGCCACATGGTTACGCACGGTGTTGGGCGCCAGTTTCAGGCGCGAGGCGATTTCTTTGTCCGCCAGGCCCTCGCAGATCAGGCCCAATACATCGCGCTCGCGGGCGGTGAGGTCGGTGAAGGAAACATTCGGCAGGTTGGGGCTGTTGACGCTCTTGGCGTTGGCCAGCTTCTCGATCAGGGTCTGGCTGAACCAGGACGCGTCCTGCATGACTTCCTCGATGGCCGCCACCAGTTCCAGCTCCGAGCGTTTGCGCTCGGTGATGTTCATCAGCACCATCAGGTAGCAGGGGACGTCCTGGATAATCACGGTGTCGGCGGATACCACGCAGTCGATCACCTCGTTGCCTTTCTTGCGCACCTTGAGGTCCTGGCCTTCAAGGTTGCCGGCTTTTTCCAGGGTGGCGAACAACTGCGCGCCGGCCTGGGGGCTGTCGATGAAGTTGATGTCTTCGATGGATTTGCCGATCAATTCCTCGCTGATGTAGCCGGTGATGCTCATGAAGGCTTCGTTGATGTCTACTACCTGGCGGTTGTCGGCACTGCATACCAGGGTCGGCACGGGCGTCAGGCGGAAGGATTTGGCGAAGCGTTCTTCGCTCTGGCGCAGGGCGATCTCGGCTTTGCGCCGAGGCTCCAGGTCGGTGAAGGAAAACAGCATGCAGTCTTCCTCGTTCATGTCCAACGGTTGGCCGGCGACGATCACCAGTTTGCTGCCACCTTCGGGCAGTCTCAGTTCGGCCTGCATCTGCGGGATGGTCGCGCCTTCGCCCAGGCGCTGGATCGCCAGGTCCTTGCGCTCGGCCTGTTCCAGCACATCCAGTTCATACACAGATTTGCCGATGACCTGGTCGCGGTTGTAGCCGGTCATCTCCAGAAAACCCTGGTTGACCTTGATGTAGCGCAGGTCGCTGAGGCGACAGATCACCGCGGGCGCCGGGTTGGCGTTGAAGGTTTTCTCAAAGCGTTGCTCGGCGCTGGCCCATTCGGTGGCGTCGCTGAGGATCAGTACCAGCAACTCAGGTTCACCCTGGGCATCGGTCAGCACCAGGCTGCGCAGGCGATGTACCCAACTGCGGTGTTCGTCGTCGGCGGGTGTGACTTCCACCACCACATCGCTGAACTCTTCGCCGGCAGCCACGCGGCTGAGGGGGTAGCTGTCCAGTGGCAAGGGATGGTTGTTGCGATAGCGCAGGGCAAAGCGTTTGGCGTACGCCTCGGTATTGGCGCCCAGTTCCTTGACCTCGCTGACCCCATGCATGGTCAACGCCGCTTCATTGGCCCAGAGAATGGTCTGGTCGACCTCGGCCAGAATCACACCGTCGGACAGCCCGGAGATGATGGTTTGCAGTTGGCGGCGGTTGGTTTCTTTGGCGAGAACATCCTGGGTCATAACGTCTCCGATTAGGGCAGGGCAAGGCACATTGGGTTACGACATCCTGGCTTCAGGATAGTGCAGAGTAATTGCCCATGGGGCAGTGCGAATGCACCAGGTCACCTGGTGCATATGGGCCAGGACTGAACGTATGTCGTTTCGCCACACTCACACCCATCAAGGCGCATTGCCTTGCTCCTCAATTTGAAAAGGACCTTTGTATGACCACTGTCTATGAAACCAATCGATCGCTGTTTCGAGTGTCGTGGAGCTCGGTACTGGCCGGTAGTGCAATCGCACTGGTCACCTACCTGGTCTTGAGTGTGTTGGGCACCGCCATTGGCGCCAGTGCCGTTGACCCGATGGAAGCGGGCAACCCGTTGAGCGGTTTTGGCACGGGTGCGGGTATCTGGCTGTTTGTATCGACACTGGTCGCCATCGCGTTGGGCGCGTTCGTGGCCGGCCGCACCGCGCCGGATCGTGGCGGCCTGCATGGGGTGCTGACCTGGACCTTGACCACCTTGCTCACCACTTGGCTGTTGGCGGGCCTGGCTTCCAGCGTGGTCGGTACGGCCGGCAACGTGGTGGGTAAAGGTCTGTCTGCTGCGGGCAGTGGCATTGCTGCCGCCGCGCCGGGGATTGGCAATAGCATCAAGCAACAGTTGAACGAGCAGGGCATCGAGTTGGACTGGAACAGCCTGCAAGGCCAACTGGATACCTTGCTCAAGCAGAGCGGCAAGGCTGAACTGGACCCTGCCAATGTCGAGCAGAAAGCCGATCAGGCAGCTGTCGATGGCAAGCAGTCGGCTACCGATGCAGCGACCAATCCTGCGCAGGCCGGTGATGAGCTCAAGCAATGGTTCGAACGTGTGAAAGCGTCCGGCGAGCCAGCATTGAATGCAGCGGATAAAGAGGCGCTGGTCAACATCGTCGCGGCCCGCACTGGCAAGAGCAAAGAAGAAGCCACGCAGATCGTCGACAACTATGCCCAGGCTTATCAGCAAGCCATGCAAAAGGTTGATGAGCTGAAAAAGCAGGCTGAACAGAAAGCCCGTGAAGCCGGTGAAGTCGCTGCCAAGCAACTGTCCCGCGCGGCCTGGAGCACCTTGGCCATGCTGCTGTTGGGTGCGGCGTTGAGCTTCTTTATTGGTCGTATCGCGCTGACTACCCGTCGCGTGCCTTTGGCTTAAAGATGTCTGCGGCAAGGACGCCGCCGGTGTGAAGGGGTAAAATGCTGGCATTTTACCCTTATCCCACAAAGGTGACCCTTGAGCGCAGGCAAAGCCGTCGGACTGTTATTACTCACTTCCCTGTTGGCTGCGTGCGGCACCTCGCCGCCACGCACGCCCAACGACCTCTGCGGTATCTTCCGCGAAAAAGACGACTGGTACGACGCCGCCAAGGTCACGCAAAAGCGCTGGGGCGTACCGATCCAGGTGCCGTTTGCCATCATGTATCAGGAGTCGGGCTTTCGCCACGACGCCAAGACCCCGCGTAAATACCTGCTGTGGATCATCCCATGGGGCCGCGTCTCCACCGCTTCCGGCTATGCCCAGGCCAAGGATGAAGTATGGAACGACTACCGCAAAGCCACCGGCCGCAGCGGCGCTGATCGCGAAGACTTCGACGACGCGATCGACTTTATCGGCTGGTACATGGACAAGACCTACACCATCAACGGCGTCTACAAATACGATGCCTACGGCCAGTACCTGAACTACCACGAAGGCTGGGGCGGCTACCGCCAGCGCACCTATGCCAGCAAAGCCTGGCTGCCGCCGGTAGCGAGCAAGGTACAGGCGCGTTCGCAGATGTATGCGCGCCAATATGCCGGGTGCAAGGATGAGTTGGGGCGCGGGTTCTGGAGCCGGTTCTGGCATTGGTTGTAAAGGGTCGACACGGCGACCTCTGAATGCATGCAGATTCAATGTGGGAGCTGGNGCATTGACTGACACACCGCCTTCGCAGGCAAGCCAGCTCCCACATTGGATTCTGACGCGGCTGTATGCATTCCAGCGAACGGTCCACCATCACGTTGGCCATTTCCCTGCACTTGCCAAACCCCTCCGATTCTGGGAAAACCCCAGCCTTTGACCCTTCAATGAGAACCCCATGAGCAACGACGAACTGCAGGTCACCGACATCCGCCTGGGCGACGGCAAAGCCGTGGTCAAGGGCGCGCTGATCACCACCCAATACACCGGCACCCTGGAAGATGGCACGGTGTTCGATTCCTCCTGGGAGCGGGGCAAACCGTTCCAGTGCGTGATCGGCACTGGCCGCGTGATCAAGGGGTGGGACCAGGGCTTGATGGGCATGCAGGTTGGCGGTGTACGCTCGTTGTATGTACCGGCGCACCTGGCCTATGGCGAGCGCTCGATGGGCGCGCATATCAAACCCAACAGTAATCTGCGCTTCGAAATTGAATTGCTGGAAGTGCTGACACGGGATGATTGAAGAGGTTGAACATGGACGTTGATCCACAGGTGTTGCCTGGCAGTTTCCTCGAAGGCATTCGGGTGGTTGAGCTGCTTGGCTGCGATGAAGCTGAGCTGCAGCAGTTTTTTGAACAGGCGCCGGCTTACTTCATCGCGGTGAATGGCGAACCGGCTACCCCGTCCGAAGCACGGGAAGAATTACGCGGCCAATTACCCGCCGGCTGGCATTGCAGCCGCCTGTACTGGCTGGGTTACCGAGATGCGCAGGGCCACCTGGTCGCCGTGGTGAATATCGCCGCGGATTTGCTCGCCACCGGGGTGTGGCACATCGGGTTGCTGCTGGTGCATGCGCGCTGGCACGGCAGCGGGCTGGCGCAGCGCTTGCACGCGGACCTTGAGGCCTGGGCGGTGGCGAAGGGCGCCCAGTGGCTGCGGCTGACGGTAGTGGTGGGCAATACCAGGGCCGAGCGTTTTTGGCCCAGACTTGGCTATGTACAGGTGCGTACCCGCGAGGGCATCACGATGGGTCGGCAGGTGAATAAGGTGTCTATCCAGGTAAAGGGTGTTGCCAGCGTGAGCATTGAAGACTACGTGGCGTTGGTTGAAAGGGATCGACCTGATACGCCATAGCCAGGGATGTACATCAATCCCAGGTAGACGCTGATCGAGCTGACGCACCGCGATCCAAATGTGGGAGCTGGCTTGCCTGCGAAGACGGCCTGACAGTCAACACAGTTGGACCGTGTACATATCCATTCCTGCGGTAACGGCTACTCAGGGTTCCGCTTTTATAGCGGCTCACTTTTGAAAAGCCGGACTGCCGGCCCAGACAAAAGTAAGCAAAACGCTCTTTCCTGAACCCATCCTGAAGAATCTTCTTATTCACCAAGCTGGCACTTTCCTACGGTTTACTCCGCCAACATCGGGGCGTAAGCTTCGCGCGTTTTCATCAATAGCGGAGACCCTCAGTGGGTACTTGTTCGAGTGACAGTCGTCGGCCGGTTTCGGTAACCGGCCTCTACTTGGCAAGGTAACGCGCATTTTCCAGATGCCGTTGTCTCGCCTCATAAAGCGAGAAGCGGCATCCCGGCGGTGGCCACTCCTGGCAACTGCCTGATTCCCTCTCATCGACGCTGACCAGCACCTGGGTAACGCCTGGATGCTACGGACGTGCCTGCCTGTTACGGCGGGCGGGCCAGGTTCGGCTGTGCCTGTGTGACGGGCGCGGTGTGGACGGGCAGTACCTGCACGACGGTTTTTCCTCGCGCAGGAGTTACACCATGAACCTCACTTTGCTCAAAGAGTTCTTCGCCGGTTTCCTGCGGACCCGGCATATCGCCCGGCATTTTCGCCGCCTGGCGATGCTGGAAACCGTGACCGATGCCAGCGTCAGCCGCGAAGTACCGCCCAGCCTGGCGCAGACACTGGTGGCCTCTGCCAACCGCAGCACTGTGCAATTGCTGTGCGTGCTGGGCAGCCACGCCGAGGGCTTGAGCACTCAGGAAGCCGACGCCCTGCGCGTGCAATACGGCCTTAACGAAGTCGAGCACGAACAGCCGCTGCCGTGGTGGGTGCACCTGTGGCATTGCTACAAGAATCCGTTCAACCTGCTGCTGACCCTGTTGGCGGTGATCTCTTGGCTGACCGAAGACATGAAGGCCGCCACGGTGATTTTCTCCATGGTGGTGCTCTCGACCCTGTTGCGCTTCTGGCAGGAGGCCAAGTCTAACAAGGCCGCCGACGCCTTGAAGGCCATGGTGAGCAATACCGCGACGGTGCTGCGCCGCGAGTCTGCCAAGCGCATTGAACTGCCGATCAAGCAACTGGTGCCAGGCGATCTGATTGTATTGTCGGCCGGCGACATGATCCCCGCGGACTGCCGCGTGCTCAGCGCCAAGGACTTGTTCGTCAGCCAGGCGGCGATGACCGGCGAATCCATGCCGGTGGAAAAGTTCGCCCACCAGCAGGACGCCCACACGCGCAACCCGCTGGAGCTGGAGAACATTCTGTTTATGGGCACCAACGTCGTGTCCGGCGCCGCCACGGCGGTCATCCTCGCCACCGGCAACAGCACGTATTTTGGTGCCTTGGCGCAACGCGTCACGGCGACGGACCGTGCGACCACCTCGTTCCAGCAGGGGGTCAACAAGGTCAGTTGGTTGCTGATTCGCTTTATGTTCGTGATGGCGCCGCTGGTGCTGTTCATCAACGGCTTCACCAAGGGCGACTGGACCGAGGCGTTGCTGTTCGCGCTGTCGATTGCGGTAGGCTTGACCCCGGAAATGCTGCCCATGATCGTCACCTCGACCTTGGCCAAGGGCGCGGTGTTTCTGTCGCGCAAGAAGGTCATCGTCAAGCGCCTGGACGCGATCCAGAACTTCGGCGCCATGGACGTGCTGTGCACCGACAAGACCGGCACGCTCACTCAGGACAAGATTTTCCTGGCGCGCCATGTGGACGTGTGGGGCCAGGAGTCGGACGACGTGCTGGAAATGGCCTATCTCAACAGCTACTACCAGACCGGCCTGAAAAACCTGTTGGATGTGGCCGTGCTCGAGCATGTGGACATCCATCGTGAGCTGAAAGTCGGTACCGCGTTCCACAAGGTCGACGAGATCCCATTCGACTTCAACCGCCGCCGCATGTCGGTGGTGGTGGCCGAGGAGCACCAACCGCACCTGTTGATCTGCAAAGGGGCGGTGGAGGAAATTTTGTCGGTATGCAATCGCGTGCGTCATGGTGACGTCGATGAGGCACTGACCGACGAACTGCTGGCGCGCATTCGCCAGGTGACCGCGGCCTTTAACGAAGAAGGGCTGCGGGTGGTGGCGGTAGCGGCGCAGCCGATGCCGGCAGGACGTGACACCTACACCCTGGCCGATGAAAACAACCTGACGCTGATCGGCTACGTGGCGTTTCTCGACCCGCCCAAGGAAAGCACCGCGCCCGCCCTCAAGGCCCTGAAGGCCCACGGCGTGGCGGTGAAAGTGTTGACCGGCGACAACGAACTGGTCACGGCGAAGATCTGCCGCGAAGTGGGCCTGGAGCAACAAGGCTTGCTGATGGGCAACGACATCGAGTCGATGAGCGACGCCGAACTGGCCCTGGCCGTGGAAACCACCAATGTGTTTGCCAAGCTCACGCCCAGCCACAAGGAACGCATCGTGCGGCTGCTCAAGGCCAACGGACATGTGGTCGGCTTTATGGGCGATGGCATCAACGACGCTCCGGCGTTGCGCACGGCGGATATCGGGATTTCGGTGGACAGTGCGGTGGACATCGCCAAGGAAGCGGCCGACATCATCCTGCTGGAGAAGAGCCTGATGATCCTGGAGGAGGGCGTGCTGGAAGGCCGGCGCACCTTCGCCAACATGCTCAAATACATCAAGATGACCGCCAGTTCGAACTTCGGCAACGTGTTCTCGGTGTTGGTGGCCAGTGCCTTTATCCCGTTTTTGCCGATGCTGCCGATGCACCTGCTGGTGCAAAACCTGCTGTATGACATCTCGCAGATTGCGATTCCGTTCGACAACGTCGATGACGAGATGCTTGCCACGCCGCAACGCTGGCAGCCGGGGGAAGTGGGGCGCTTCATGTTGTTTTTCGGGCCGATCAGTTCGATCTTCGACATCACCACGTTCGCACTCATGTGGTATGTGTTTGATGCCAACACTCCAGACCACCAAACGCTATTTCAATCCGGCTGGTTTGTGGTGGGGCTGCTGACCCAGACCCTGATCGTGCACATGATCCGCACGCCAAAAATCCCATTCCTGCAAAGCCGCGCAGCGCTGCCGTTGATGTTGATGACCGGCGTGATCATGGCCGTGGGGATATTCCTGCCGATGGGGCCTTTGGCGCACTACTTCAAATTGCAGGCGCTGCCGTCGCTGTACTTCGTGTTCCTGCCGGTGATTTTGCTGGCGTACATGGCGCTGACTCAGGCAGTGAAGGGCTACTACATTCGCAGGTTTGGCTGGCAGTAACAGGTTCCATGCAACATCGCAAATCCTGTGGGAGCCGGGCTTGCCCGCGATGACGGTGTATCAGTCGCCAGATTCATTGGTGGTGTACCGCTATCGCAGGCAAGCCAGCTCCTACAGGGACCTGCGAGTTACCAATGTGCCGCTGCATTCATGGAGATTTCTTATGCAGGCAATCAACAACATCAACCTCAACTCCCTGGTCGACACCGTGGTCAGCCTCAGCGCTGCGTTTATTCTCGGTGGCCTCATCGGGTTCGAGCGCCAGTACCGCCAGCGCACCGCCGGCTTACGTACCAATGTGCTGGTGGCGGTGGGCGCGGCGATCTTTGTCGACATGGCCAACCGACTGGGCGGTGCGGAAGGCGCGGTGCGCGTGGTCGCTTACGTGGTGTCGGGCATTGGCTTCCTGGGGGCGGGTGTGATCATGCGGGAGGAGGGCAATGTGCGCGGGCTCAATACGGCCGCCACCCTCTGGGCTTCGGCCGCGGTGGGTGCCTGCGCCGGCGCCGACCTGATCCTCGAGGCGTTGCTGGGCACGCTGTTTGTGCTGGCGGCCAACACCTTGCTGCGGCCGATCGTCAACAACATCAATCGTCAGCCCTTGGACGTGGTGTCGGCAGAGGTCACCAATATCCTCTATGTCATTGCGCGCCGCAGTCAGCAACAGGCCGTGATGGTGTTACTGGAAGCCGAGTTGGCACGCTGCAACTACCCTGCCAGCGACGTCGACGTGCGACCGTTCGGCAGTGACGAAGTGGAAATCGAGGCCATCCTGGCCGCCACGTCGGTGGATGGCGACGAACTGGACGCGCTGGTGGCGCGCCTCTCAACGTCAACCCTGGTGGTGCAGGCCTTCTGGAGTCCGAGCACCACCGACTGATCCTTAGGGGCTGGCCAGGATTGGCTAAGCTTGCATGTGGAAAAATCCTACATGTTGTCCGGATTATCCCTTCGGTTGAAACATCATTGCATTGCTAAAGTTGGGTACTTGCGGCTGTTGCGCCGTTGAGGCCCGGCGTTCGTCGCTCTGTTGAGTTAATTGAAAGGGCCAGACACTGCTTGGTTACCGCTTCAAGGAAGCAGTGCCGCTTGTCGGAACTGTCATTTCTCACAGGTACCCAGGTCCGGCGTGATGTGTAAGGGTATTTTGTCCACATAAGGAAGTTTTATGAGCAAAGCATTAATTGTGGATGACCATCCGTTTATCCGGGCAACGGTCAAACACCTCCTGCAATTGGAGGGGTTTGATGAGATTTTTCAGGCGGGGGATGGCGCTGACGCCATGCAGTTGGCGAGGGAGCAACGTCCCGAGCTGATTATCCTCGACCTGGCGATGCCTAAATTAGGCGGGTTGGAGGTTATCAGCCGCATCAAGGCGTTGGGCTTGCCGTGCAAGATTCTGGTGCTGACCTCCTACCTGGCGGTATTTTTTTCTACCCGTTGCATGCGTTCCGGTGCGATGGGGTTCGTCGCCAAGACCGGTGAGCTGGATGAGCTGCAAAAGGCTATCAAAGCGATCATGTCGGGCTACAGCTGCTTCCCCAGTTTGCCGACCAGTTCGGTGCGCCGCGATGATCTGCAAGAAACGGAACGGCAGATGATCGAGTGCTTATCGGACCGTGAGTTAACCGTATTGCAAATGTTGGCCCTGGGGCTGGGCAACAAGGAAATTGCCGAACAGATGCTGCTGAGCCACAAGACCATCAGCACTTACAAGACTCGACTCAAGGAGAAGTTACGCATGTCTTCGGTAGTGCACTTATCCAAGTTTGCCCAGCGCAACCATCTGATCTGAATTGAGATGATCACCACCGCGTTTATAAGGTTCGCCATGATCTTCTGGATGAGCCTGTTACCTCAGATCGCGGTGGCCCTGGATGAGCCCCATGCTTTGCGGCTGTTGGGGCACTCACGTATTGACACCCCGCAGGTAGCACTGGACGAGTCTGATTGGCGCTGGCTGCGCGAGCGGCGCACATTGTTGATGGGGGTTTCTGCTCCCGATTACGCGCCTTTTGACTTGACCAATAACAACGACGAGCTCGAAGGTATCACCGCCGATTTTGCCGCACTGGTGGGTCAGGCCCTGCATATCTCCATAGAGGTACGGCGTTACGATACCCGCGATGAAGTGATCGAAGCCTTGAAGCAGGGGGGCGTGGATTTTCTCGGTTCCGCCAATGGCTACGAAGCGGCCGACCCGCAACTGCTTTTGTCTCGCTCCTACGCCAACGATCAACCGACCCTGGTGACTCGCAGCGGCGATAGCCAGGTGTTGAACGACGACCTGGCGGGCAAGCGTGTAGCGATGCTGTATCACTATATGCAGCCCGACGCCGTTCGGGCGTTTTACCCCCAGGCCCAATTGGCGTTGTTTGCCTCGACTTTCGAAGCCATTGGTGCCGTAGCGTTTGGTCGCGCCGACGTCTATTTGGGGGATGCTATCAGCAGCAACTATCTGATCAATCGCAATCACCTCAACAATGTACGTATGGCGGATTTTTCCGGCTTGGAAGTCAACCCGTTTGCGTTTGCCGTCGCCCGCGAAAATACACGTTTACTGCCCATTCTCAATGCCGCGCTGGAGGCGATTCCCGCCAGCGAGCAGATGGAAATCCTGCGCCGCTGGAGCGGAGGTAACCTGGGGATAATCGGCGTTGACCGGTTGCATTTGAGTGCCAGCGAACAACGCTGGGTGCAAAAGAATCCAAGGGTCAGAGTCGCGGTACTCAATGACTTTCTACCGTTATCTTTTATTGGTGATCAAGGCCAGTTCGAAGGGTTGAGTGCCGAGGTACTATCGCGTATCAGCTTGCGTACCGGCTTGAAGTTCGATGTGGTCCCGGGCGGCTCATTGCCGCGCCAGATCAATATCGTCAGTGCGGGTACGGCGGACATGCTGGCGGTCGTCACGCCTAGCGCGGAGCGTGCTGAAAAAGTGCGCTTTACCCGGCCCTACCTGACCAATCCCTTTGTGCTGGTAACCCGTAACGGTCCCCACAGCCCGCTCACGCTGGAGGACATGGTCGGCAAACGCCTGGCCATGGTGGTCGGCAATGGCCTGCATGAAGACATAGCGAAAAATTTTCCAGGTGTGATGTTTGTCGACGTGGAGAACCCCCAGCAAGCCATGGCGCTGGTGTCCAATGGTGACGCCGACGGCGCGGTCAACTCGTTGATCAGCGCACGTTATCTGATCACCCGGTATTACCGCGACCGCTTGCGTGTCAGCAGCACGGTTGGCATTGAGCCTGCACGCGTGACCTTTGGGGTAAATCGCAGTCAGTTGGAGCTGTATTCGATCCTCGACAAGGCGCTGCTGAGCATCACCCCTCAGGAAATGGACGAACTGATTGGCCAGTGGCGTAGCGAGGTCATCATCGAGGACAGCTATTGGTTGCGTTATCGTAATGTGATTCTTCAGGGCTTTGGGTTGGCGGCGTTGTTGTTGGCCATCACGCTGGGCTGGGCGATTTACCTGCGCAGCCTGATTCGCAAGCGCCTGCAGGCCGAGCGAGCGCTGAGCGATCAGATGCGGTTCATGAGCGTATTGATCGACGGCACGCCGCACCCGATTTACGTGCGTGATCGCCAAGGGCGACTGATGGCCTGCAATAACGCCTACCTCGACGTGTTTGGCTACAAACTTGAAGACGTGATCGGCAGGACCGTAGTGGAAACCGACATCGAAAACCCGCCACAGGCCCGGTCGTTTCATGACGATTACCTGCGCTTGATGGCCGGCGGCGAGCCGCAGATTCATGATCGAATCCTCAAGGTGCCCAATGGCGATGTGCTGACCATTTACCAGTGGATGCTGCCGTATCGCGACGGCGACGAGAAGGTGGTGGGCATGATTGCCGGTTGGGTCGACGTGAGCGAGCGGCACCGGCTGCTCGGCCAGCTACAGGAAGCCAAGGACGATGCCGACGCCGCCAATCGCGCCAAGACGACCTTCCTGGCAACCATGAGCCACGAGATCCGCACGCCGATGAACGCCGTGATCGGCATGATCGAACTGGCCTTGAAAAATGCCGAACAGGGGCGGGTCGACCGCGATGCTCTGGAGGTGGCCTCGGTGGCTTCGCGGGGTATGTTGGAGCTGATCGGCGATATTCTCGACATAGCGCGGATCGAGTCCGGGCATTTGTCACTGACCCTGGAGCCCGCCAACCTGCATGAGTTGTTGGCGTCGGTCGCACGCGTGTTCGAGGGGCTGGCCCGAGCCAAGGGGCTGGCACTGCAGGTTGAGCTGGACCCGTTGATTGACCAGGCGGTGCTGGTCGACCCGCTGCGATTCAAGCAGGTGGTCTCCAATCTGCTAAGCAATGCCATCAAGTTCACTCCCCATGGGCAGGTCAGTTTGGTCGCGCAGGCGGTGGTCGAGGACGATCGCTTGGCCGTGCAGTTATGGGTGCAAGACACCGGCATCGGAATCAGCGTCACCGACCAGCAGCGGTTGTTCAGTGTGTTCATCCAGGGCAGCAATAACCAGCAATCGGCACGCAGCGGGTCTGGGCTGGGGTTGGTGATCAGCCGCAGCCTGTGCGAAATGATGGGCGGCCAATTGCACTTGAGTAGTGTGTTGGGGCACGGCACTCGGGTGGACGTGACGTTGACCCTGGTCATGACCGCCACGCTGCCGGCCCCGATTGAGCCTGTGCAAGAGGCTGCGCCTGAAGGGCGCGCGCTGAGCATTCTGGTGGTGGACGACTACCCGGCCAACCGCTTGCTGCTGGCCCGACAGTTGAGCTTTCTGGGCCACCGTATCATCACGGCCGAAGACGGTGTCCAAGGGCTTGAACAGTGGCGAACGGGGCAGTTCGACGGCGTCATTACCGATTGCAACATGCCATTCAAGAACGGCTATCAGCTGGCCCAGGAGATTCGCGCACAGGAGCGTGAGCGGGGTCTGGAGCCCTGCCTGTTACTCGGGTTCACCGCCAACGCCCAGCCGGAGGAGGCCGAGCGCTGTCGGCAGGCTGGCATGGATGGCTGCCTGTTCAAGCCAACCGGGCTTGACGACTTGCGGGCGGCATTGGCGTCGCGTTCAGTTGGCACGAGCCCGCGACCCTTGGTTACCTTCAACTTGAGCACCCTGGTTGCGCTGACCGGGGATGATCATGCCGCGCTGGTCGAATTGCTGGCACCGTTACTCGAAAGCCTGGAGGCGGATCGTGCCTTGCTGCCACGGCTGGCAAGCCAGGCAGACTTTGCCAAGTTGCACGACCTGGCTCATCGTGCCAAGGGAGGCGCGCGGATGGTCAAGGCCAACCCATTGATCAGTGTATGTGAGGCGTTGGAGGCAGCGTGTGAACAGCGGGACCGCCAGGCATTGGGACCAGCGGTTGCAAGCGTGGGTGAGGCGATCGATGTTTTGCATCATGGCTTAAGCGCTTATTGCAATCAGCTCTGACTGTGGTTGATCGCCTTTCGGAGGATTTGGGAAAGTTCTTACATGAAGGGGGAATATGCCTGATTTTTTCGTCGGCATATGTCTGGAAAATGGGCGACGCTCACTGTCGAGCACTGCCTGCCCAGGGGTTTGCCATGCCGAACAAAGCATTGACCATCCTGATTGCCGATGAACAGCATCTGCAACGCCTGTACATCGAGAAAATGCTCAACCAGTTGGGCTATTACCGGATCGTGCCGGTGCAAACGTTCGAGGAGTTACGGATTCTCACCGCTATTCCTGCCGACCCATTCGATGTGCTGATTATCAATGCGGCGCTGATGGCCCAGGCTTACGAAGCTCAGCCTCAGGTGCGTCATGTGCTGGTCTACGATCACCTGGATCTGGGTGCGCCTTGCGGTGTAACTCCGGTAATGCGGGTGCGCCTGCCGGGCGTGCCGGACAACGTCAATCTTGAACATTTCATGGGCATCGTCGACCCCTCGGAGGTCTTCCACGGCCTGCGAGTGTTGCCGTGGCTGCGGGAGTTATCCCGCATGCCGGTGGCCAGGGCCTAGCCGCGTCCCTTAGGGAGCTTGCCCCCGCTGGGGCGCGAAGCGGACCCGCTTTTTGTCTAAAATGACGGGGCCTGCACCCCGTCCAGCGAGAGCAAGCTCCCTCCCGGATTTTGATTTTCACCGATCAGTCGGCTTTGCGGTGTTCCCGCAACTGCTCAGCGGCACTGCGTAACAACTGCTCGGTCCCGTCCCAACCCAGGCAACCATCGGTCACCGAAACGCCGTATTTCATCGACGCGCTCAGCGGCTGGCAGCCTTCGAACAGGTGACTCTCAAGCATCATGCCGACCAGCGAGGTATCACCTTGCAGGCGCTGCTCCAGCACGTCATTGAATACCGCCGGTTGGCGCAGCGGGTTCTTGCCGCTGTTGGCATGGCTGCAATCGACCATGATTCGCGCCGCCACCTTGGACTTGGCCAGGTCGTGCTTTACGCCGGCCACGCTTTGCGCATCGTAGTTGGGCCCACGGTGGCCGCCGCGCAGCACCAGGTGGGTGTCGGGGTTGCCGGGAGTCTGGATGATCGCCGGGTGGCCCTGGCTGTCCACGCCGAAATGGCGATGCGGGTGAGAGGCTGAGCGCATCGCATCGCAGGCAATGGCGACGCCACCGTCGGTGCCGTTCTTGAAGCCCACGGGCATGCCCAGGCCGCTGGCCATTTCGCGGTGAATCTGCGACTCGGTAGTGCGTGCGCCAATGGCGACCCAAGTGAGCAGGTCATCGAAGTAGCCGGCGGCCATGGGTTGCAGCAACTCGGTGGCCACCGGCAGGCCCAGGCGCAGCATTTCACGCATCAGTTCGCGGGACAGGGTCAGGCCGGCGGCCATGTCATCGCTGCCGTCCAAGTGTGGATCGTAGGCCAAGCCTTTCCAGCCCACAGTGGTGCGCGGTTTCTCGACGTAGGCACGGATCACCAGCAGCATCTGGTCGCTGACTTCAAGCGCGAGCTTCTTCAGATTGCGCGCGTATTCCATGGCCGATTCCGGGTCGTGGATAGAGCACGGGCCGACAATCACCAGCAAGCGTGAGTCTTCGCCATTGAGGATGGCGCGCACGGCTTGGCGATGGGCGTGGACTTGTTCGTTGAGGAACGGGCTGAGCGGGAGTTGGTGCTTGAGTTCAAGAGCGCTGGGCAAACGCTGGGTCAGGGCTTCATTGGCGCTGTTGAGGGCAGAGACGGGCAAAGCGGCGACGGAGGAGTTCATATTCAAGGCTTCCTGGGCAAGCGGCGGGCGATTCCCGCACGCTTGGCCTACTGGGGTGTTCGACAATTGGCCGTATCGGCTACGTGTGTTGGCTTGCCACCACGGGGTGACCGGTCGGAGGCGGCAGGCTGTCCCGAACGGAGCTGGCTAAATCGCCATGCAGTGCAAGTGTCGTAGCGGTAATAGGTGGCGTAGTTCATGGTGTGATTCCTTTAAGTGAGCGTGAAAAACAAGTTATCAGGCGCTGAAAAAACAAAACCCCCGGTCGGGGAGCCGACCGGGGGTTTAGATTTCTCTGGTAGGCGACCCCTTGAGTAGTGGGCGCCGATTTCAGGTATCAGGCGCGCCAGTGGCTAAACCAATACCCAAAATAAAAGCCGGCCAGTGCGCTCGAACCGTTCACACGGATAGCCGACACCGAGCGCAAGGCGCTGGCAGCAGGGCAAACCTGAGTGTGGGTGAGTGGCAACATGGGGCTCTCCAAATGATGGGGGGAGCTTACTAGAGGCGTGCGGGTGGGTTCAATCAGTAATTTCTATTGCGTGGCAGTACTTACCGCTATGGGCATAGGTATCTACACAACTTTGCTGCGACGCTGGACCTGTGGCGAGGGAGCTTGCTCCCGTGACGGCCTGACAGCCGGCGCTGACCTGGCTGAGGCACCGCGATCCAAATGTGGGAGCTGGCCTGCCTGCGAAGACGGCCTGACAGTCAACACAGTTGGACCGTGTACATATCCATTCCTGCGGTAACGGCGATACCTATGCCGCTATGGGGTAAGTGTGGATATGCTGACGGCTCTCAAACAATGATTGCCAGGACGCGACCATGACTGCCTTGACCCTTGCTGCGGCGCAAACCGTTTCCATCCCGGGCGATATCGCTGCCAATATCCAGCGGCACCTGGCGTTGATGCGGGCCGCGGCTGAACAGGGCGTGCAATGCCTGGTGTTTCCAGAACTGTCACTGACAGGCTACGAGCCGTTCCTGGCGGTCGACCTGGCCATCGACCCGCAAGACGCCGTGTTGGCCCCCCTGCGTGAGCTGGCGCGGGAGCTGCGGTTGATGGCTGTGGTGGGCATGCCGGTGCGCTTGGCGCCAAAAACAGGTGTGCTGATCGGCGCGCTGGTGCTTGAGGCGGACGGTTCAGTAGGCGTCTACACCAAGCAGCATCTGCACCCCG
The DNA here is from genome assembly GCF_052046095.1 of Pseudomonas sp. 22072. Classification (NCBI taxonomy): domain Bacteria; kingdom Pseudomonadati; phylum Pseudomonadota; class Gammaproteobacteria; order Pseudomonadales; family Pseudomonadaceae; genus Pseudomonas; species Pseudomonas sp. 22072. The sequence continues at coordinate 41,665 of NZ_JBQEQE010000012.1, forward strand.
GCGAAAAGCTGGCATTTGCTGCGGGGCAGGGCGGCGAGCCTCTGGAATTGGCAGAGGAGCGCATCGCGCTGGCGGTGTGTGCGGACTTTTCCCAGGCCAGCCATCCACGCCAAGCGGCGGCAGCGGGCGCCACGGTGTATGCCGCAAGCGTACTGATCAGCGAGGCAGGCTACGCGGCGGACAGTGTTTTGCTTGAAGGCTATGCGTCCCAGCATGGCCTGTTGGTACTGATGGCTAACCATGGTGGCCCGTCCGGAGGCTGGGCTTGTGCGGGCCGCAGTGCAATTTGGACCGCCGATGGCAACTTGCTTGTTGCCGCCCCCGGTGTCGGCGACGCGCTGGTGATCGCCCGTCGCGATGGCGGGCAGTGGACCGGCCAAGTGGTTGCCCTCTGAATGAGGTTTCATTTGCGCCGGGCCACCGAGCAGGACTTGCCGTTTGCCCGCACCCTGACCCAGCAGGCCATGAGCTATTACTACCGTCAGAACGGTTTGTTGTGGTCCAACGACGGCTTCGACGTGGCCTGGGCGGGCCGCGAGAACTGGCTGATCTGCAACGATGATGGTGTCATGGGCTTTATCAGCCTGAGCCGCGACGGCAAGGCCCTGTATATCCGCGAGCTGCACCTGCTGGAATGCTGCCGCAAGCAGGGCGCGGGCACATGGGTGCTGGAGCAAATGGCGCTCAAGGCACGCGTCGAGGGCCTGGGCTTTCTACGTTTGACGGTGTTCAAGACCAACCCGGCAAGAAGGCTGTATCAGCGCCTGGGGTTGAGCATTGTCGGTGAAGAGGATGGCTTCTGGCGGATGGAGCGTGAGTGTCGCGCACTCACATCGGACTAAAACAGGCACGTCCTACAAATAAGCGCATACTGCTGTCAGCTAGTGCTTTGTTCATCGTGGGATTGAGCTTCAGGTTTATCCACGATAACGCCCTCTTTCATGCCCAGAAGTACCGCCACTTTATGGGCTTCTCCACGCCTTCCCTTTTTTCGCCCGGCGAGCACTTGATAGGTGGTTGCCGGGTCTACGCCATGCTCCCGGGCGAATGCTTGAACTGACTTTCCTTGATGTTCCAGCCAGGCCTTGGCTTGTGCAGCAGTACGGATTCCGGGCATAGTTCAAAACCGTTCAAGTTTGTTTAACGAAGTGATGGTGTGACACCTCTTGGGGTGTGCCAATTTAGGATCATACATCCAAATGAGTGGAATCGGTTCGCGCTTAAGGCAAGAAAGAGAGCGACTTGGCCTGTCGCAGAAAGTTTTTGGAGAGATTGGAGGCGTTGAAGCGAACGCCCAAGGCAAATATGAAAGCGGTGGTCGCGCACCCAAGGCCGACTATTTGTCTCGCGTCGCCGAAAAAGGAGTGGATATCCTGTACGTATTGACCGGCAGCCCAACGCCGATCCAGCTGGATAACCTGAGCAAGATCGAAGAAAAAGTGTTGGGCAATTACCGAGCGATGTTCAAGGAAGACCAGGACGCAATCCGTCGCTTGACCAGTACCTTGGCTGAGCATTCATCCGTGGTGAACGGAAAAGCCAAGTCTCACCCCCAGGATTCCTGACCTTTAGCCCAGGAAACAGTGCTGTTCGCCAGCCGGCGAACAGCCGCAGCACGTTGAATCTCTATATATATGACACTTGCAACTAGGTCTGCGCCTTGGTTTTTTGCTAAGGTGTTCAGCAACCTATAAGACCATATCGCGAGGTGTCTGCTTGATTAGGGTGCTAGTAGTCGATGACCATGATCTCGTTCGTACAGGCATTACACGAATGCTGGCTGACATCGACGGCCTGCAAGTAGTCGGCCAGGCGGAGTCGGGGGAGGAATCCCTGATCAAGGCCCGGGAGTTGAAGCCCGATGTGGTACTGATGGACGTCAAGATGCCTGGGATTGGCGGTCTTGGTGCCACGACCAAGTTATTGCGCAGCCATCCGGACATCAAGGTCGTGGTGGTCACGGTGTGCGAGGAAGACCCATTTCCCACCCGTTTACTGCAAGCCGGTGCCGCCGGCTACCTCACCAAGGGCGCAGGCCTGGCCGAGATGGTGCAAGCCATTCGCCTGGTATTTGCCGGCCAGCGTTACATCAGCCCGCAGATTGCCCAGCAATTGGCGATCAAGTCGTTCCAGCCCACCAGCGATTCGCCATTTGATGCGCTGTCGGAGCGGGAAATCCAGATCGCCCTGATGATCGTCGGTTGCCAGAAGGTGCAGACCATCTCTGATAAGCTGTGCCTGTCGCCCAAGACCGTCAATACCTACCGTTATCGTATCTTCGAGAAGCTTGCCATCAGCAGTGATGTTGAATTGACCCTGCTCGCAGTGCGCCACGGCATGGTGGACGCTAGCGCCTGACATGACCACACCGTTTGATCCGAGTGCCTTTCTCTCCACCTGCAGTGGCCGCCCCGGCGTGTACCGCATGTTCGACAGCGAGGCGCGTCTACTTTACGTGGGCAAAGCCAAGAACCTGAAGAACCGTCTGGCGAGCTACTTTCGCAAGACCGGCCTTGCGCCGAAAACCGCCGCCCTGGTGGCGCGTATCGCCCAGGTCGAAACCACCATCACCGCCAATGAAACCGAGGCGCTGCTGCTTGAGCAGACGCTGATCAAGGAATGGCGGCCGCCTTACAACATCCTGCTGCGTGATGATAAATCCTACCCTTACGTGTTTTTATCGGATGGCAACTTTCCGCGCCTGAGCATTCACCGCGGGGCAAAAAAGCAGAAGGGCAAGTACTTCGGGCCTTATCCCAGCGCCGGGGCGATTCGTGAAAGCCTGAGCCTGCTGCAAAAAACCTTTTTTGTGCGTCAATGCGAAGACAGCTTCTACAAGAACCGCACCCGGCCGTGCCTGCAATACCAGATCAAGCGCTGCAAGGCGCCCTGCGTGGGCCTGGTGGAACCTTCGGAGTACGCCGAGGATGTGCGCCATTCGGTGATGTTCCTCGAAGGGCGCAGCAACGCACTCACCGATGAGCTGTCCGGGGCCATGGAGCAGGCCGCCAGTACCCTGGATTTCGAAAAGGCTGCCGAACTGCGCGACCAGATCTCCCTGCTGCGCCGTGTCCAGGACCAGCAAAGCATGGAAGGCGGCACCGGTGACGTCGACGTGATCGCCGCGTTCGTCAACCCGGGCGGCGCCTGTGTGCACCTGATCAGCGTACGAGGCGGGCGGGTATTAGGCAGCAAGAACTTCTTCCCGCAGACCGGTATCGACGAAGACGTGGCAGAGGTCATGGCCGCGTTCCTTGGCCAGTACTACGTCAGCAGCCCTGAGCGCGACCTGCCGTCTGAACTGATCGTCAACGTGGTGCACGAAGACTTCCCCACCTTGATCGAGGCCATCCACGAGCTGCGCGGCCGCGAGCTGGACATCAGCCACCGCGTACGCGGCACCCGTGCCCGCTGGCAGCAACTGGCCGTCACCAACGCCGAACAGGCCCTGGGTGCACGCCTGGCCAATCGACAGCACGTCGCTGCACGCTTCGACGCCCTGGCCGAGGTCCTCAACCTGGACGAGCCGCCCCAGCGCCTGGAGTGCTACGACATCAGCCACTCCAGCGGTGAGGCCACGGTGGCCTCTTGCGTGGTATTCGGGCCGGAAGGGCCGATCAAGGCCGACTATCGGCGCTACAACATCGAAGGCGTTACCGCCGGCGATGACTACGCCGCCATGCACCAGGCGCTCACGCGGCGATTCAGCAAGTTGAAGGACGGGGAGGGCAAGTTGCCCGATATCCTGCTGGTAGACGGGGGCAAGGGCCAGTTATCCATGGCCCGTGACGTGCTCAACGAACTGGCGGTGCCCGACCTGATCCTGCTCGGTGTGGCCAAGGGCACCACGCGCAAGGCCGGTTTCGAGACGTTGTACTTGAATGATGCCGCCCATGAGTTCACGTTGAAGGGCGACTCACCCGCACTGCACCTGATTCAACAAATTCGCGACGAAGCGCACCGTTTCGCCATTACCGGCCACCGCGCCCGCCGTGGCAAAACCCGGCGAACCTCAACCCTGGAAGGGGTTGCGGGGGTTGGCCCGACGCGGCGTCGCGACTTGCTTAAACATTTTGGTGGCTTGCAGGAGCTCTCCCGTGCCAGCATTGACGAAATAGCCAAAGCACCCGGTATCAGTAAAAAGCTCGCTGAATTGATTTATGCCAATCTGCATAGCGAATAGAATGCCTTCTCACCTCGTAGCCAGTTGTGCCGATGAATATCCCTAATCTGATCACCGTTCTACGCGTCCTGCTTATCCCGATTTTCATATTGTTGTTCTATTTGCCGTATGAATGGAGCTACGTCGCCTCCAGTTCGGTATTCGCCTTCGCAGCCGCCACCGACTGGCTCGACGGCTACCTGGCGCGTCGCCTGGAACAGAGCACGCCCTTCGGCGCGTTCCTCGACCCCGTGGCCGACAAACTCATGGTCGCCGTCGCCCTGGTGCTGCTAGTGCAGGAACACGGCAACCTGTGGCTGACCCTCCCGGCCGCCGTCATCATCGGCCGCGAAATCGTCGTCTCGGCACTGCGCGAATGGATGGCCGAAATCGGCGCGCGCGCCCACGTCGCCGTTTCCAACATGGGCAAATGGAAGACGGCCGCGCAGATGCTCGCGCTGGTGATCCTGCTGGCCAACCCGTCGGACTTCTCGTTCTGGGTGCTCACGGGCTACGCCTTGCTGCTGGTCGCGGCCGGCCTGACCCTGTGGTCCATGCTGCAATATCTGCGTGCGGCCTGGCCCCATCTGCGAACCACCGTTGAAAAGAAATAAAACTTTTTTGAATCAAGGGGTTGACGGGTGCTGAGGATTCTATAGAATGCGCATCACCAAGCGGGAATAGCTCAGTTGGTAGAGCACGACCTTGCCAAGGTCGGGGTCGCGAGTTCGAGTCTCGTTTCCCGCTCCAAGCATAAAAGAAAAAGCCACTCTAACGAGTGGCTTTTTTTTGCCTGTGATTTACGGAATAGACGCTAAGGCGTCTTTTTTTGAGTGCAAAACCGTGGGTGCTCAGTGTGATCCGGTAAGACTCAAATTCGTATTGCTCCTGGATTCGCTCAGTTCACCTGTCACCAAGCCTGCTACTGTTTATTCATCTTCCCGGCGCGCATCGACCTTTGGTCACGCGTCACTTCTGGTACCGATAATCCTGAGTCACGGTGGTTTCCAGGCGGTGGACTTGCCCCATCATGCGACAGCAGCAGCTCGCCTTCATCAGCTCAACCCCGACAACCTTCCTATCCTGGCAACTGCTTGAAAAGGCCTCGCTGCGTGATGCGCCCCCCAATGCTCACCCGAAGAAGCTATGAGACATGAGAATTGGACCCCATGAACGCGGTGTTTATACTCAGTGAACCCGCAGTGTGAAAGGGGCAAAAAACACATGGAGCTACACAAGGAGCAAGGAATGGTCTACGGCCAACGGAAAGAAACGCAAACGGGGCGACGATCAACGACTCTTCGCGCTGCCAGCGCGGAATGTTCCGGCGTGCGTCTGCGGGTAGTGCTGTCGGAGTGCAAGATCGCGCCAATGGATTTCGCGCTATTTCTGAAGATCAGCCCCCAGCGGCTGACCAATTGGTTTTCTCGTGGTATCCCACACTCGCAGCTCGATAAGATAGCCAGGCTGCTGAGCGTTAATGCACAGTGGCTGGAAACAGGGGATGGCGAGAAATTCCCGGCGAAAAGCGAGTAGCGAAGCCCTGCGCGAGCACATAGCAGAGAGCCCCCGGCAGGCGGGGGCTCAAGGTCTGATGGTTGATTGGGTTACGGCGTGACGGTCCGCAACATCAGATAGGTCGCCGTGGCGGCCAGTTCCAGATCCTCCTCACCGTTGAGGATGGGCGTGAACGCCTCCGAATGCGGGTCGAAATGTTCCGCGAAATCATCGCCGCCCAGCTCCTTGCGGGCCAACGCCCACCAGTCGTCGAATACGTCGACATCGGGGTTACAGCCCACCGCATAGGCAAGCAACCTCTGGCGGCCATTGGCTTGGCGTTCACCGCGCTCGGCGAGCCAGTAGACGCCCTGGTCCTTGACCAGAATGATGGAACATTGATTGGCGATAGCCTCTGCCAGCACCGGCTTCAGATCGCTGCCTTTGAAGAGCAATGACATGGTGGCCTCCTTGCTACCGCGGGACTCCCCAACCGCAAGCGTGGGCGTCCCTTGGGATGACGGAAGTGATGAAGGGATAACGCGGCCAATGTGCCATTGACGCACCGCGGTCTTGAAGGCGTTGACCGCCTGTGACGTTGCCGGCGATGCCAGCGAACATCGGGTCAGCGTGGTCGAATGCTTGGAGGTGGGTGTCAGTCAAACCGCATCAGGCACATGCCGGTTTTATCGCTGGCGGTCAGTACTCATCCAGCAGGAACACCGCCGTAAGGTTCCGGTCCGCTTCGGTGAAGATACACAGGACCAAGCCGTCACTGGTGGTGTATGACGACAGCAGGTAGCCGCCGAGCTTCAGAGCTGCATCGTTATAGCGCCGATGCTCTGCGCGCACATTGCCCCAATCGCCGCAAATGTGCCGGCGCACATAGGGCAGCGGGTCGAGCAGATCCTCTCGGATCAGGGCGTCCACACAGCGGGAGATGGTCAGGCCACCGAAGGGGAATTAAGGCTGGAGGGTGACGAAGGCGGGCATGGGGAGATGCAAATCCTCCACGGGGATGGGGCTTCGTACTCTAGCAAGGTAGAACGTTTCGGCGGCGAGGTCGCGGTCACAAACACGTGCGTAATGGCATGGCTTGTGGGGGCGGCAGGTATGCTTCGGCTGGGTAGGAAAATTCCATGAGACAGGCTCTTGGCAACGTGTCCAACCCCGCAGGTACTTCATCGTTCGCTGACCCATGACGGTGTCACTATTTATGGGTGAAGGTGTTCGCCTCGCTGGTTTCCTTGACCGCAAACATCAGGCAGCGCACCGCTTCACGATCCTGTTCCGACAAGCAACGGTAGTAATGGACTAGGCGCTCTTCCTCTCGATTGAGCTGTCGGGGCCGCAGGGATGTACCGATGGCGGTACGTAATGAGGGGAAAAGCGAAGTATTTAGCATGATCGAAGTTCTTCATGAGATAAAAGGAGATGTGGGCTTCTTGCCCAGAACAACTGAATACATAACGTTTATTGTAGAAAAGGGCTCGTCATTTTTCGTGACTGTTGGGTATTTCAGATGGGGCCGTCGGAAGTGTTTGGCGAAGGTGTAGGAGCGATCTTTCAAGCCCTATTGAATAGAGGTGCGATTGAGCGGAAAGCCCACCAATCTGGCACCCATCATCAGATTGGCGGTGGGGAGGTACGAGTCTGTCAAAAACGGGACACCTCCTTGAAGGCGCTGGTCAAATAGCGCGTCGCCACCCGGTCGGTTTCCGACAGCGTACGGAAATGTTCAATCAAGCGTGCTTCTTCACTCGTGAACGCACAGTCGGCGCCTCGGCCAGAACACAAAAATCAGTTGTGAAACACTTTTGGTAGCTGGCATGAGCCTCGTCCTTACTTGCGGGGAAAACAACTGATCGTGTGGTGTGTTGAGGCCCGTCTGGGCAAGCAATCAAGGGTATTTATGGTAAGTGTAGAAAGCTGTTCTCGGCCGTGTTAAATATTTTTTACAGGCGGGATTTGCTGTCAAAAAACGCGCTCGGTGTTGGTGCATACGCATGCGATTGACCATGTTCAACCATCGCTGCAACTCAAGTTGATTCGCCCGTCTTTGTAGGGGTATAGACGCTGGCCAGCACCTTGAATGGATGATGATCGTGCAGCTGCTCGAGGGAATTGTCGTATTGCGCTCGCTTTGAGCATTAGCACTCTTGCCTCACCTCTGGCCGAGGGCCCGCCCGGATTCATCAGGGGGGTCAGGCATGCAGGACGTTACACAGGTGGGCTTGGAAAGTTGAGAAAAACTCTGCACAATTTTGAGTGGCCAGAGCTATGTGGTGATAGATGAAAAGATGGGTGTTATTTCAACTTATTGAATTAAAACGATATTTATAATTGGCATTGGTTTTGCACTTCAGATTGGGCACTGGTTCATCTCCCGGTGCTTTCAACCCAATAAGGAGAAGCGCAATGCCAACACCTGCCTATATGATTATCGAGGGTAGCAAGCAAGGAGCGATTACATCCGGTACCTTCACTGCGGATTCGGTCGGCAACATCTACCAGCAAGGCCATGAAGATAAGATTCTGGTTCAGGCGTTTGATCACCAGGTGATCATTCCGCGTGACCCCCAGTCGGGACAACCAACCGGGCAGCGGGTACACAAGCCGTTGATGATCACCAAGGTCTTCGACAAGTCTTCACCGCTGATTTTCAACGCCTTGACCTCGGGCGAGCGTCTTGAAAAATGTCACCTTGCTTGGTATCGAACGTCTGCAAAAGGGCAGCAAGAGCACTATTACTCAATCGAACTGGAAGACGCGATTATTGTAGACGTGAAGTCGCGCATGCCCAACTGCCAGGACCCGGCGATGGCGCATTTTACCCATCTTGAAGATGTGTATTTCACCTATCGGAAAATCATTTGGACCCATGAAATCAGTGGGACGACGGGGTCTGATGACTGGCGGAATCCGGTCACTGCATAACGCTCGTTCTTGTAAGTAAAGGGGAGTGGCTTTACTCGGCCACTGCCCTGCTGGTGAGGTCATGAGCAGTATATATTCTTCATTTTACATTGCTTTGATTTCAGTGATCAGATCCGTGAATTCAGCTTCTGTTAACTCGAACTCGGGCCCTTCTTCCATTGCCATCAACACAAGCAGCGCGCGACGCATAGGGGTAGTGAGCTCTAAGCAATGGTCTTGATGTATTTTGAATGCTGCTTCAGCTATTTTGGTTATATCAAAACCTCTCGCAAGTGTTTTTTCAAGATCGATGGCAAGTTTATTATTTGAGTACATTATTTCCAACTCTCCAGTTCTGCACCTGTTGGTGGGTAGTGCTGCGCCTTCAATGTTTGCCCATTGATGCTTTTGGGGTGAACTCGATTAACGTTGCCTGAATGATCATAGCTTTCCATCCATTGCCTCGTGAAGCCTGTCTTAGGGTTGTACTCTGTGACAAAAGAGGCACCACGTGTAGGTCCTTCTTTTCGAGCTAGCGTTTCCTCATCGTAGTAACGAATTCTGCCATCAGGCAACGTCTTCGTGGTAGCTGCCGTTTGCTGTGCGCTTTGTAATCCTGAAGTTTTAGCTTTTAAAGCAGCTGCGGCATTAACACTTGTGGCATCACTCGAGCGTAGTGCAGGCTTGGACGGGGTGATGTCATCCATAACCAATGGGGCAGGTCGCGGAATGATAACCGGAGCCGCCTCGTTGCCCGATATGCCTCGCACAGTACCATTTGATTTGATCCTGTAGGACCTTAGCCAAGCGCCCAGCTTTTTCAGTACTTCACCAAGCTTTTTCAGAAGCCCCAGGAGCTTGGTAGAAATAGATCCCGCCGCTCTAGCGGCAAGACCAACACCGGCGGTGAATACAATCAGCAATGCAGCCAATACGATCTCGAATACTGCAGCTCCGGCAACCTTCGCCCATTCCCTTCGGTGCTGAGCTTTTACGTAGGTAATCGAAAAATTTTTAAGTAGCTCTTGGCTTGGTGCGTCTTCATAAACGAAGCAAGCGATCTCAAAGGCTTGCGCAAGATCTTCAGGTTTTATTTTTGAAGGATCAAAGCCGAGGGCCTTCACGAGATCGTTTTTCTGTGCCTCTGAGTAATTATTGGCGAACGATTCGACCCAAGATTTTCCATTGCTACTTTTTGCATTCCAAGCAGAAATTGCAGCGTTTGCAAAATGATTGAATGGGTTGATAAGGTCTGACCACGCTTTGGTGTCTTTGATCAGTCCAACGCCACTTAAAAAGAATCCACTCACGGCGCTGCCGGTTAGATCAAGAGCATTGCTGAACGCACTCTGCTGGTCTTGAATTTTCTGTAGCGCAGCAGCCTCGGCTTCCTCGTGTTTAATAATTGCGTCAAGCGCGTCTTTGAGTTCCTGTCGGGCTGTGGTGAGCTTTTGCTCATCAAAATTCTGAAGCAACTCAGCTTTATATTCGCCGGGTGGAGCTTCGCAAAACAGATCTTTACCATTCGCAAGTTTGTGGATTGTCGTCTCGCCCCCGATCGTGAGATGACAATCTATGTTCGGGTCCAATCGTTCCCCGTTACTCCACTCGTAGATGTGGCCAATGTGCTTGTTTTTGTCAGGTTTTCGAGGCGCTTGATCCTCGCAATCAAACTGCCTTTGCACAAGCGGCACGTGTGGGGGGAAGCTATTCGGCTGTGTCGGGCTGCAGACCCCTGATGGCGTCAATTTCCTTGAGTTGTCGCTGCTCATCGGCAATGAGCTCCTTCAAATGGTTGTTCTGTCCTTGAATCGCCACTGCCGTATCAACTATCGGCAGTGGCAAGCTTCGGGTGTACCTCCTCGGTTAGATCGGGTTCGGCGGCGCATGCCAAGGGCGCAACCACCTTGACCAGCGTGGGCGATTCGCTTCACTGAAGGCGGCGCGTAACTCCTGCGCTGAAATGCGCCGGGCGACCGAGTTGATCTTCAACGCAAGCTGCAGCGCCGGCCAGCAGGCACGGGGCAGATGTGGCGGGCACACCAACGTACGGTCCAGCCGCTGCGTCTTGGCCTGCTTGGCGCTGCAGTGGTGATAGGGATGTTGGCCGCCCGCCAGTTCGTACAACACACAGGCGAGGGCGTAGAGGTCGGAGGCCTGGCTGATCTCGCCACCCTCCAGCAGTTCCAGTGCGGCGTATCCGGGTGTCCAGGCGGCAATGCGCTCACGTTGCAATCGTGGCAGGCCGAGCAAGCGGGCGTCATTCGAGGCGGCCAAACCGAAGTCGAACAGGCGTAACCCGTTGTCCCCCAGCATCAGGTTGCTGGGCTTCAAATCGCCATGCACCACACCGTGGAGATGGGCATGCACCACCGCATCGAGTATGGCCAGCGCCAGTGGCTGCAGCAGGTCCCAGCACACTCCCTGCGGGCACTCGGCGATCACCCGGTCGAGGGGCGCACCCTGCAGCCATTCCATGCTGATGAAACCCCGCTGCGATGGTCCATCGACGGCGTAGTCGTACAGCCGGATCACATGGGGATGGTGCAGGTGCTGGGTCAGCGCAAATTCACTGAACAACAACGCATTGGCATCCGGGCACGCCGCATGGCTGTCGTTCATGACCTTGATCGCCACATAGGGCTGAGGGTCGCCAAACTGGGCACGTAGTGCATCGTGGGCGCAGTAGACGGCGCTCATGCCCCCCACGCCGAGCAGGCGTTCCAGCCGATAGCGATCGTTCAACCGCTCCGGTAAGGGTTCAAGTGGTATCGCTGTAGTGGCCACATCAGGTTGTGCGGCGAAGGCAAAGTATGTCGGCTGCGAGGCGTTTTTCCCTGGTGGCGGGCCGGTGATGATGTCGCGGTGCAGGTCGCTCATAGCCGCACCACCACGGCCGTCAGGTTGTCGTGCGCCGGGCCGCGCAGCGCCGATTCGACCAGTTGCTTCACGGCGGCCTGCGGCGTGGCAAGGCTGAGTGCCTGGCCAACCGCCTCGCTGCTGAGTTCCTGATACAACCCATCGCTGCACAACAGGAAGACATCGCCCGGCCGGGGGGAGAGCTCCAGCACGTCCAGTTCCAGCTGCGCTTTGGCGCCGATGGCCTGGGTCAACGCCTGGGCAGAGGGGTGCAGGCAGGCCTGTTCGAGGCTCATGTGCTGCTGCGCCACCAGGTGTTCGAGCAAGGAGTGATCGCGTGAAAGCTGGTAGAGGCGATTGTCGCGCCAGAGGTAGCAGCGGCTGTCACCGGCCCACACACAGGCCAGCCGGTTGTCATGCATCAGCAGGGCCACTACCGTGCTGCCCATGGTGGTGTCCCGCCGTTGTGGCGTCACCGTCAGCTCCTGATTGAGCCGACGGTTGAGCCAGTGCAGGCATTGGCGCAACTGCGCCAGGCGCTCCGCGTAATCACCCGCTGCCGGTAGGGCGAGCAGGCTGTCGACTACCAGGCGGCTGGCAAGGTCGCCGGCTTGGTGGCCGCCCATGCCATCGGCAACGGCCCAGAGCCCGCGTTCGGGGCAGTTGAGAAAGGCGTCCTCATTGCGCGCCCGCACCTTGCCCGGGTCAGTGTGGGCGGCACTGCTCCAGGACCCGATCATTACAACGCCGCCGGCAGACGGAAGTTGCGCACTGCCGTCAGGTCGAAAGGGTTGGGCGAACGCTGGCTCAGCAGCAGGTAGTTGGCACGCAACCCGCCGACATCGGCTTTCAGCATCAGCACATCACGTCCGCGATGCGCCTCGGTTTCCATCAGGTCGAACAGCCGAAACAGTGACCATTGCCCGGTGTTCTTCTGAATACCCGTGCGGTGCCCGCTGAGGTCTTCAACCAGCAGGCTGGTGAGGCCATCGCTCGCTTCGTTGGGCCACTGAAAGTTGGCTGACGTGATGGGGCCATGCCGATATTCCAGCTGCTTGTCACCAAAGCGGAAGTCGGCGCGACTCAGGTTGGCGTCGAGCGAGTAGGGTTCCAGGCTGAATTTGATCAAGGGTTCCGAGGCATTTTCGGCAAAGAAACCACGACGGATCTGTTGCACGTTGCTCATCTGCTGCAGGATGCCGCGGGACACTGGCAGGCTCCGGCCCTCGACACTGCGCATGCGGTACTGGTTACCGTCAAAGGTGACGAAGGGTTTCAGGTAGGTATCGAAGAAACTGTCGACGGTGCCTTGGGCTTTGAAGAACTCCCGGAAGTCGGCGATCGCAACATCGCTGGCGCTATGGGCATGGAACGGATATCGCTCATGCAAGGCGGTTGTATAGACGCTGTAGAGCTCGCCTTGATAACGCTTGTTGAGGTAGTGGTAGGCATCGCCCAACACCAGTTGCCAGTTGTCGTCGCTCATCCCGCGCAGCCAATGGGTGATCGGTGCGGGTAAGCGGGCCGCCGATGCGCGTACGCTATCCAAGGCACTGCGCTGGCCGCTCAGGCGGGATTTAGCCAGTTCGAAGGCCGCGTAATCGGGCTGGTTGCCTTGGCTGACCGCCAGCAATTGTTGATGCAGGTCGGTGAGGGCGGCCATGGCTGGAGCCAACTCTGGGCCAGTACCGCCATTGTCGTCCAACAGCCGATGGAGCGGTTCGAAGCGCCGCTGCAGGGCGGCCTTGGCCGTTACTGGACGTTTATCCGCCAGGGTGGTGGTGGCTTTCTGGGCGACCGCTTTCGTGAGGCCGCCTACAGGGCCAGCCACATCCGCGATCTGGCCCGCGGCGTCGGCTACGTCTGCTACGGCTTCGCCGACGGTCGGGAAGCGTGTGTTGTCGCGTAGTTGCGTCAACAACTGCACCAGGGGCGAATTGGAGGCAATCAGTGCGGCGGCCTGGTCGGCCCCCTGGGCGAGGCTGTTGAGCGGTTGCAATGCAACTTTGGCCAAGGCCTGATCCCAGTGCTCGCCGTAGTCGCGAAAGTACAGTTGCTCCAGTTCGGCCAGCAGGTCGCGCAGCTGGATGGGGTTGAGGCTGCTGCTTTCGCCCATCACCCAGTTGTCGCGCAGGAACTCGTGAACAAGCGTTGCACCGCGCACCAGGAAGTACTGCTGATAGCCCTGCTGTGTGTACAGGCCTGGGATTACCGTATGGGTTCCGGTCAACGCCAGCCCCTGCGGCCCCAGATGCTCGTCCAGACGATACGGCGGCAGGTTGCGCGACTGCTCGCGCAGGCTGCGGTAGACCAACTGGGCCAGCGGCTCCTTGCGCAGCGCCTGGCGGGCCTGGGTGACCAGGCTGTCGTTGAGTGGATACTCGAAGGGCTGTTGCAGCAGGCGGGAGAAGTGTTCGTTCAAACTTGCCTGCGCGGCCACATTGCCCGCGTAGCGTCGATCCCAGTCCGTGGCTACCCAGTCTTTGAGGGTGTCGTTGTCACGGTGTTCCGGGCGGCCCAGCATCAGGTAGGTACGCAGGTTGTCGAGCAGTGCTTGCCGGTTGCTCAGGTTTGCGCGGATTTGCCCTTCCAACTGACGTGCAACGCGCGGCAGCAATTGCCTGTCCAGCTCATGCTGGTAGCGTTGCTGCAGAACGGCGGTGGCAGGCTCACCTTGGTACAGGCCAGTACGTTCGTGCAGTGCCAGTGCCGACTGAGGCGGGAATACTTGTGTGGCGCGGTAACTGGTTTCCAGCTCGGGCAAGACCCCCAGTGCATCATCCTGGGGGGTGATTGCCGCCAGTTGCTGCCCGAACTGTTGGCCCAGGGTGCGCAACTGTTCGAAGCGTTGGTGATTCTGCGTGAAACCACCAATCCACAGCAGCCCGAACAACGCCAGGCAACCCAGTGCGCCGGCGTACAACGCCCGTTGCCCCCAGTGCAGGCGGCGTGATTCCCGTGCGTCCAACCCCGCCAATCCGGCTTCAGGAAATACCACGCGGGTAAGCAGATGATGCACAAAGCGCGGGGCGCCACGCATTGTGCGCAGCGTACGTGGCGCTACTACCGGCGCTTCCACCTCGTCCGGGTCAGCGGTACTGCTGGGGGTGGCACTGTCCCAGTGCGGAACGCTGGCCAGGTAGACGCCGCGTAACTGGCTGGCAGGCTCATAGCGGTTGCCGGCAAAGGCGGTTTCAACCAGCAGCGCCAGGTGGGTGCCGATCAGGCCCAGCCGGTGTGGGAAGTCCAGAATGCGGCCCCTGGATTCGATGCTGCGTTCCTGCTGCAGGCGCATCACAACCTGGCTGTTCAAGCGCCGGAGCAGGTCTTCGAAGGTTTCATGCAGCACCGTTGGGTCGGTGCCTTGCTGGTGCTCCTTGAAGCTGATCCCCAACACCTGTTGGCTTTCTTCTCGGGAGAGCTGGCTGAAAAAAGCATCGAAACCTTGAACGCTATCGGCCTTGGTGAGTACCAGGTACACCGGCAGCCGGCTATGCAGGCGCTGATGGATGTCCAGCAGCCGGCTTCGGACCTGTCCGGCCAAGTGCCTCAGCGGCTCGGGATTGCTGTCCAGCAACAGGGTGATCGGAATATTGACCAGCACTCCATTGATAGGGCGGCTGAGCCGACGACGGCGCAACAATTTCAGCAAGGTACGCCACCCTTCGGTGTCCGCAGGTTCCTGTGCGGCCAGGTAACGGCCGCTGGTATCCAGCAGCACGCCTTGTTCGGCGAAATACCAGTCACACTGTTGGGTTGCCGGCGGCGGGCTGCTCTGCTGGCCGTCCAGTTGGTTGAGCGGAAACTTGACGCCGGAGTGGTCGAGCAGGCTGGTCTTGCCTGCGCCTTCGGGGCCTATCATCAGGTACCAGGGCAACTCTTTGCGCCACCGTGCACTATGGCCGCTGTACAACCCGGATCGTTGCAGCGTCTGCACGGCGCTTTTGAACAGGCGACGCAGCGTGGCCTGTTCCTTGTCGACAGCACGCCGTGAGGGCGGCAGGGGATCCTGGCCGTTGTTTACCGAACCGACGGCGTTGCGCCGATCACTCGCAACAAGAAACAGGCCCCAGGCGAGCAACAGCCCGCAGATGGTCAGCAACCGGGACGTGGCGCTTTCCCAGAAACGGTGATCAGCCACCGCCAACAAGGGGCCAGCGAACCAGATCAGCAAGGCCAGCGCGATAACCACGAGCAGGCTCCATAGCCACGTCTGGGCTAAGAGGCGGGTCAGTGAGGTGAATAGCTTTTTCATCGAAGAGGCTCTCTGAGGCAGAAATCAGGCGTAGGCCCGTTCGGTATTTTGTGGGGTGACCTTGGCCAGGCCAGCTGCCGCCTGGTTGGCGTCCAGGGTGAGCCAGGCCTTGAGCAACTGCTGCAGGGCTGGGCTGTCGGCGACATC
This sequence comes from Pseudomonas sp. 22072, assembly GCF_052046095.1. Taxonomy (NCBI): domain Bacteria; kingdom Pseudomonadati; phylum Pseudomonadota; class Gammaproteobacteria; order Pseudomonadales; family Pseudomonadaceae; genus Pseudomonas; species Pseudomonas sp. 22072. The sequence goes on from NZ_JBQEQE010000012.1 coordinate 57,501, forward strand.
GCCAAACACATCCTGCCAACCGAGTGTTCGCTCGCCTTGTGCTTTCAGGCGTTTTTGCGCCCGGCTGAGCTCCTGACGCTGCTGGGTGCGCAAGGCGTTCAGTTGCTGCTGGCTGTCCTGGAACAGCGTGCGCAGTTGCAGCTCGGTCAGGCGATCGAACCGTAGGTCGGTTCGCCCTCGCAGGTTGTGGCGGAACTGGGTGTAGGTCAGTGCCGGGACCTGCTCGACCTCGGCCTGAATGGACTCGATCTGCAAGCCCAATTGCTTACGCTCCCTGTCGGTGAACAGCGCGCCCGTTTCTTTCTCCCGGGAGACGCTGGCGTACCAGCGCAGCAAGGTGGCCAATGCGGCATTGGCATAGCCGGGGTCATTGAAGTGTTCGCCCATCGACAGCACTTGCGTGGCGAAGGACTGGCGCGCGGGCATGTCGCCTTTGAGCTCGATGGCGCCGGCGAACTTCGCGCAGGTCAGCTCTTCGATGGCCGCGCAGCCGGGTTGCCAGAGCACCGACGAGGCCGCGGTCAAGCCGGATTTGCGCGGCATGAAGTGCCGCTGTTCGCCATGGTGCTGGTAGGGATCGCCACGCAGGTTGAGCAGGCCGCCCAGTAGCAGGACGGTACCGATCATTGGGTTGCCGATACTGGCGATGAGCATGGCACTGCCGGGTAGCGCCATTTTCCATTCGGCGTCCATCCAGGTGGCCGGAACCGACGGGATTGGGTCGTTGTGGTTGACCAGCCGATGGTGGGGCAGGGACTGGGCAGCCTCGACGAAGGTCCGGTTGCCGGTGCGTGGGGAACCGTAGGTGTAGAGCTGGATATCGTCGGAGTATTCGCGTTGTAGCCATTCGGCCAGCAGCAGTGCGATGGCGCCACCCAAGCTATGCCCGCAGACAAGAATGGTTTGCCCCTTGCGGTAGAACGCATCCATATATCGCTCTACAAATGTGCGGGCAACCAGAAAGGCAGCGTGAAAGCCGCGATGGATCTTCCCCTGGCCGTCGACATGCGGCACTTGTCGGGCATCTGCGTCACGTAGAAAGTCAGCGAACTCCTGGCTGCCGCGCACCGAAATCAGCACTACCTTGTCGTTGTGGGTGATAAAGGCCTGGGTTTCAGTCTTCTTATGATGAAGAAAGTGCACCTGTTCAGGGTACTTCCAGTCGGCCTTGGCTTCCTTGGCATAGCGTTCGGGATCGTAAGGCATGATCTCCAAACGTTTGGAGTAGGGCACCTCTTCGCTCAGCAGATGGAACGGGCCGCTTTGCTTGAACTGGGTCGGCGGGAGCAGGTGGCCGAGCTGGCTTTGCAGGACGCTGCCGATGCAGCCTGGCACGGTGTAGGGTGGTGGTGTCGGTGCTTCGTCAGGCCTGCGCTCGCGGTGAAACGGCGCATAGCTGAGTACGGCCATCATCGACAGGTGATAGGCATTCAAAGCGCAGAAAGTTTTGTCGCGTGACAGCAGCGGGCTTAAGGCACGCAGGGCCTTAACTTCCAGCACATTGTGCTTGTTGACCATCAAGGCAATGCCGGGCTGGGTGTTGGAGTGCGTACAAGCTTCTTTCAGAAAAGGCGACGGGCGTGGTTGGAGCGTGGTATCCGCGTCTGGCAGATGAGCCGCTTCGCCAGGCTTGGCAAAGTCGCGAACTTCAACCTGGAAAAATACGGCCTGTTCTTTTTCGGCAAGCTCGCGTGCCAAGTAGGTACGGCCATTTCGGCGCGGGCCTGTCGGGGCTTGCTCGGCAGCGACCTGAAGGGCGGTTAATGGAAGCTTGAAGTGCTTCCGTGTTTGAAGTTCTTTGTACCAAGTGTCATCGAAGTTCTGATTGGGCGAAGATAGATCAAGTATCAGAGGGCCGATATAAAAGTTCTCCAGGCGCGCGTAACCCTTACTGTCGAGTGTTCCCGAGTAGGTCATGCCCATGCGGTCATGCAGGGTGTAGTCAATACCTGCATAGGGTGCGGCTTCACCATGTTCATCAACCAGACGAAAGCTGCACCACGAACCGCGTTTCGGGCAGGTTTCCTTAAGCTTAAAAGTCATTCGTGATTACTCCGTACAGCCCGGATAGACCGTGCAGGTCCGGCCGTTCATTTGGAAGGTTTGGAATACGGGCGGATTTCTGCACCAACGCCAACCATTGCTTTCATGTGCGCAGGGTTTCCAGCCTGTTGGGAATTTGATCCACGTGTCATCGTGCGAGGGCTCTTCCTCGGGGTTGACCTCAATGACCAACTTCACTGTCTTTCCGGCCAATTGGTCATATTGCAGATGGGTACCGCTGGCTGCGCAGGTGAGGAGCTTGCTGATTTCACCAAACCGAGATTTCGCCTGACTTTGCTGAAACAGCCAGTTGCATTGCGCGGTCACGGAGCGAATTCCATCTTTGTCGAACTTGGGTGAGTCTGCCGGCAACTGGTTGAAAATCCTGAAGCCGCCATTGGCGTAAGTTTGTTGCCAACGTTGCTGGCCGTAGCGCCCATTGATATTCAGGTCCAGCGCTGTCAGCCGCATCGTGCACAGGCCAACGCTGTAGGTCAGCGGTACCTTGTGGCTAAAGGCCTGTGGTTGCGCCTGAATGGGTATGTTGTCGCTGGTGCCGTAGTAGCGCGCACTCCATTCGCCATACAGGTTCTGGCGCTGACAGACGCTGCTCTCGGGGTCCACCGGGTCATAGGAGGGCATGATGTCCATACCGAATTCCGCCGGCAGCGTGCCCTCGAAGGTGAAGCTGTCCAGGCCGTAGCGGCCGGTGGCTGAGACGGCACCTTCCTTGGCGGCGAGGGCGACCCAACTGCAGGCATTCAGGCTGAGCAGGGCAATGGCAAGGATGCCCAGGCGCAGGCATCTCAGAGGTCTTCTGTGTTCAGGCACAGCAGCCGAATCAGCGATTGGAGGACGCATTCGCAACCTCCTTAGGCAGTACGCTGTTTGTCTGTTCAATCGCCGTTGGCGCAGGCAATTGGAAAGGCTCAAGCACCGCCCCCCGTTGCTCTTTCAGCACCCAGGCAAACCCGGCGTAGAGCGTGGCGAGGCTGATCACAGTGAACAGTGCTACCAACCACCACGGCACCAACCGTGTGTGTGTTCGATGCTCTCGAAGCAGGCCCTGCCATTGCGGCGATAGCTCATGCGGGGTATCGCCACGCAACTGACGAATGTGGCGATAGAGGTCGTCGCGGATCTCTTCCAGCTCCACGCTGCCCCCCGTCGTATCCATCGCGTACTTGCCCTTGAACCCGAGCGACAGGCACAGATACATCAGTTCAAGCATGTGCAGGTGCCGGGCCGGGTTCTTGATCACTCGCTCCACCAGCAGGAAGAATTTCTCACCGCCAGAGGTCTCGTTATGGAAGTGGCTGAGCAGGCTGCGATGCGGCCAGTCACTGTGCTTGCCCCACTCAGTAGTCAGCACCGCTTCGTCAACCACGGTGCATAACAGGTACCGGGCGGTCTGAACTTCGTAGTGTTCCACCCCGGCCAATCGGGTTCGGCGCTCGAACGCCTTGATGTCATTGTTCAGGCGTTTATTGAGCTTGATGAGGTCTTTGCAGCGCTTGCGTTGCTTGAGCTTGACCACATCGGAAAGCAGATCCGCCGCTGCGGCCACCAGGGGATTGGGGCTGATGCTGAAGGTTTGGATGGCTTCCTTTCGCGCGGAATACACATAGTGAGATTCCAGTTCCTCGTAGCGGGGCGGCTGCTCAAAGTCGGTCAATGCGCTCTGCGCGGGCGCCGTACCATCCAGGTTGACGATCACAGTCTTGTTATCCAGGCTGCCAAAAGTATCGCGTTGCATGGTAATCAGCTCCTGATGGCCCAGAATTGCAGTTCAAGCGCGGTGAACTCACCCGATAGGTGCAGCGCGAAGCCACGGGAGCTCTCCAGGTCCGAGATGTCCTGGATGGAGAGTTCGAGCTTGAAATACGATTTGTCCGTGTGGTAAGGGATCTGCCTGGGTGCCACAGGCAGCGGGCTCAGCTTGATACCGGGCAGATGCAGATTGACCAGGTCGCGGATGCTGTTGACGGTGCCGATCTTCAGATGCTGTGGCAGGCGCTGGCGTAATTCGCCCATCTCGCACTGGGCACTGGCGACCAACACGAAGTAGCCGTTCTTGAGGAAGGACGGGTCTTCCAGGCGCGCCACCTGAACGCCGTATTTGTGTTGCTCCAGCGACAGCTCGACCGCGTGCTGTTCCAGAACCAGCGACAGCACTTGGCTGATTTCGTCCCGGAGCTTGAGGAAACACCCGAGCTGATCCTGGTGGTCATAGCCGACCAGTACCGCCTCGGGTCGGCGTGCGCTGGAAAACGCCGATAGATCACCGACTAGGGTCAGAAGGCTGCGATAGAGCTGTTCGGGATGGAGCTGATCCATTGCCAGGGAGTGACGCAGCAGCAGCTCCGAGCGGTTGATCAACTGCAACATCATGAAGTCGCCCAGCTCCGCCCCCCCAATCTGGCCGGTGGAGCGCATCCGGTCAGCGATGGCTTCGCCGCGGCTGTTGAGTTGGTTAAGTACCTGTTCGACGCACTCGACCAGGCTCTTGCAGGCGTGAACATGCAAATGACTGGGCAGGAAACCCGATTGCAGGATGGCGATGTTGTTGTTGTCGACACCTTGGATATGGCAGAGCTTGATTTTGACGAACGCGCTGTCACGGCGTTGCTCCCCCAGAAGCAACTGCAGATCCAGTCGCGCGCAACTCATCGCATTGGTGGTGTGGGCACCGGCATTCGAGTCGGTCACATCGAGATCGTGGCTGAGGTAGCGTGCCAGCGCGTCAGTCTGGGTCGCATCGCGGGTTTCTACCTGGCTGCCACTGATCAGAGGAAGCCCCAGGTATACCGGTACGTCATAGGCGTTCGGCGGCACATCCAGTGTCAGCGCTTGACGGTCATGGGTATGCTCAAAAAAAGTGCCATCCGGCATGATCCCTGAGGCGGCCCGAACCAACACCTTGGCCTGTCTCAGGTAGCTGGTGTCCACTTCCAAATTGAAGAGGCCCCAGCTGTAGGGGCTGGTCAACCGGGTGCGCATGTTCAACTGATGCGCGTAGTAGCGGTCGTTCTGTTGGAAGTGTTGCGGGCGCAGCAACATGCCTTCTTTCCAGACTGTTTTATCCGTATTCATGGTCTGCCCTCGGCGGCTGGCTTGGGATCGGCGGGGGGGCGTATGCCGTGCTGATCGAGTATCAGATGGGTTCGGTTGATCTCGGCGGGCTTCAGTGGGATCACATAGCGCCACTGGGTTTCTGGCAGATCGCGGTAGGCGGCGAGTACGGCCACGTAGTGGCTGGAGGGCTGCACACTCAACTTGAGCTCGACCTGTTTGCCGGGGCTCAACTCCAGCTCTTCGGTGTTCACCAAATCGACGGCCAGGGCAGTCTTCGGGCGCTCATAAAGGCTGAAGAAGTCGGCGTTCTCAAACGCCACCGGGTGTTTGAGCTCCATCAGCCGCAACACGATGGGCGAAGGGCGGCCATGAATATCTGGATTCACGTCCTCGCTGGCGGTAAGGGACAGTTCCAGTTTGGTCATGGAAGAATAAGGGGACAGGGCCGAGCACCCGCTCAGCAACAGCCCCAAAGCCATGCAGGCCAATGTTCTTAGGTAAGGCATCAAATCTCTCCTGTTGGCAGGTGCTCAAAGGTGTCGAGCAGGCGCTGCTGCTCGTTGTAGGCGTGGGGGTAGCCTTCTCCCAAAGGGTGTTGCAGGAGTGCCTCGCGTTGGTCCTGATGCAGCCGGCAGTAGGTTTTCCATCGCCCTTGTGCAATGAACCAGCGTCGCGAGGCGGTTGGCTCGAAGTGCAAGGTCACATTGGCCGGCGATAGTTGTTCCACCGCATTACGCAACGCGGTGCGGCTGGCGGCATGCGTGGCCACTTGATGGCGTTGCAGCGTGCGGCAGCTACGACCGACTTGCGCCAAACTGGCCGACAGCGGTGCATGCACCAGCTCCGCTGCTGAGTCCAGGCGAACGTCAGCGTCCGATTCAATCCGGGTGTCGTGTTTGAGCTCGGCGCAGGTGCGCAAGCATCGCTGTAGCTCTGTGGTGCAACTGCGCAGCAGGTGGGCAGCATTGACCGCCAGCGTCTCACGCTCGTGATCGGAGAGATGGAGCAGGTCCATACCCAGGGCGCTTCCGAACTCATTCCAGAATGGCGCCGAGGAGAGCGGGGTTGGCGCTGCCATGGCGGTAGGCGCGGGTGCCAGGGTCGGTACCCGCACATGGGTGGCTTCCAACTGAGTGTGATCATCGTGCTGGTCGACTTTCGGCGAAGTGTTCAGCACATCGCTCAGGTCATCATCACTAGCGTGATGTGCTACCCGGTCGAGCAATGTGATGGGGTCGGCATCCAGGTAGTCTTCCCGGATCACGCTGTCAGCGGGCAGTCGGCGCCCGGCGCCGAGGGTGAGCAGATCCGAGGGTTGTACCAGGCGTACACCGATCTCGAATTGGCTCAGCCGGTAGACGGCGCGATTGCGCAGGCGCAGCGGCCGGTCCTTGGTCAGGCGCTTGCCGGTATGCACCTCCCAGGTACCATTGCTGCTGGTATCGGTGAGGTAAAAGTCGCCGTCGTGAAAACTGATGCGCGCATGTTGGCCGGAGAGCTGTTTTGTCGGGTCGGGGATGCACCAGTGGCAGTCATCGTTGCGACCCGCCAAGCCACCGGCTGAGGTGAAAACTTGGCTGCGGGAGTGCTCCGGCAGTGATGCCGGAGGATTGAGGATTTCCATGATCATTTGCATGTCGAGATCTCTGCCTCATTGACTGCGGTTGAGCGCGCGAGGATCACCGAGTGGGCGGTAATCCGGGTCGCTGAATACGTAGTTGCCGGTACAGCCGCTGATGCACAGCAGCAGAAGAAGAAAAACAGGTGAAAAACAACGCATTCGGGCGCTCCTTCATTGAATTTTGGCAACAGGTGCCCGCCCCATGCCGATGAGGAAAGTCACTGTTTGGGGTTAAATCAGGCGTAGGCCTGCTGTTCTTCGCTGGGGCTGGATACCTTGGCCAACGCGGCGGCTTTTTTGTTTTCAGGGCGATCAAGCCACTCGTCGATCAATTTGATGAGTTCATCGCTCTTTGGGATGTCACCGAAAACGTGTTGCCATTCGAGTCGATGTTCGTCCTGATTTTTCAGTCGTGCTTGTGCTCGGCTCAGACTTTTTGTCTGATCACTCTGAAGAGATTCAAGGCGCTGCTGACTTGTTCGGAAAAGTCCGCGCAGTTCCACTTCAGAGGTTTGCGAGAGCCGTGGATGGGGGCGGCTGCGAAGGTTGTGTCTAAAACGTTCGTAGCTAAGGTTGATAGGTTTTTCCATCTCTGCTCGTAGCGGCTTGATCTGCTTTTCGATCTGTTCGCGCTCGTCGGGGGTGAGCAACTTCCCCCCGCGGTGCTGAACGCTGGCATGCCAGCGCAGCAGGGTGGTCAACGCGTTGCGACTGTAGCCGCCGTCGCTGGAGTGCTCAGCGGCCGACAAGGCTTGCATGAGAAACGCCGCCCGTTTTGGCATATCGCCTTTGAGCTCGATATGGGCGGCGAACTCGGCGCACGTCTTCTGTTCGATGGCTGCGCACCTTGGTTGCCACAGCACCGAATTTTTACCTAGTTTGCGTGGCATGAAGTGCCACTGTTCGCCGTGATGCTCGTAGTTATCGTCCTTGAGGTTGAGCAAGCCGCCAAGGGTCAGCATCAGACCGATCCAGGGCGAGCCGATGGAGGCGATCAGCAGGGTGGTGCCGGGGAGTACCATCTTCCATTCGGCGTCCATCCAGGTGGAGGGCACCCCAGGCACCGGGTCGTTGTGGTTAACGATGCGATGGTGGGTGAGGTCGGCGGCGGCTTTGACGAAGGACTGATTACCGGCGCGCGGCGCGCCGATGGTGTAGAGCATGACTTTGGGTTTGCTTGCGCGAAGCCGTAGCCACTCGGCCAGCAGCAAGGCAATGGCGCCGCCCAAGCTATGGCCGCAGACCATGATGGTCTGATTGCCGGTGTAGAAGGCATTCATGTAGCGTTCGACAAATTTGCGTGTCACTTCGAAGGAATTGTAGAAGCCTCGGTGCGCATTGCCTTGGCCGCCCTCATCGGCAAGGAATGGCACTTGCTTGGCGTCCATGTCTCGCAGTGCATCAGTGAGACCGGCGGTGCCACGTACCGAGATCAGCATCACCCTGTCGTTATGGGTAATGAAGGCCTGGGTATCGGACTTGTGGTGAAGGAAATGGACTTTTTCGGGAAAATCCCACTCTTCCTTGGCCTCCTTGGCATACCGCGCCGGATCATAGGGCACTACTTCCAGGCGTTTGGAATACGGCACTTCTTCAGTGAGCAGGTGATAGGGTCCGCCGTCGCTGAAATGGGTCGGTCTTTCACAACGAGCCAACTGGCTTTGCAGAACAGCGCCGATGCAACCTTCGTCCCTATAGGGCGGTGGCGTAGGGGCTTCGTTATAGGCACGCTCTTTGTGAAACGGGGCGTAGCTGAGCAGCGACATAATCGATAAATGGTAGGCGTTAAGCGCACAGAAACCTTTGTCGTGGGAGAGCAATGGGTTGTAGGCGCGCAGGGCTTGAACTTCTAGCACATTGTGCTTGTTGACCATCAAGGCTATGCCGGGCTGGGTGTTGGAGTGGGTGCAGGCTTCCTTGAGAAAGGGCGAGGGGCACGAATCCAATGCGCTATCAGCCTCCGGCAGGTGGGCGGCTTCACCCGGCTTGGCAAAGTCGCGAACTTCCACTTGGAAAAATACGGCCTGCTCTTTTTCGGCGCGTTCGCGTGCCTTGTAGGTGCGGCCATCGATGCGTGGGCCGGTGGGGGACTGTTCGGCGGCGACCTGGAGGGCGGTTAAAGGAAGTTTGAAGTGTTGTCGAGTTTGAAGACGTCTATACCAAGTATTGAGCCCCGTATACGGTGCACTCAGATCAAGTATCAGAGGGCCGCAGTAGAAGTTTTCCAGATAGCCGTAGCCTTCAGTATGGAGTGTCCCCGAGTAGGCCATGCCCATGCGGTCATGCAGGGTGTAATTGAGGCCGGCATAAGGTGTCGCGTCGCCATGTTCATCAACCAGGCGAAAGCTGCACCAGAGGCCACGTTTGGGGCAGGTTTCTTTGAGTTTAAAAGTCATCCGTGATTACTCCGTGCAGCCGGGATACACCGTGCAGGTCTGGCCGTTCATTTGAAAGGTTTGGAATGTGGGAGGGGTTCTGCACCAAATCCAGTCGTTACCTTCTGTCTTGCATGGCTTCCAGCCGTTTGGGAATTTGATCCAGGTGTCGTCGTAGTAGGGTTTTTCCTCCGGATTGACCTCAATGGCCAATTTCACCGTCTTGCCGGCCAACTGGTCGTATTGCAGGTTGGCGCCGGCGCCTTTGCAGGTCAGCAGCTTGGTAAGTTCCAGATGTAATTTGCTTTCTTGGAACAGCCAGGTGCACTGGGCATTTACTTGACGAATCCCGTTTATGTCGAAGCCTTGTTCGTCATCGGGCGCCCGCTTATGGATATAAAAAATTGCGTCGGAATAGGTTTTTTGCCAGTTTTTTTTGCCGTAACGCCCGTCAATCTCCATTTCAACTTTGCCCAATCGAAGCTCGCAGGCACCGACGTAATAGGTGAGCGGAATAGTGCGGGAGGTGGACTTAGCCTCGGTGTTGATTGGGATATCGACTCCCTTACCCAACTCACGGGCTTGCAGTTTGTTGTTATGAAGATTGGTGACCTGGCAATTGAGGCGGTTCTTATCGACCGGGCCGTACCAACCGATGATGCTGAGGCCGAAACCTTCAGGCAGGTCGGCCACCAGGGTGAAACTGTCCAGACCACGCCGTTCGGTCAATAGAAGTGGACCCTCTGTGGCAATGACAGCGACCCAACTGCAAGCGGTGAGAGTGGAGGCCGTCAGGGCTAGCGCGAACAGGCGAATGTGACGGGGGCGTATAGGCCCTCGGCAGTTCCTGGATAGGCGATTAGTCATCCGTGATACTCCGTGCAGCCAGGATAGACCGTGCAGGTCTGGCCGTTCATTTGGAAAGTTCGGAAGATAATTGGTTGTTGGCATCTCTTTCCGCCTGCTGCTTTTGGGGTGCATGGTTTCCAGCCTTCCTGAACCTTTATCCAGGATTGTTCACTGGAGGGGGCCTCCTCAGGATTGAGTTCAACCATCAATCTCAAGAATTTTCCGGAAAGATTGGCGCGCTCGAGATAGCCGGTGCGTTCGCCTTCACAGCTGAGCGATTTTTTGAGCTCCTTATTTCGCATCATGCTTTCGCCGAAAAGCCACGTGCAGTATCGATTCACCGCTCGTACTCCATTTCTGTCGAAATCAGGCTCACCACCAGGAAGTTGTGCTCGGAGGTAGAAGTTGGTTTTGTTGTAGGCCTCCTGCCAGCTTTGGTCGCCGAAACGACCCGTGGTCTCCAACTCAACTCTGCCAAGGATCAGTTCGCATTCCCCAATGTAATGTGTGAGCGGAATCTGGCGCCGTTGCACATTCGCACGCGGCGTGATCGGGATGTCGAACCCCTTGGTGATGATTCGAGGCTTCAGCCGACCGCTATAAAGGTCGATGTCCTGGCAGTGCAGTTGAGTGTCATCTGCAGGTCCGTACCAAGCGGTCACGCCCAAGCCAAATTGCGCAGGAACATCGCCTACAAGGGTAAAACTCTGTGACCCGCTGCGTTCAGGCACAAACACGATGCTCTTTTTGTCGAGCACAGCGACCCAACTGCAGGCACTAAGGCCAAGCAAAGATAGGCTCAAACAACCCTTGGATATGAGCCTTTTCATGGCTGCAATCCCCTGCTGGTTTGCAGGATGTCCTGCTGAACTCTCACAAAGTGGGCGTCTGGAGCCTCATCTGCGCGCGGAGTCCAGGCAGGAAGATTGGCAAGGTCGTCACTGAGCTGATGTTCCAACAGGAAATGAATCTGCTCCTGCCTGGACCAACCCCAGCTATCAGCCTTATCTAGCTGCATCTGAAGCCAGGGCGCCAATGGTTCACGGGTGAGCAACTGCTGAGTAGCTTCCAACTGGTTTTCCCAGAGCCATGTTTCCAATATGGCCTTCTGCGCTGCGGCGGATTGCTCTGTTGAAGACGTTGTTTTCAGCCACGGTGTATCGAAGGGCTCCGGGTAGGTACAAGGGGCGCGATTATCCACACTCACCCACTGCTCGCCGTCCCAGCACAATGCGCTGCACAGCGGCCCCAGCAACAGTGGTATCTGGTGGCTATCCAGCGCCTGAAGGTGGCGCGCGATGACGCGGTTGTCCTGGAAGCGATACAGCGCACGTTGCCCTTCATCATGGATGACCATGCGGGCTTGCCAATGCGCAACCACCTCGTTGATATCCAACTGCTGCGCACTGGCGACCCACCCCCAATGATGTTCTGGCGACTGCAGCAGAGCGGACAGCGCAGCAATTGTGCTGACGTTTATACGCACCAGCCATGGCCCCAGTGGCGCGAGGTTTTCAAACGGCGTGCCTTGATAGACCTTGACGTAATCACGTATGGGCGCACTGGCAAACAACGTCGGGATCGGGTTTGGCGTTGCCATCGGATTGGCAATGACCACCAAGTCGCGCTGGTGGCTCCTTTGCTCACTTAACCACTGACTGGTCAGGACGGAGGACATGCTCATGCGGATGGGCTCCTGTGGGCGGCAAGGGGATGTGCTTGTTCTGCACGCGGGCGGACGATTGCCCCAGCAGGGGATGGTGCGTGGATCAGGGAGATCAGGCTGGCGTGCATACACCCTCCTGACAGGCTTCACAGATCAGGCAGCGTTCGCTGCCCTGTTCCTGTGCGACTTGCATCAACTTGGCCTGTACGGGGGCCAGTGGCGGAGGTGGGGGGGCTAGCTCCAGGGGGGACAGCAGTTGAAGACCAGAACCTTCGCCAGCGCTGCCCCCGGCGTTGAGGCCGACCTTCTTGCCGTTGCACCAGACGCCGCTTGGGTCGATCTTCACAAAGCTGCCACCGGCTATCAGCGTCAGCTCTACGCCGGCTTCGATGACCACCTTGTCGCCGGCTTTGAAGTGCAGCTCATTACCCGCTTCAACAAACTGCCCGACACCCACCTTGATATGTTGGCTCTCGGCGATGTTGAGGTGATCGCTGGCTTTGATGGCGACCATGCGTTCGCCGTGGGTTGTGTGATGTTCTTGTGCTTTCAGCTCGGTATAGCAATTGGCGCCAACCGTGGTGCGCCGCACATTGCCGACGTATAGGGTATGGTCGTGCTTGACGATCTGGCGCCAGTCGCGCTCGGCATGCACGAGGATCTCTTCGCTTCCTTTCTTGTCCTCGATGCGCACTTCGTTGAAGCCACCACCGCCAGGGGTGCTGGAGGACTTGAACACCGACTGGGTTTTGTTCGCGGGCAGTGGGTAGGGCACCGGGTTGGTGGTGTTGGGCAGGCAGGCTGACACGTAGGGACGGTCGGGATCGCCTTCAAAAAAAGACACCTCGACCTCCATCCCGATACGCGGAATCACCACGCTGCCGTACTGGTTGCCGGCCCAGGCGCTGACCACGCGCAGCCAGCAGCTGCTGTGTTCGTCGGCCTGGCCGGTGCGCTGCCAGGGGAACTGCACTTTGACGCGACCAAATTCATCGCAGAACACTTCTTCACCGGCCGGGCCGGTGACGGTCGCCGACTGGCTGCCGTGGATCACATGGCGTTGATGCTTCAGCTCCGGCCGATAGGGGGTGTCCCAGGGCGTGGCGGTAAAGGTGTTGCGGTAGCCCTGGTGAAACCCGTTCGGGTCCTTGCTGGTGTCGCTGGTCACCGACTCTTCCAGTACCTGCGGTTGACGGCCTTCATGGGTGAGGGCGGTCAGCAGCCATAGGTCATTCCAGGTAGTGCGCGGGTGGGCAGTGAGCGGTAGAAAGTGGCCGCTGACCAAGGCCGGCTGATCGCTTTTGCCCTCAGCCAGGCGGTAGTCGTGGCGATGCCGTTCCAGGGCGCGCTTGCTCAATTGGCTGCCACGGGCGTCATCGCGGAACTCGCCGGGGTAGTCGTAATCTTCCAGCGGCGGTGGGGCGCGTTCGCCCTCGGCCACCACCACCCGCTGCTCGGCACTCAGGCGTACGTGCGGTTGCTTGAAGTCGTAGTCGCGGCGGCTGACCTGGGCGGCGCGGGTTTCCACCCGTACACCGAAACGTGACACCACGCTATGCTGTGCTGCCATTCCCGCACCTGGCTGGTAGGCGGTCTCCGGCAGTTTGCGGAACACAGTCTGGTCATCGCCGAACACCAGCAGGTGCTGGGTGGAGCTGTGCTGGAAGTGGTAGCTCAGGCCTTCCTCGGCGCACAGGCGCTGCAGGAAGTTGAGGTCGGTCTCGTCGTACTGGGTGCAGTAGTCGCGCGGAGGATAGACCGTCGGGCCACACTGGAAGCGGTAGCTGTCGGCGAGGATGCCATGGCCTTCCAGCACGGCGGCGATGATCTTCGGCACGTTCATGTTCTGGAACATGCGCTGCTGGTGAGCGTGCGCCAGGTACGCCAGGCGTGGCACCAACACCAAGTGATAGTGGGTCAGGCGCCGCCCGGTTTCGCCCTGGGCCACGCTGTGGATCTGACCATGCACGCCGGCGCCTTGGGCGTCGAAGGCGAGGAACGCCGGTTGGTGCAGCAGGCCTTCCAGGTCGATATCGGCACGCTCGCTGACCACTTCGATCTCGAAGCAATAAGGCGTGTTGAGGGCTTCATTGCCCTTGAAGGCCAGCACTTTGAAGTCATTGGCTACATCGGGTAGTGACAGTGCGAGAGGGGATTGACTCATCCTGAGATACCTTTCGAGCGAAGCATCGGGTCATGGAAGTGGGGTTTGGTCGATTTTTCTACCGGCCTGAAGTCCTGTTCGGCCGGCTTGATATCCAAGCGCGCCAACCGATTGAGGAAGGTGCGGCGGGACACCTGCAGCTCCCGCGCGGACTGGCTTTGGTTGCCCCCATTGCGACGCAGGCAGTCCAGCAGCAGCCCGCGTTCGAGCTGGTCGAGGCGTTGCTGAAGATTGGTGGGGGCCGTTACCGTTCGTTGTATCTGGCGCGGGTCGAGGTGGCAGGGCAGCAGTTCGCCACTCTCGCAAAGCAAAACTGCACGCTCGACCTGGGCCCTGAGCTGGCGCACATTGCCCGGGAAGGTGTCACTGTCGAGCAAGGCCAGTGCTTCCGATGACCAACTGCAGGTGGGGCGCTGCAAGGTTGTGCAGAACGTGGCAGTGAAGTGTTCGGCGAGCGCCCGCACATCCGCCCCACGGGCTCGTAGTGGCGGTAGTTCAATGGGAAAGTAGGCCAGCCGATAGAACAGATCCCGGCGAAATTTCCCGGCTTCCACCAGTTCTTCCAGGTTATGGTGGGTGGCGGCAATAATGCGCACGTCCACTTTGTGGGTTTTATTGCTGCCCAGCGGGCGTACTTCGCCCTCCTGTAATACCCGCAACAATTTGCCCTGCAAGGCCAGTTGCATGTCGCCGATTTCATCCAGGAACAAGGTGCCGCCATTGGCCGCATCGAACAGGCCTGGGCGATGGCTATCGGCGCCAGTGAACGCGCCCCGCACATAGCCGAACAGTTCACTTTCCAGCAGGTTCTCGGGAAGGGAGGCGCAGTTCTGTGCAACAAAACTCTTGCTGGCCCGTGCGCCGTTGTCATGAATGGCACGGGCTACCAGCTCTTTACCGGTGCCCGTTTCCCCGGTGATCAATACGCTGACCGGATAGTCCAGCACCTTGCTGATCAGCTCACGAACACCTTGCATGCAGGGGCTATTGCCGAGTAGGCCGTAATTGCTGACAGGTTGATCGGAAGTGTTGGCCTGTTTCGGCTGTATTTTCTGCTCTGGGTGAAGGCGACGGAGCCGTCCCAGTTGTACGAGTACGAAGTGCCCTAGATGGCAGAGCGAAGCAGAGGATGAATTCAGATCACGGGCGTGGCGATCGGCGACCAGCAGCAGGCCACGAAGGCCCTGTGAAACATCATGCAAGGGGATGCAGAGCAGGCAGCGCCAGCCCGGCTCACCGGCAGGTAAAAAGTCCGTCTGATACAGCCCGTTGCTCAGTAAAGGGATGTTCAAGGATTGCTGCTGATTCAGGCAGTACTGCAGCAACGCCTCGTTCATGTAGTTGCGCGGCTGGCTATCGGCAGCCTGGGCTTGCACCTGACCATCACACCATGCGGCAGCCAGGTTCAGCCCGGCGCCGGTGTCATCCAGTACGAAAAGGTAGCTCAGCGGGCATTGGGCCAACTGCGCCGCAGTGGTCACCAACCCCTCTTGAAGCCGGGCGCAGTCCGTCAACTGCGCCAGTTCACCGAGGTGGCGCAGTAGCGCCTCGGTGTCGGGCATCAGTTGGTCGATTGCAGGTTCAGGTGAACTCACAGGCTACCGCTCCCTGGGCATCAACGCTGGCGTGTACCTGCTGTATCGGTTGACCACCGGCCATGGCTGCGAGCAGGCGGTCCACGATCTGGGGTTGCAGGTGTTGATCAATCAGGGCATCGATCAGGCGGGCGCCGCTGGCTCCATCGGTGCATTGCTGTGCGAGGTGCTCGATCAGGTGGTCGCTGTAGCTGAAACGCAGCTTGCGCGACGTCAGGCGTTCACCGAAGCGATTCAGTTTCAGTGCGACCAGGGCGTGCAGCACGTCGCCCGCGACGGGGTAGTACGGCACAACCCGCATGCGCGCCAGCAGCGCCGGTTTGAAGTGCCGAACCAGGGTCGGTTGAATCAGCTGTTCCAGGTCTTGCGCGGTGGGCGGTTGACCGCTGGCGCATCGGGCGGAGATCTGCTCGCTGGCCAGATTGGAGGTCATCAGGATCAGGGTATTGCGGAAGTTGATCTCGCGCCCCTCACCATCGTTGGCTACGCCCTTGTCGAAGATTTGGTAAAACAGGTTGAGCACTTCGGGGTCGGCTTTCTCGACCTCATCCAGCAACAACACCGAATAGGGCTTTTGCCGAACGGCTTCGGTGAGCATGCCACCCTCGCCATAGCCGACATAACCGGGTGGTGAACCGATCAGGCGCGACACGGTGTGCTTTTCCTGGAACTCGGCCATGTTGATCGTGGTGAGGAAACGCTCGCCGCCATACAGCAGGTCAGCCATTGCCAGCGCGGTTTCCGTTTTACCCACACCACTGGGGCCGACCAGCAGAAACACGCCGACCGGTGCGTCGCTGCGATTGAGACCGGCGGCATTGGCCCGCATCGCCCTATCCAGCGCGTTGATCGCCTGCGGCTGGCCGAGCACGCGCTGGCCCAAGGCGTGGCCGAATTCGGCGACGGCGCTGTTGTGCTCGCGCGCCAGGTGGGAGAGGGGCACGCCGGTCCAGTGGCTGATGACCTCGGCCACCAAGCGCGGGCAAACCTCGTGGCTGACCAGGCGTTTGTGGTGCTGGCTGGTGGCTAGTGCCGACTGCGCTTCGAGTAGCTGTGCTTCAAGGTCTTCCAGCGCCGATGATGAATGCACTTCACTGGCGGGGGAGCGACGTAGCGCGGCGCATTGCTGGCGCAGATCCAGTAGCTTTTTTGCCGCCTCGCGCTGGGTCACCCATTCTGCTTCCAGGGCCGTCACTTCTGTGGCCGTAGCATCGAGCTGCTGATGCAACTCGGCTAGTACGTGCGAGTCGGTTGTCAGCCCAGCGTCATGGTCGCGCTGCAACGCTTCACGTTGGCGTTCACCTTCGGCCAGTTCATTGCGTAGGCGCTCAAGCAGTGAGGGGGCTGCAGCGAGGCTGATGCGTACGCGGGCGCAGGCCGTGTCGAGGACATCGACCGCCTTATCGGGCAACTGCCGGCCGGACAGGTAACGTGCTGACAGTTCGGCGGCGGCCACGACCGCGTCATCGCGCAGGTAGACGCCATGGCTCTGCTCATAGAACGGCGCAAGCCCACGCAGAATCGTAACCGCCTGCTGGACGGTGGGTTCATGTAGCTGAACGGGTTGAAAGCGTCGTGCCAGGGCGGGGTCTTTTTCAAAGTACTTCTTGTACTCACTCCAGGTGGTCGCTGCGATGGTGCGCAGTTCTCCGCGTGCGAGCGCAGGTTT
This sequence comes from Pseudomonas sp. 22072, assembly GCF_052046095.1. Lineage (NCBI taxonomy): Bacteria > Pseudomonadati > Pseudomonadota > Gammaproteobacteria > Pseudomonadales > Pseudomonadaceae > Pseudomonas > Pseudomonas sp. 22072. The sequence continues at coordinate 74,558 of NZ_JBQEQE010000012.1, forward strand.
GAGCAGGTTGGCCGCATCTGAGCCACCGGCCTGGGCGCCTGCGCCGATCAGGGTATGGGCTTCGTCAATGAAGAGAATGATTGGCTTGGTAGCATTCTTCACCTCCTCAATGACCCCTTGCAGGCGCCGTTCAAACTCGCCCTTGATGCTTGCCCCGGCCTGCAACAACCCCAGGTCCAGCGTTAACAAGCGCATGTGCCTGAGGGCCTCCGGGACCTCTTTGGTCGCAATGCGCAACGCCAGCCCTTCGACGATGGCGGTCTTGCCCACGCCTGCTTCGCCGACCACGATGGGGTTGTTCTTGCGGCGACGCGAGAGGATATCGATCATCTGCCGAATCTCGTCATCCCGGCATAAGACCGGGTCCAGCTTGCCCTCAACCGCTTGCTGGGTGAGATCGTGGGCGAAGCGTTGCAGAGCGGAGTCGGCGGCGACAGAAGTACCGGAGGCGGCGGGCGTCAGAGCGGGGGCCGTAGCCTCAGCGTACTCGCGAAGACGTGTCGCATTCAACCGCGCCAGGAGCGGTTGGTATTGGCTGCCGGCATACCGTTGAGGGTTGTGTAATAAGGCCAGCAGCAATGCCGCCTCGCCAATGTAGGGTTGGCGCAGCTCCAGCGTGGCCAGCATCAGCGCATCCTGCAGCCATTGCACCAGTTCGGTGGAAAATACCGGGTTGCGGGATTCGCTCTGGCCGCTGGTGGCATGCAGCACCCGCTCCAACTCACCGGGCTCTATCGCAGCATCCTGCAGGGCGCGAACGAGCATGCCTTGCGGGCGTTCCAACAACCCCAGCAGCAGGTCCTCGATAAGAACTTTCTGGCCTCCGCGTCGTATGCAGCGCTCGGCACTGCGTTCCAGTTCAGCTTTGCAATCGGCATCCAATGCCTGGACCAGGTGCTGCAGATCAACGTTGATCATCGGAGTTGTCCTCTAGTGCGCTATTCAATGAAACGATGCCGTCGGCGTGTTCATGGCCCAACCAACTGGTCCAGCCCAGATGGCATTCGTTGTCTTCGCCAATGCGTTGTTCGTGGATTTCGTCGGGGCGTAGCTGCAACTGAATGTCGTAGCTCAAAGGGTCCCGTATGGTGAATCGCACCAGGGCGCACAACGGGCGGTAGTCGTCGCCGATCGGCAGGTAGGCGTGCAGTTGGTCCCAGCGCAGTTGGCGGATGTGCACGCGGAATCGGCTGCCGCCATCGACGGTCTGCTCGCCCAGCACAGCTGTCTCGTTCAGTTGATGGTTGGCTCTTCCCAATGCGTTTTGTTGATCCAGGGGAATGGCGACCTGTCGCACCAGGCACTGCTCGATGAACAGGTCGGCATGCTTGAAGTAGTAGCGCAGCACTGACTCGATGAGCGCGGCGGAATGGGCACGCAGGCTGAGCAGCCCTAGGTAGGGAAGCAGGCGTTTCCAGTTCAGTTCCGAGGTTTGGCGGATGCGCTGCCCACCTAGCCCGATCAAGGCAAACAGCTGTTCGGACAGAGGGTCGCGAGCGCCTGCGCGGAACCGGGCGTGGTAGCGGTACTTCTGCCAGATAGGCAGCAGCAGGCACTGCAAACGGTGGTTGATCAGGTTGAGGAAATCACGGGTGCAGCGGCCGCCATCACTGTCGGCCAACGCCTGTTCACTGTAAAAGGATGGCAGCGGCGATCCCGCCCCGAGCAGGCTGACCAGGTTGATCCGCAGCCGGGCACGTGAGACGCCTTTCTCGGTAAAAAACTGCACCTGATCGATGTCCCGGCCGGGGAAACCCATGCTGGCATTGGCCTGAAATTCTAGGCGCTCGTACAGTGCCTCATCGCTCAGGCCCGGGGCCGCTTTGGCGAGTTGAGTCAGCACCTGCTGTACGCCCTGGAACAGGCTGTACTCGCGGATCGCATGGCTCAAGGGCGTTAGAGCAGAGGCTGTTGCCCCATGCGTGGCGTCCATACGTAGTCCTCTCCTTGCTTGCTGTGTACGTGCAGTTGATGGAAGGAGTTCAGGCTGGCGTACAGCGCGAAGAACTCATTAAGTACCGAGGCGAACAGGTACAGTTCCCCCTCGCTGCGGTAGCCACTTGTGTCAACGGTCAGGTGGGTACGCACGCCACGTATGGGCAGGCCGCGGTAGAGGCGATCGGTGTGCTGGTGGCGGATCTCGATCAGGCTGCTCATCAGTTGGCGGCTGATCTTCTCGGCGTACTTGTCGTAGTAACGTGGCAAGTCATACGTTTCGAGAATGACCTTGAGGGCCTCGACGTTGGCCAAGGACAAATAGTTGAGCGACATGTTGCTGATCAGCTTCCAGAGGAAGTCACGGTGCAGCGGTGGGGCATAGCAGGGGGTGATCAGGCCAATGTTGCGAAAGCTCAGCGAAGAGGGCGTTCCCACACACGGCAAGCAGATGGTGCCGTCACCCAACTGGCTGGGGAGGTTCTGATTAGTGCAAGTCAACTCGACCGAAATCGTCTCGCTCTGGCTGGCATCGCGCTGGCCGAAACTCAGATAGGTGTCCAGGCGGCCAGCTACCATCGACGGCTCCTGGCGTACGCTGTAATGAGGCCTGGCTCCCGGACCATCGAAACTGGCATCGTGCTCGAAGGACTCAAACAACGCATATTCGGTGTACCCCGCGTTGCCGGGCTTCCAGCCAATCACTTTGTCGACCGAAAACACACCGAAATGCTGAGGATCCTGCGTACCGGGGAGCACGCGGTAACGGTCCTGTTTGCCATCAAGCCGGATTGGTGCGGCATCGTCGCAGAACAGGTTGACGATCGGTGTGCAGTACAACCGGATGTTGTCCACGGTAGGCTGCACGCGCTGGGCACTGGCGCCAGTCAGGGTAAAGCGCAGCTCTAGACCCTGGGCCTGCTCGATCACGTCCTTTGGGTGTGTCGCCAGAACATCCAGCCCTTCCAGGTCGATAAACAGAAACTTCTCGGGGAAGGCGAAATACTCCTGCAGGTGCCGATATCCCCGGAAGGTGTTGAGCGGGTAGGGCACCAGCGCCTCGTTTTCGGCAAAGCCAACCGGTTTTACGTGCTCGCGCTGCAGGATGCTGTTGTAGGTATTGCCATTGCTGTCTTCGAGCGGTTGTCCCATCGCGCTCAACAGTCGCAACTGCACGCTGTCTAACTGTTGCAGCAGGCTCAGGTAAAGCTGTTGGCTGATGTAGCGTTCACCCGTCAGATGCAGGCGTAAGCGCTTAAGGTCCAACTCATGCAGGTGGCCTTCGCCGCACAGGGTCAGCCGCAGCGACAGCACTGCGCCTTCACCGGTGACCGTGTACTCCAATCCGCTCAGCGCCAGCGGCAAAACGTCGGTGTCAAAGGCTGTCTGGAAGCGGCATTGCACTCCCTGCAATGGTGTGGACTGCACTGGTGTATGGCGCGGCACTAGCTGCGCGGGGCCAGCGCGGGTCAGCGGGTCAAACTGCAGCATGCCGAACGCGGGCAGCGGGCGCATGTAGTTGGGCCACAGCAAATGCATCAGCGAATGCGTCAGTTCCGGCAGCTCGTCATCCAGCTTTTGCCGCAAGCGGCCGGTCAGGAAGGCGACGCCTTCAAGTAGCCGTTCGACATCGGGGTCACGTCCACTTTCTGCCAGGAACGGCGCCAACGCCGGGTTGCGCTCGGCAAAGCGTTTGCCGAGTTGGCGCAGGGCGGTGAGTTCACTTTGGTAGTGGTGGTTGAGTGACATCTGTACTTCCTGCCGTTCTAAGTCGTAGGGCAATCAAGTTGTAAGTTGGGATTAATTTGGTCGGCCTTTCACAGTGCTACACCAAGTTTCATAATTATTTTTATCAAAGTATGGGCACGTATTCGATTTTGAAACATAGATGTAAGGTATGTCGTCGTCGTGTGAAAAATAGTAGTAATTTTTTTTGTCTTTTCCGTATATCCAGTTGTTGGATGAGCCTTGGTCAATGATGTAGGGGTCAAAAAATAGGATCGATGATTCGGCGGGGATGAAATTGCTTCGGTCCGTTAAGAGCATGAATGTATTTGAGAATAGATTAGTGAGTGTAATGAGCATTGATATTGCATAGAGCGTGAAAGCATAAAAAATGCGTTTGGTTGTGATTTTATTTTTCATAAAAATATAGATAGTCCGTGCCTTTGTCTGCTCGTTCTAGAAGTGCGATAGCGTCGCGCCCATATTTTCTTGCATCTTTGCCAGACCCGTTGTAGGCGGAAATAATGTCCCTAAGTTGTACCTTGTCGACCTTTGCGTTATGGCATAGCTGCCCAGTGACTCGATCAATCAACTCTCGCAAGTGCGCTGCGCAGTAGTAGAGATCAGCTTTCCAATCGTCACCAGGGATTCGGGTATCTTGGTTGTAATCAAATATTCGGTACTGAACTTCAGGTGGCATGGGAGGCTTGTTGTAATTGAATTCTATATATTTCACGGCATTTCTAAGCGTTGCTCTGCTCATGTTTGCCAAACCACTTGAGCTGGCGGAAACCCTGTCTGGGAATAGGTCAAATATCAACTCATCTGTAATCGCAGAGATTGTCGTCAGGGTGCGCTCGACGAATTGGGCAATCTTCAGAAGAGTACCTGCTTTGGGCCAGTTTTCTTGTTGAATAATCACAGCCAATAAAACGTGTGGGATGCCGTGGTACTCAGCGGCTGAACGCACCCAACTGCGAATTTCGCTAGCGGGAAAGTAGATCTTGAAGGCTTCGTGTGCTTCTGGAACATAGGGCATCAAGGGGAATGGAGAGGGGATATCTCCTGAATAGCTTGGAATACTGTCGTAACCATAAATTTGTGTGACTTCGGTGCCGCTACACTGGCAAGGTTTTGGTGATGGTTTGGGTGACATTAAGGAGTCTAAATATTCGGTGAGTTTGTCGTGTTGCTTTTGGGTAGGTGGACTCGCAAGAAGATTGATCAGCGACGTGTGTGAATTCTCTTTGGAGGGTGAATCTCCGATTAGTACGGTCCTGGACCCACTCATCACGACATTTCCAGCACTGCCTTCACTGTCCACCATTACCGCTGCTTTTCCATTGATCAGCACTGTCAAACTCAGCTGATCGCACAGCTCACTGCCGCACTCGGTCGTATCGCCTTCGCGCGCTGCCGGCAGACCGTCGAACAGAACATCGGGAGAGCCGCTATCAATCAGATTGCTGTCGCCATCGGCGGTTGGGTCGCCCTTGCGGGCCGCAGGTTTTGCAGACATCAGTAGTTCCTCAGCGTAGGGTGACCTGGCCACTGCCATCCAGGTTCGCAGCAAATTGAACAGGACGTTTGTCGCCTTCAACCTCCAATAGGCCGTAGATGCGAAAGCTCAACGACAAATGGTGGTGGTCGCGGGGTAAAGAGGTCACCTGAACCTTGCTCAACCGCGGTTCATAGCGTTCGATAAAGCGTTCGATTGCCTGACGTGATTGGCTCAATGCGTCATGCAGGCTCAGGCGCATGTCGTTGAGATCCGGCAGCCCGTAGTCAGGCAGGGTTTGCACGCTGCCTGCGCGGGTACTGAGCATTTTCGCCAGGTGCCCGGCCACCGAGGCCGTGAGATCGGCCTCGTGAGACTGGCGGGGAGCCTGCGCTCCGCTGCTGTTCAACCGCTCAAACAGGCTGCCGTATCTCGACATGGTGGTGCTCCTATTCCTTGTCCAGCTTGCCGACCAGCGATAGGGTGAAGTCGGCACCCATGTACTTGAAGTGCGGACGTACATTCAGGCTGACCCGATACCAGCCCGGCTCACCCTGCACATCGCTGACGCTGATCTCGGCAGCGCGCAAAGGGCGGCGGCCGCGCACTTCGGCGCTGGGGTTTTCCTGGTCGGCGACGAACTGGCGGATCCACTTGTTGAGCTCTGTTTCCAGGTCCGTACGTTCCTTCCACGAGCCGAGCTGTTCGCGCTGCAGCACTTTGATGTAGTGCGCCAAGCGGTTGATGATGAACAGGTAGGGCAGTTGAGTGCCGAGCTTGTAGTTCAGCTCCGCCGCCTTGCCTTCGTCGCTGTTGCCGAAGTTCTTCGGTTTCTGAACCGAGTTGGCAGAGAAGAACGCTGCGTTGTCGCTACCCTTGCGCATGGTCAGCGCAATGAAACCCTCTTCAGCCAGTTCATACTCGCGGCGATCAGAGACCAGTACTTCCGTTGGAATCTTGGTTTCGATCTCGCCCATGCTCTGGAAGTGGTGCAGGGGAAGGTCTTCCACGGCGCCGCCGCTTTGCGGGCCAATGATGTTCGGACACCAGCGAAACTTGGCAAAGCTGTCGGTCAACCGGGTACCAAATGCGTAGGCGGTGTTGCCCCACAGATAGTGCTCGTGGCTGTGCGCGACGTTTTCCGCATACCCAAAGCGTTTGATGGGGTTGCCTTCCATATCGTAGGGTTGGCGCAGCAGGAAGCGCGGCGCGGTCAATCCTGTGTAGCGAGAATTTTCCTCCTCGCGAAAGCTCTGCCATTTGGCAAATTGCGGGCCGGTGAAGTGGTCTTTCAGGTCCTTGATGTCCGGCAAGCCGGTGAAGCTTTCCAGGCCGAAGAACTTGGGGCCTGCAGCTGCAATGAATGGCGCGTGCGCCATACAGGCGACCCCGGAAACGTACTGCAGTGTTTTGATATCCGGTGCGCTGGGGTCGAAATAGTAGTTGGCAATCAATGCCGCTACAGGCTCGCCGCCGAACTGCCCGTACTCCGCGCTGTAGATGTGCTTGTAGAGACCCGACTGAACCAGCTCGGGGCTGTCTTCGAAGTCGTCGAGCAGGTCCTGTTTTGACGTGCTGAGGATTTCCAACTTGATGTTTTCGCGAAAGTCGGTGCGATCCACCAGCAGCCGCAACCCACGCCACGCCGATTCGGCCGCTTGAAAATCCGGGTGATGGAGGATCTCATCCATCTGTTCGCTGAGCCGCGCATCGATCTGCGCAATCATGCGGTCGACCATGGCTTTCTTGACTGGCTCGCCACTGTTCTGCGGTTTCAACAGTTCTTCGATAAAGGCTGAAACGCCACGTTTGGCAATCAGGTAGGCATCGTCATCCGGTGTCAGCCTGGTTTCGGCAATGATGCGATCCAGGATGCCGACGTCGGCGGTGCTGTGTTGTTGGGCTTTGGCGGCTTGAGTGCTCATGAGTACTCTCTTCCTTGTCGGGGGATCAGGCGTCCGTAGTAGGGCGGGCGGCTAGGCCCAATTCTTTGAGTACGCGTTCACGGCTATCGCCGTCGTCCAACACGCTCTCAATGGCTTTGCGGAATGCCGGTGCATTGCCCAGGGGGCCTTTCAGCGAGACCAGGGCATCGCGCAGCTCCATCAATTTCTTGAGTTCAGGAACCTGTTCAACCAGTTGGTCGGGATGAAAATCCTTCAACGACTGGATGTTCAGCTGGACGGCCAATTCGTCGTCGCCCGCATCCTCTTGAAGCCGGTTGGGCACCGCCAGGGTCAGTTGTATTTCCTGTTTGGCGAGCACATCGTCAAAGGTGTTCTTGTCGATGCTGATGGGTTTGCGGTCCTCAATCCGGCGCTCGTCCTGACGCTGGGTGAAGTCACCCAACACCATCAGCTTGAGCGGCAGTTCGGTCTGTTCTTGCGCGCCTCCGGTTGCAGGTTTGTAGGTGACGTTGATACGTTCCTTGGGGGCAACTGAGCCTTCTTTGGCCATGTCCATTCTCCATCGCGGGGTTGATCCGAGGGGTTAGTCGAGCACCACTTCAACATCGAGGTGGCACAGCCTTCGGTGAATTTCTTCTTTGTGCTCGCGCACTTCGTGGTTCTGCGGCAGCAGCTCGCAGCAGGTATGCAAAAGATTGAGTACGTCCAGTACGAGGTCCGGCTCCCAATCATTCAGGCCGCTGTTGTGCAGCAACGTGTCCAGGGCATTGAGCTGGACCCTGGCCAGTTCGTATTTCTTGGCATGGAAGCTCAGGCGCGCGAGCGTCAATTGCCAGAGGAAGTGTTCGCGACGGTTCCCGGCCATGCGCATGTCTTTTTTGAAGTGCTGAACGGCAGCTTTCAGGCCTGATGCCTGCAGGGTGGGGAGGGCGTCCTGCAAGCTTTGCTCCCACGGTGCAGTCGTGTCATCACCATTTTTGGGGTGAAGGTCAGGCGGCGGCTCATTGGCTTTCAAGTGGGGAAGGACGGATGCGCGGATCCACAATCGGGTTTGCGGATCGGCGAACGGGGTGCCGTCGTGAAACTGTAATTCCTCCAAGCCGGGAACGCGCTGCAGGAACAGGGCCAGCTGGATTTCCACTTCACGCATGGCGTGTTCTGCCTGCAAGGCCTGAAGGCATTCCCAGGTTAAGCGTTGCCCATCCAGCCAGAAGGGAGAGCGGGCCGTACAGGCTTCCAGCTCAGTCATCAGGTCGGCGTATTGCCGTTGGGCAAAACGCTCCTGAAAGTCGGCCAACTTGTCGATGGGAACGCCACGCAGTGCCGTGACCTTCTCGGCGTTGTGTTCTGGCAGGGTATCGATAGGCAGCCAGAGTAGCGTTCGGCCCAAGCGTAAAGCTCGAATGTCGCTGGATTTTTGTTTGAGCCAGTACAGGCACAGTGGCCGGGTCTGATCCTGAAGCGTGCGAAGGGTTTTATGGGCGGTTTTTTCATTGTCCACCGGTGCCCCAGGCGTGATCAGTTGTTCCGCGACGTGCTTCACCTGGGCGAACGCGGCACCCAGGGTGCCGGGCTCTGGATGCCCTTGACTGGCCCGTGTAAGCAACTCATCCAGGCGACGACATAGCGGAAGTAACAGAGGTGCCCCTTCGCCCAAGTGATGAGATAGCGAGCCCTCAATGGCGTGTAGGTCGTCGATCAATTGGCGAAAAAGCGCAAGCTGCCCGGCGATGGCGACCTGCTCAAATTGGATTTGCTCCAAGCGCAAGCACAACCAACTGACGGCCGCTGCCCGCGTGCGCGGCTTCTGCGGGTGGATCTCGTCCCAATGGTCGCTGATGAGATAGCGAAGCATGGCGAGGCCAGCTTGCAGGCCTTTATAGGATTCGCACTGAAACAGGCTCCACGCCAGCCATGCTACGACGCGCAGGTCTTTGGACTGCGTTTCAAGGAATGTTTCGCTGCGTTCGCGAACCAGCTTCCAGTCTGTCTGCGCTGTCTCATGAAATGTGGCTTCGCGCCCCACTTCGCTTTCGAGTTCTTCAAACTCTGGACAATACCGTAGGTCACTTCCCACAAAGTCATCGGACGAGATAGCGCACTTGGCTAACTGCAAGTAATGAGTACAGAGCGGATGGGCGTGGTTCACATTATATCGTCCATGATGAACGGTTCGGTAGAAAGTAGCCGTGTTGACTGATTTTTCTTGCTTTGGGTGAGTTTCTAGCCCGTGGCGAATTTTGCATCTCAATGTGAGAACAATACTTGCCGGAATGCAATATAAGTAGCAAGTAGGACCGATCCTTGAATTTTGTGTGAGATTTTTCTCTGGTTTCGTAAGTCTTTTCCGAAACAGCTCTAGCTAGGGCTTTGCGTGGCTTCGTTGATTTCGCTTTTATTTGTGGGAAGTCACGTAATACTGCGAACTTGGAACAAGTTGCATGGTCTTTTTGCGCTATGGTGTGATGAAGTTCTGAGCGCATGCTGACTGCAGGCAATAGTTAATTTTCTGCGCCTGCGGGGCGGTTTAATCATGTGTTGTGTTCATTAACTTTCTATTTGTAGGAAGTGGACGACAGTTGTTTCTTTCTACTTTGGTTTGATCAGGTGAAGGAGGGGTGATGGAGTCGGTTAAATCGTTGCACTATTCCGCGCATGCACTGGAGCAATTCAAGCAGTCGACCCTCACGGTCAGGAAAGAAATGCCGGGGATCCGCGCTGCTTATATGACCGTCGTGTCACTGCTGCAAGAAAGTGTGAAGTTAATTCTCCCAAACCATGCTGATCCAATACCTGAACGTGTTCCTCAAGGACAACCTCGATGCCCTGTACTCCGACAGCCTCGGCGGCTACCTGGTACGCAGCGACGTGCTGGAGCAACTGAAAAAGGCCGAGCGCATCCGCGAGACCTTCTTCAACCATCGCGGCCATCTGGCCGTGCAACTCACCATCGAACCCCTGGCCCTGAGTGCCACTCGCCTGAGCAGCATGCTCAGCGTCGACGGCCAACTGATCCCCTACCAGCACGGCGCGCCACAGCGCACGGGTCTGGTGTGGCCCAACAGCCTGGGCAACAGCAATGGCAGTCAACTGACTCTGGTGCATAGCACCGGCAACACCGCCAGCCTGAGCTACCGCGGGCCGTGGTCGTTGTTCCGGCTGCTGAGTCGCGGGCACCTAAATGGCCGTACCGACACCAGTGTGGACCTGACCTTTTCAGTCGCCGATGGGTTGATGCGTTATCGGATTGGAGCGGAGAAGGCTAATAACCCGATTACACAGCGCAGTTTTGAAGGGTTTGTATTGCCCAGGACTCTGTTGGAAGAACGTCAAATAAAGAAAAAACCGAACAAGGTCGAGAGGCTCGCCGCAACAGCTCTCACCTATGAACGCCCATAAGTCAGCGATGACTGGGTGCGAAATAATCACACGCGAAACAGGACTGCTTACATGGCAATCAAGCTGCAAATTTTGACCGAAGACCCTAAAGAAGTTGAGCTGATCGAGCGGTACTGGGCTGTCGATGAGTCAGGGCAGTACCTTGAAAAAGTGAGCGCTCTGACGGACGTTATTGAAATGGCCCCAGGCGTTACACTCGCCAGCTTCGTACGGCAACGTTGCAATGCATTCGATGATAATCAGGTCTGTCCCAAGTGTGCGGAACTGATCGAAATCAAAAATCGCTCAGAGGCCAAAAAGGTCCCTCAACGGTCCACGAAGCTTTGTACGCTTTGTCAGAACGACCATGACGCCATTGCGCTTGAGGCTAGAAAGACCAAAGCCGCAGAGCTTGAACGGCAGTTGGCCGAATACGTACGCAAGCAGTTAACCCGTACGGTGGACTACTCAGCGGTCCCGGATAATCAGGTGGTGCTTCTGCTGGCGTTGGACAGGGCTGTTACCCCAAGGTTGACCAATGGCGGCTTCAGACCGGGTGATTGTCGAGGGCTGGCGCCTCGATATGTCGATGACTTCATGCTGCAATTGCGTGAGGCTGGGCTCGTCCTTGATGACCCCAGTAAAGCAAGCCCGGGCACCTACTATTGGGAGGGCGATGAGATTTGGGTGTTGAGGGACCAGGTTGTCTATCGTTTGGCACCAGATGTCGCATCAAGGCGTGCGGACGAGGTCATTCGTAACCTGTCGGATAGGGTGTATACCGATGCTGACGGGCTGTTCAACCTGTGGCTTGATTACGCAGTCGCCGATGTCATGCGCTATCTGGACGCTCAGTGCGAACTCTATAACCATGATCTGTCGGAACAAGAGCTGGCAGAAATTAAAAGTACTATGCGCGCAGCTTTGCATACCTACAGTGTTTCACAGCTGTGGTCGGTGGCCTGGAAGGTTGTCAGGGATGCCGCAAGTTTAGCTAACCGCGAGTACTACAATCGCCCCAAAGCGGCGGCGACCATTCCTGGAAAGATTCGGCGGAACTTGGAAAAGGTGCAGCGAGAGTCAATTGAACTCAAGACTTGGAGCCGCCCGGAACAACATCCTGCAGGCACACTGGGGATGGTGTTAGGCGAGATTTTGGGTGTTGATGAAGATACCCCTGGCCATAGGGTCTCGTCCCTTGTTGCCTGGCTCACAGGGCAGGCGTGTTCTCCCAGCGTCGAAGCAGCGCTTGATGAACCGATACGCGAACTGATGACCTTGGCGCTGTCCCACGATGTCGGCTCTTCAGTGATGCTGCGGTTCGCGGAGTTGATTCGTGCGGGGCATGACGTTGGTTTTGCTATTGAAGAAATTGGTGAGGCGCTGCGCTCGTAAAGGGGGCAGGGTGCTCGATCTGGGGCTGCTCAATGAGGCCGCGTTCTGCCTGCCCCCCCATGGTGGTGAACAAACCGATCGCCAGCGTTACGCTGATGGCGCGTGAACGTACCTTCATGAGGGAATGCTCAGGCAAGGCGTGGCCGCAGTTTTTTGGTCATGCGCGCGCACCTTGTAATCTGGTTGAACTGCACGTAATGGGCTTGCGCCGTCCATTCCTCGACCAGGATCAAATACTCGGCCGGCGGATTGATCTGGCGCAGATACCCGCACAGCAGGCGTGTGCGTCGCGCGTTCATCGGCTGCTTTAATGTCAAGATGACGTTGTCTGCGGCGCGGCATTCAGTGATCTCCATGACTGAGCCTCTCATCGAGTGCTGGCGGCAAACGTGCAGGCCCAGGATCAGAGGCTGGGATTCTTGCCGCGTGGCGTTCATTCTCAGGTGAGTCGTCGCAGGCGTCTACTGTCATACTTGACAGTCCTTTAGCCGGTGTTGCACTGCCGTGACCCATTACTCGACGTAACGGGCGTTAAATGATTCAGAGACACAGATCCTCGACTACGTGCGCTCAGCGTCAAGTAACAATGGGCTGCCTCACCTTGCGACTTAACCCCGGTGTCTTGCCCGTAATGCGTTTGAATGCGCGACTGAAAGCGGCCTGGGATGTATAGCCCAAGCGCTGTGCTACCTCTTCGATCGGCAGCCTTTCGAGGGTCAGCCACTGGCTTGCGAGCCGCATTCGTAGTTCGGTGACATAGCGCAGCGGCGTCATGCCAATCGTCACCTGGAAGCGATCCGCGAAGGCTGAGCGTGAGGTATTGCATTGCTCTGCCAACTGGGCAACGGTCCAGTCGCGGCCCGGTTGTTGATGGAGCGCTAGCAGCGCACCTGCCAAGCGTGGATCGCGCAAGGCGGCGACCAGGCCAGAGGCATTACCGCAAGCGCACTCCACCCAGCCGCGAACGACCATGGCGGCCACCACGTCGGCCAACCGCGCGAGGATACCGGCGAAGCCCACACGTGCGGCGCTGACCTCGCGTTCCATGGTGGTCAGGATAGGCACCAGTCCAGGGTAGCGCTGGCCGCCGGCATCAATCAACATCAGGCCCGGCATCAGTTTGCCAAGGCCATGGATACTGCCCAGTTCAAACTCCATGCAACCACTGAACAAAATAGTGCTCGGCGTTGGGCTGGCATCGGTTGCGGTGTGCACCGCGCTCACGGTGTCACCGAGGGGGACGCTGTCTAGACCGTCGATGTCCTGAACAGGTGCGTCCGCATGGGAAGACAGTTGATGGGCGGCGCCATGGGAGATGAACACGGCGTTGCCGGCAGACAGCGCGTAGGTGGTGCCGTCCGCCATTCGCAGCACCGCATTGCCGACCGCCATGAAATGGAACCAGGCATGCCCAGGTTTTTCAGCGAAGCCCAAACCGAAACTCGGACTGGCTTGTATACGCCGGTATTCGACGCCACGCAGGCGCATACCGCGCAACAGCTCGTTGATGAGATCCGAGGAAAGAGCAAACTGTTTTGCAGACATTGTTCAGGTGTTTTAGTCAAAAAGTAGAGGTTTTTGATCATAGATCATCCAGTTTCCGGCGCCTAGACTGCGGCTTGAAATGAAGACTGGAGATCCCTGCAATGACTGACTGTATATGTAATGCCGTATCCAACCGCCATCCCGGCGCCTTCTCGGAGGCGGAGCCTGCGGCCCCCGCGTGGATGGCGGTCTTCTCGCTGGCAATGGGGGTGTTCGGATTACTGACCGCTGAGTACCTTCCGGCCAGTTTGTTAACACTGACGGCGACTGATCTGGGAGTGTCCGAAGCACTGGCTGGCCAGGCGGTAACGGTGACAGCAGTGGTAGCGCTGTTCGCCGGTTTGTTGGCGCCAGGCCTGACCCGCGGTATCGACCGACGTTGGGTGTTGCTGGGGTTTTCAACGCTGATGGTTGCCTCCAATCTTCTGGTCGCCGTTTCCTCCAGCTTCGCGGTGCTGTTGTTGATGCGCATCTTGCTGGGGATTGCCCTAGGCGGGTTCTGGAGCATGGCTGCGGCGGTGGCGATGCGCCTGGTGCCGAGTGCTTTGTTGCCTCGGGCGCTTTCGATCATTTTCAGCGGGATTGCTATCGGGACGGTTGTTGCCGTGCCGCTGGGCAGCTATCTGGGTGGGCTATACGGCTGGCGCAGTGCGTTCTTTGCAGCGGCGGCGGTAGGCATGGTGACCCTGGCTTTTCAGTCATTGACTTTGCCGCGCCTCGCGCCGCGCCGGCCGACACGTCTGCGCACCGTTTTCGAAGTGTTGCAGCGCCCGGGCATCGCCATGGGGATGTTCGGTTGTGTGCTGGTGCATAGCGGTCACTTTGCGATGTTCACCTATGTTCGGCCATTCCTGGAAGGCACTACCGGCATCGGCCCGCAAGGGCTGTCGCTGATGTTGCTGGGGTTCGGTGTGGCGAACTTCTTCGGCACGCTGTTGGCTGGCAGGCTGCTGGAGCACCACCCGCTGGCCACTCTGGTGTTAATGCCTGCGCTGGTCGGGGTTGCAGCACTGGCGTTGGTGCTGTTGCCACCCTCGTTGCCGATGCAGGCAGTACTGCTGGCAATATGGGGCTTGGCCTTCGGCGGTGTGCCGGTAGCGTGGTCGAACTGGGTCGCCAGCGCGGTACCTGATCAGGCGGAAAGCGCCGGGGGCATGGTGGTGGCATCTGTGCAGTCCGCCATCGCCACGGGCGCCGCCGCTGGCGGTGCAGTGTTCAGCCTCGGTGGCAGCGCGGGCGTATTCATAGCGGCAGCGGTGCTGATGCTGCTGGCTGCGTTGCTGATTGCGCTGCGTGTCCGGGTCCCTTCTGTCCATGGCGTTCGCGAGTCCACGCCCGCATTGCACCTTTGATTCGGTTTTCCAAACTGCCTCGTTGCGCTTTGGGTGGATGTCACATTTGGCACCGATAATCCTGAGTCACGGTGGTTTCCAGGCAATGAAATTGCCCCATCGTTCGGCACACGGATTTCTCCGCACCTTCGCGTTCTGCGCGTGCGTAGTCCCAAAACTGGCAGCGCCCCGTGGCGATCGCCAAACCTTGGGATTCCCGGATTTGGCCGAGCTCGAATGGCGTATGTACGTAGGAGAGTTGGACCAGCCCATCGGACGGGTTGCCGCCGGTAGCTTCCCAATATTTCGGCGTGACGCAGCCTGCAAAGAGCGGTAGGGCGATGGCGACGATGACGGGTTTCATTGTCGAGGACGATCCTTTGTTGGTGAAAATGACGTTGGTAGGCTTCGTTTTTTGTTCGCCAGCATCAACGTAGAGAGCGAAGGCGGCCCAAATTTGACTGACTGGTAACCACTGGGCAGCAGCGGTTCGCCTGCATCGGCCTCAAACCCGACAACCTTCCTGTCCTGATCCATGGTGATGGACAGGATGCAGTGATTCGGGTTATTGACCGTCGAGCAGTTGACCAGACGGCCTCTGGAGGTCGCGGCTTTGAGTTCAGTCCAGCGCCGCCCAGGAAATTCTCCTTGCGAATGGCGGCGGCAAAAAAATCTGCGCCGTGCCGCCTGTGGGAATCATGATGGGAAAGGGACTTGCCCCACGGCGGCGGAGTCTAGAAGCGCGTAAAGAGCCCGACAATCACCTGGAGGAAATCGAGACGCAAGCTACGGTGGACCGTGCTGGGGCTGACGGAAATCGGCTACAACCCAAGCAGTTATAGGGCTCTGCGACGCTGCTACCGATTGCGGCGCAGGGCTTTGCGATCAATGTATTGGCGCATGAGCAACAACTGCTGAGCGACCGCTTTGCGACGCCGACCGCGGATAAGTTCAGCCAGGTGCCTTACGCAATCAACCAAAACCACAATGTGTGGGTCTGGTTCAGATAGCGCGTAGCCGAGTACCCATCGGGTTGGGGCAACTGATGATGGAAGTGGTAACTCTGCCCAGTCATCGGCCCCAGGCTGCTGACTTGCCAGATCAGTCACTGCATCACTTGCCAGCGTTGTACGGGCGATGTGCCGCCAAAACGTGCGTGTTTTTCCGCCAGGTATAGAAGCACCGCGGCAGACTCCACCACCACTTGCTGGTTGTCGTTGTCCAGCAGCACCGAGATTTTGGCGTGCGGGTTCACCTGCAGATACGCGGGAAGGTGTTGTTCATCGCCGGCGAGATGGATGTGGCAGATGTCATAACTGACCGCCAAGGCCTCCAGCATCAGCAGCATTTTATAGCCATTGGCGGTGGGTGAGAAAAAGACGGTGTACATAGAGGCCGTTCATGTGAGCGCAGGGCAAAGAGCCGGCAGGTGCCGGCTCGCGGTACGTTGCAGGGGGCTTATGCGATGGGGTATCGCTTGAAGGCCGGGTGTTCCTCGAGCCTCCCAGCATGGCGCTGCAGGTGCGGGAAGGCCTCGGCGTTAATCACTGAGGCCACTGTGAACTGGCTGAACGACCAGGCCACTGCTGCGCTGATGGCACCTTGGGTCAAGCCTGCATCCGGCGCATGGGCCAGGCGTTTTTCCAAGGCTGAGTAGGCGGCCAGCAACTGGCCGGTTACTCGGTCGAGCCAGGGCTCGTGGAGTTTTTCTGCGGGGCGCAGGTTATGTTCGTACACGATCTGTACGGTTTTCTCACAGGCAGCAAGGGCGAGGCCAATCAACTGCAGGTCTTGGACGCGCGCGCTGGCTTGCTGTGGCAACAGCTTTCTATCAATCGGGGCCGACGCTTCGAAGTAATCGAGAATCAGGCTTGAGTCCATCAGTACGGTTGAATCGTCCAGCACCAGGCTGGGCGCTTTTACCACCGGGTTGATGCTGGCAAATTGTTCGTAGGTGCTGAATACCGAAAGTGGCTGATGCTCAAAGTCGACGCCGTAAAGATCCAGGGAAATTGCTACGCGGCGCACGTAAGGCGAGTCCAGCATGCCGACCAGTTTCATGAAACCTCCATTTACGTCAGGGTAATTTTCAACGTGCAGTGGGGATGCTTGAGGTACTTGTACAGGTTGAACAGCAGCCCCCAGGCGCGGGGGGTGGCCTCGTGGTCGGCCAGGTACAGCGCAATTTCCCCTTCGCCTTCCAGCAGTATCAGGCCCGGCGCAAGGCAGGTGAAAGTCCCTTGTTCCAGGCAGACATCAATGCCTTGGGACGTCATCCAATGGCGGCCCTTCAGCGCGATCACATAGGCCTGCTGCTCCAGCCAGAAGGAGAGTAGTTGATCCTTGGTCACCAGCCATTTCAGGGCATGGCGCCCCTGGCTCATTTTCGTCAGTAATACCTGCGGGGCCTGGTTGAGGCGGGTGGTCCGGAGGCTTGGTTCCATGAGGGTGGTTTTCATCGAAGACGCTCCGCTGTTCTCGAGGTGACGGTGGAACGCAAAGACGCCCGTGGCTGGCAGGAATTGTTAATTTGAGGTTACTTTAACGTTGGTAAAGCCCTCAAAATATCGATAATTTTTACCAGAACAGGTTAGCTGAGCTTACATGAGTGCATTTCCTCCATTGACCTGCCTGCGCAGTTTCGAAGCCACTTCCAGATTGGGGAGCGTCACCCTTGCTGCCAAGGAGTTGCACGTCACGCATTCTGCTATCAGCCAGCAGATCAAGGTGCTGGAGGAAATTGTGGGGTTGACGCTATTCGTGCGCGAAGGGCGCGGCTTGCGAGTCAGCGAGGATGGGCGCCTGTATGCGTTGCAGATCCGCAAAGCGCTGGGCGACATCGCCGAGGCCACCCGATTGATCCAGGCACTGCCCAAGATGGGGGAGTTGGTGGTAGCGGTTCTGCCGTCGTTCGGCCGGTCCTGGCTGTTACCGCGACTACCGGGTTTTCAGCAGCTTTACCCTGATATCAGCATTCGTCTGCAAGCCAGCTTGACCATCTCCAATCTGCATCAGGAGTCAGTGGATATCGGCATCCGCATGGGCAAGGGGGATTGGGAGGGCGTCGAGCAAAAGCTGTTGTTTCATGATGAAGTCGTTGTGGTTGCCGCCCCTCATTTCAATGGTGGGCGCCTGCCACAGACGCCGCAGGAGGTGGTCGACAGCACCATCATCTACAACACTGAGTCCTGGTTGTCCTGGTGCGAGGCTGCAGGTGTCGAGATGGGCAGCGAGCGCAAGGGTTTATGCAGCAATGACTCCAACCTGGTGCTGGAAGCCGTTCGCCTGGGGCAAGGCATCACGCTGGAGCGGCGCAGCCTGGTGCATGACGCTGTCGAGCGGGGCGAACTGATCCAGCTGTGTGACGTCAGTGCACCGTACGCGTACCCCTATTGGCTGGTGTGGCCACCCAGGGAAAGTTCGGAAGATAAACAACGCGAGTTCTCCCATTGGTTATCGGGGGAAGTGGAGCGTTACCTCGTGCAACTGAAAAAAAACACCTGACGGAGGTACTGCCCGAAAGGATCTGTCTCTGCAAGAACGCCTGGTTGTGGTCGCGGGCGGCAGCTCGGGGATTGGCCTGGCATGCGCCCGGGCATTCGCCGGTGAAAGCGCCCGAGCGGCGATCGTTTCAAGGTCGCAAGTGCGGCTGGAACAGGCGCAACGCGAGTGCGAGCGAGCGGGCCTGCAGGTGCATACCTTTGCCAGCGACCTGACTGACGCCGACCAGGCACAGACGCATCGAGAAGGGTAGTTACATCAACGTCGACACAGCCGACTATTGGGTGATTGAGAACACACGTTGATCGACGGCATGCACCTGCGCACGGATGAGAGGGTGATTTGATGAGCATTATTGAATTTCTAGGTAACCCTTGACACTCCCCAGCGCCGCGCACTCAATCGACCCCGGCTGTGCGAACTGATCGCCATCTGATAGTCATTTGAAAGGGGCGAAGGGCATGGGCGTTTTCGATTACAAGAGCATGAGGGGCGAGCAAGCCAAAGCGCTGCTGGACAACGCCTTGGCGTTGTCCGAGTACGCTTATGACTCCACCGGCAAACCCCTGGCCACCGGTGGCTGGGCGCCCATTGGTGCGCAAGCGTTGGGCGTGACGCAGAACGTCGACAAGCAAGGCACCTTTTGGGGCGAGACTGCCTTGGCCCCTTCGGCAAACGTCGAGACTCTCGGGCAGTACGATGGGGGTGGCAGGCTGATTGCCATGGGCATTGCCTTTCGTGGCACGTCCTTTGGCTTGACCTGGGATGGCGCGGGTGACGTGGCCAGCGACCTGGCAGCCGCTGCACTACCTGGATACGCCGCCAATTATGCCAAGTTCGCCTTCAGCGCCTTGTTCGAGAACGTCGCCCGTTATGCCGCGAGCCAGGGGCTGAGCGGTAAGGATATCCTGGTCACCGGCCATAGCCTCGGCGCGCTCGGGGCCAACAGCCTGGCGGCCTTGAGCCCCGATTATTGGGGCGGCTTCTACCAGGACGCTCACTATGTGACCTTCGCTTCACCTACCCAACGTTCAGGTGACACTCAGGTATTGAATATCGGCTACGAGAACGATCCGGTGTTCAAAGCCATTGATGGAAACGGCATCAACACCTCGGCGCTCTTCTGGGGTAACGACAGGGGCTGGGATTCGGCCGCGAACAACCTCGTCAGCTTTACCGATAATTACGCATCGTTCTCGGCGCATTTACCCAATAGCCTCAATTGGGGCGTCGCCAAGGCCCACTCCCTGGACGGTTATATCCAAGGCCTGGGGCGCATCGCGTCCTCGCAGTTCTATGACTTGACCGACAAGGACTCGACCATCGTGGTTTCCAGCCTTACAGAGGCTGCGCGTGGAACCACCTGGGTAGAAGATCTGAACCGCTACGCTGAAAAACACACCGGCAATACCTTCATCCTCGGCACCGAGGGCAACGACCTGCTCAAGGGCGGGGCCGGCAATGACTTCCTGGAAGGCGGGGCCGGTGATGATCGTTTTCGCGATGACGGTGGCTACAACATCCTGCTGGGCGGGCAGGGCGATAACGTCTTCGAACTCCAAAAACCACTGGCCGGCTTCAGCTTTGCCAATGATGGCGATGGCACGCTGTACGTCAACGACGCCTATGGTGGTATCAGTATGACTCGGGATATCGGCGCGCTGGTGAGTAAGGAGACGTCCTACATACTGTGGAATTCAATTCCGTGGGGTTCTCACGACATCACCTATACCGTAACCGGCCAAGGCCTGCTGGCCGGAACAGCCTTGACGCACTACGTGCCCTCAGTCAACGGCGATGTACAGGATAACGTTCTCACCGCTCATGCAGCAGGGGAGTGGTTATTTGGTATGGGCGGCGACGATCATTTGATCGGTGGGCAGGGCAATAACGTGTTCGTTGGCGGGGCGGGCAATGACCTGATGGTGTCGGGCGGTGGCAGCAATACCTTCCTGTTCAACGGCCTCTTTGGTAATGACCGGGTCGAGGGGTACCAGGCCAGCGATAAGCTGGTGTTCATGGGTATCCCTGACTTGGGACAGCAATACGATTATCGCTCCCATGTCTCGATGTTCGAGGACAACGCGCTGCTGTCCTTCGGGGACAATTCTGTGACGTTGGTTGGCGTGAATATGACTCAGTTGAATGGGGCGGGGATTTATATTTCCTGAATCTCCAAGCAACGGTGATGTGACGCTGGATCTGTGGCGAGGGAGCTTGCTCCCGTGACGGCTTGTCAGCCTAGGCGTATCTACCTTACTCCCCACATTTGGATCGCGGCGTGTCAGTGAGATCAGCGTCTGCTGTCAGACCGCTACGGGAGCAAGCTCCCTCGCCACAGGTGCGGCGCACCCCACCTCACTGGCGACATCCTTGTAGCCAGTGAGGTGGGGTAAGTTGCATCAGACGGGATATCTCGATGCTATCCACTACGGGTTTGTCATCGAATTCAAACCCGTTGTCTTACAGCCTCCGTTTACTTGAGCGTGACGTCGAGCATCGGCGGGATGTAGCCGTAGTCATACTCGGCGACTACGAACGTTTGCTGCCCTTTGATCTTGATACCCACCGTCGGTGCCTCGGTGCCCCCGATACGGATCTGCGTGCCGGTGTCGTCAGTCGGTACGCTGTCGATAAAGGAGGTCACCAGGCCGTTGGGCATGACGCAGTGCGAGTAGGTCTGGAACGGTTGGGAGGACGGGTTGCCCAGTACCAGGCCAGAGCCGTTCAACGGCACATACGGGCCGAACAGCGAATCGGCGACGAAACCGTACACCCCGTCCGGGCCGGTTACACCGTCGGCGTAGGTGAAGGTGTGGCTGATGGTGAACAGGTAGTACTTGCCGTCCTGGAACACGAAGTGCGGGCGTTCGGTCTGGTCGTTGACGCCGACCGCGGTCAGCAGCGGTGGGAGCATTTCCCAGTCGTCGCCGTCTTCGTCGCGGGCCACGGCGATCCCGACGCAGGCGGTCTGGAAGCGCGAGTTGCCGACCTCTTCATAGCCGGGTGGCACGTCGCCGATTTCGGCTTTACCGACCTTGTGCGAACCGCGCTCGCCGGCCACGTTGCCTTCGAACAGCATGTACAGCTTGCCGTCTTTCGGGTCGCGGAATGGCCATGGATCGCGAAAGCCCCAGAAGGCGTTTTGCGCTTCGGTCTGGTACATCTTGCCGTCCGCCTCGAACAGCGGCTTGACCTTCTCGAAGCCCACCAGGCTGACGCCGTGCTCGGTGGTCACCACGCGGCCACGCACCTTGACGATGGTCGCGCCGGGCGTGACGGCGGTGTAGTACAGGTCCACTTCGCCTTGTTCGTTCAGCAGGATCGGTGTGCCAGCCCATTCGCGCACGGTGGGCGAAACCCCTTCAGCCATTACCCGGCCGCCGAGTTTCCAGTCTTTGCCGGTGCGGGAGAACCAGTAGTACATCTTTGCCCGGCCATGGCGATCGTTCCAGTCGCGGATGACGTCGTAGTTACCATTCTGATCGAGGTATTGCGGGTCGTTCGGATGGCGATCCGCAGTGAGGGTGAAGATCACCGACCAGCCGTCGACGGAGGTGATGTTGCCGTCGATATCACGCAGCGGCATGGTGTCCCAGATAAAAACCTCGTCACTCAATACCGGGAAGTTCGCACTGACCAGCGGCTGGGTGGTGGTGGGGTCGTCCGCATGGACTTTGAGCGCATCGGCGCGGGTCCACAGGCTGGGTTGATGGGGTGTTTTGCCAAATTTCGAAGGGGTGCTTTTCATAGTAAGCCTCGTCCATGAAGGGATTCAAAATACTGTATTTATATACAGTTATTTGAATTTAGAGGACTCGCCGCTATGGGTCAAGGTTAAAAATGCACTTGTGCATAATTCGTGCTTTTTCCACGGCTGATACGTTTCAGCTTGTCTTGTTTAAAGCGGTTCGTTCCTGAATGGATCGGCGAAGTTGTCCGCATGATGGCGGCAAACCAAGCGCCAGGCAGAAAGCCCAAAAATAATGAACCCTGCCTGCGCCTGCGCACCAAAAGTTACATAACCTGGAGGTGCATCATGCAAACCACTTACTTCTGGATAGGCCTGGCAGTGATCCTCGTACTGCTCGACGCGTGGATCATCAACAGCATCTGGCGCAGCGATAACGCATCGGCCAGCAAGGCAGGCTGGAGTGCTGTCGTCGTGGTACTGCCGTTCCTGGGCGCCGCGATATGGGCGATTGCCGGCCCAAGGGGTGTTACCAAGGGGCCGTCTTCTCCCGAGCACAGCAAGGGCTGAGTCCGGGCCGCGCTATGAACAACCCAGACCCCGACGACTTACAGAGCCGCAACTACCCGGTACCGGAAGATATGGCCTTGCAGCGCAAGGTCTGGCGCTTTGAAAGGGTGGGTTGGTACGCGCTGCTGGTGCTGATGGGGCTGAGCCTGGCGGGCCTGTTTTCCAGCGGGCCGCTGAGCACCCGCGAAGTGCGCAGTGCCGATGGGCAGTTGCGCGTGGAGTACCAACGCTTTTTGCGCAATGGCGCCTCCGATGGGCTGGTGATTCATGTGCAAGGCAAGGCCCAAGAACCCCTGGAGGTCGAGTTGAGCGGTGAGCTGCTGCGCGGTTTCAATATCGAGATGCTCCAGCCGCAGCCGCTCAAGGCCAGGGCGGCCGGGGAGGGTGTAAGCGTCTGGATGCTGAGTGACAGCGCCGGCCAGGCCGTGTTGTACCTGACCTTGCGCAGCGACACGGTGGGCAGCGTGGATACCCAGGTGTCGCGACCAACAGGGGCGTCCGTGCGCTTCTCTCAGTTCATCTACCCTTGACCGTCAGCCCAAACCCTAACGGCGTGAGCGGCACAGTTTTTCGATCAAGGAGATCAACGAGTCATGGCCCACGGGTTTGCTGACATGCGCATTAAAGCCCGATTCAGTCGCCTTTTTCTGGTCATTGCCAGCGCCATAGCCCGTTAAGGCGATGGCGGGAGCCTGTCGAAGGTGGCTTACTTTGCGCAGCTTCTGCATCAGCTCATGGCCATTCATTTTAGGCATGCCGATGTCCGAAATAATCACGTCGTACTGGGCATCCCGGGCTGTTTCAAGTGCGCTTAACGGGTCGCTGAAGGCGCTCACTTGGGCGCCTTCCATTTCCAGCAGCATGTTCAGTACCTCCAGCACCTCCGCTGAATCATCGACCAGTAAAACCTTGAGGTCATTGAGGCGCTGATCTTCGTTCTGGGTAGCGCCGCTATCCAGCAGATGATCCTGCTGTTCGCACAGCGGCAACCAGATCGAAAAGGTGCAACCGAAGCCCAACCCTCGCGAATGCACGCTCACCGAACCGCCGTGGGCCTCCACCAGCTGCCGCACCAACGACAAGCCAATCCCCAGGCCTTCGCGCTGGTGAGTCTGGTGCTGGTTTTCCGCTTGCCCGAACAGGTCGAAGATTTCTTCCAGGCTTTCTTGGGCCAGGCCCGCGCCGCTGTCGATGACGTCCAGTTGCGCGCGCCCGTCCGAGCGGCTGACCACCAACTGCACCTGGCCGTCTTCGGGGGTGAATTTCAGGGCGTTGTTGACCAGGTTCCAGATCACTTGCTCGATGCGCGTGGGGTCTACGTCAACGATCAACGGGCCCGGCACCGAAGGTGTCTGAAGGCTGACCTGGCGACGATGACCGTCGGCAAGGACCACGCTGTGAATGTCCTTGAGGGTGCGAATCAGGTCGATCGGTTGCTTTTTCAGCTTCAGTTTGCCCGTGCGAACCCGGGCGACATCCAGCAGGTCGTCAATGATCCGCGCCTGGCTGGACACCGCTTCGCAGATGGTATTGACCGCCTTGATGGCCGGGCCCGCGACCTTGGTGGCTGGCAAGCGCCGCAACAGTTCGGCGTTCAGCTGGATCAGGTTCAACGGATGCTTGAGTTCGTGGGACATCACCGCGAAGAACTCATCCTTGAGATGGCTTTTGGTCTGGGTTTCCTTCAAGCGCTGATTCTGTTCGTCCTGGGTGCGTTTGTGGCCGGTAAGGTCGCGGGCAATCTTGACGTAGCCGCGCAAGCTGTCGCTCTTGAGCTGCGTCACCTCGCCACTGCAATAGAAACGGCTGCCATCCTTGCGCACATGCCAGCGTTCATCTTCGCCACGCCCATGTTCGCGGGCGGTGCGCAGTTCGCTCTCCGGCACGCCAGCGGAGCGGTCTTCCGGGGAGAAAATCAGGTCGTAGTAAGCGCCCAGCACCTCGTCCTTGGTGTAGCCGAAGATCAGTTCGGCACCGGTGTTCCAGTCGGTGATGGCGCCGTGGTCATCGAGGATGATGATGGCAAAGTCGTGGGTGCTCTCGGCAACCAGACGCATGCGCTCCTCGCCCAGGCGCAGTTCCTCTTCGGCCTGACGCCGCTTGGTGATATCAATGAAGGTCAGCACGGTGCCATCAATGTGGTCTTCACTGGAGCGGTAAGGCAGCAACCGCGCAATGTACCAGCGGTCGTCGTTGCTGCTGATTTCCCGCTCGATCAAGCTCAGGGACTCAAACACGGTGGCGGCGTCTTCGGTCATTTGCGGGTAATTGAGGCGGTGGGTGATGTCCAGCAATGAGCGTCCGGTGTCCACCGGCAACATACTGAAAATATCCGTGGCCCGTGGCGTGAACCAACGGATGCGCATGTTGCGGTCGACAAAGACCGTGGCGATGTCGGTGGACGCGATCAGGTTGGTCAGGTAGTCGTTGACCTTGTCCGTCTCTTCCACCTTGGTCTTGAGCTCGAAATTGACGGTCAGCAATTCTTCGTTGATCGACTGCAACTCTTCCTTGCTGGTTTCCAACTCCTCGGTGGCCGAGCGCAGTTCTTCGTTGACGGCCTGCATTTCTTCGTTGGAGGCCTTGAGTTCCTCGCTGGAGACTTCCGCCTGTTCGATGGTGTCCTGCAGGTGCAACTTGGTGCGTTGCAGCTCGCGCTCCAGGTTGCTCATGATCGCGTTTTCGGCCTGGCTGACGGTGTCGATGTCGGGCAGCTGTGGGTCGACGGCGGTTTCCTGGAAGATCACCAGCACGTAGTCGTTTTCGGTCGCTTCATCGCGGTAGGGGCGGGCGCTGATGTCCACCAGGAAGGGGCCTTGCTCGCGTTGGATGCGGATCTTGCGCGAAGACACCGGGCTATTCGATTGCTGGACCTGAAACAAGGTGGTGCGGATATCGAGGCGTAAATCGGGATGCACCAACGTCAGCAGGTTGTGCGTCACCTCGCCGGCCACGTAGCGCAGGAATCGACCTGCGCCTTCGCTCATGTGCAGGATATCGGCCTGCATATTCACGATAACGCTGGGCGGCGCGGCTTTTTCCAGAGCGCGCAGATGGATGTCCGCGAACGAGACCTTGCTGGGCGCCTTGGTTTCAATCGCCAGCGTCGTGGCGCTCGGGCGCAGGTAGCCGCCTCGCGGCATGGTCGGGGCGCGACGCACGGCGGACGAGCCGGCACGCACCCTGAAAATGCGGTTGCGCTTGTCCACCGGTACAAACAGGTCCAGGCAGCCGTCGGCCGACTCCGAGGAGCCGAGAAACAGGTAACCTCCGGGGCGCAACGCGAAGTGGAACATTTGCAGGATGTCGCGTTGCACTTCGCGGTCCAGGTAGATCAACAGGTTGCGGCACACGATCAGGTCGATCTGCGAAAACGGTGGGTCGGCCAACAGGCTGTGCTTGGCGAACAGTACCTTTTCGCGAATTTCCTTGCGCACCCGGTAGTGCTGGTTCTTCTCCTTGGCAAAGTACTGGCGCAACCGTTGAGGCGGTACGTCGGTGATGATCGCTTCGGGGTACACGCCGTTGCGGCCATGGGTAATGGCCCGCTCATCAATATCAGTGGCAAACACCTGCATCTTTGCACCGCTGGCGTCCAGCGCCAGTTGCTCGGCCACCAGCATCGCCAGGCTGTAGGCCTCTTCGCCGGTGGAGCATCCTGCCGACCAGATACGCACTTCCTCACGGTGCGGCACGCTGTCTTCCAGTGACTTCACCAGGTTGGGGATTACGTCTCGCTCAAGCGCTTCGAAGGCCTCGCGGTCGCGAAAGAAGTTGGTCACGCCAATCAGCATGTCGCCCAGCAAAGCCTTGGTTTCGTCCGGGTTGGCCTGGAGGAAGTTGTAATAGGTGGCGAGGTCGGGTTGGGCCGTGACCTGCAAGCGCCGCTCGATACGACGTAACACCGTGGCGCGCTTGTAATGCTTGAAGTCATGCCCGGTACTGGCGCGCAACTGGATCAGAATATCCAGCAACAGCTGCTCGGCCACGGCGGCATCGCGTTCGGTACTGGGTGGGGTGGTCTTGATCTCAGGGTCGTTGGCGGTGGGCAGCACAATCGACTGGGCATTGCGCCACAGTTCCAGCAGCTTTTGCGGCATTTCCACCACCGGCAGCACCAGGTCGACCATCTGGGTTTCGATGGCCGCCAGCGGCATGCCATCGTACTCGGCGTCTTCCGGCGCCTGTACCAGGGTGATACCGCCTTGCTCTTTGATCCGCGACAGCCCCACCGCACCGTCTGAGCCGGTACCAGACAGGATCAGGCAAAACGCGCGTTCTTTATGGGTGTCTGCCAGGTCGCGAAAAAACAGGTCGATGGCAATGTGCGGTCCACCTTCGCGCACGGAAGGTGAGACCGCGAGGTAGCCATCATTCATCTTCAAGAGCTGTGCTGGCGAGATGACGTACACGTGATTCTTTTCGATGGGCGTGGCGTCATTGACCTGCGACACCGGCATGCGGGTCGTTTCCTGAATGATCTTGCCCGCCACACTTTGATGGTCGGGCGAAAGATGCAGGATCACCACAAAGGCCATGCCGCAGTCTCTGGGCATGTGCTCGAAGAACGCTTTCACTGCTTGCAGCCCGCCCGCCGACGCGCCAATACCCACCACCGGGAAATTCAAGTTGCTGGGGGTCAGATCTTTGCGTTGCGGAACGTTGGGGGACCGCGGGGGGGCAGACTTCATAAATACCAACCTTGGATAACGGCGCACAGGAAGACGGGTGTAGAGGGAAGAACTTGAACAACGAGGGCGAGGGCTGAACCGACAGTGAAATATAGCTGAAAACCTGCTGCCAACAAAAAAAGCCTTGAAGCCACCCGGTCATTCGACGGACCACTTACTGCCGGTTGAGGCACGCAACCTGCGGAAGGTTTAATCAAACTGACGAGTGGCCATCGCGGTTGCACGGTTATCCGATTTTCTGAAAATCCGTCTGAACTTCGCTTCCTGGCGAACCCTCGCAAAGAGAAACCCACCCAGGAGACGTTCTGATGAACAGCTACCCAAAACCACCCTTCAACGCCCAGCAACAGCCCGTACCCGGTGAGCAGCGCAAGATGGACCCGATGCCCGATTGCGGTGAGCAGTCATACCAAGGCTCGGGCCGGCTCGCCAATAAAATCGCCTTGGTCACCGGGGCCGACAGCGGCATCGGACGGGCCGTGGCCATTGCCTTCGCACGTGAAGGCGCGGACGTGGCGGTGTCGTATCTGGATGAACATGAAGACGCCAAGGAGACCGCACGCTGGGTCGAGGCGGCGGGTCGTCAATGCCTGTTACTGCCCGGCGACCTGGGCGATGCGGCGCAGTGCACGGCCATCGTCAACGACACCGTGGAGAAGTTCGGCCGCATCGATGTGCTGGTCAACAACGCAGCGTTCCAGATGACCTATCAATCGCTGGAAGACATCCCCGACGAGGACTGGGTGAAAACCTTCAACGTCAACATCACCGCGATGTTCCGCATCTGCAAGGCCGCGCTGCCTCATATGGCCGAAGGCAGTTCGATCATCAACACCAGCTCGGTCAACTCCGATATGCCCAACCCCAGCCTGTTGCCCTATGCGGCCACCAAAGGCGCGATTGCCAACTTTACCGCCGGCCTGGCGCAGATGCTCGGCGAGCGGGGGATTCGCGTCAACAGCGTGGCACCCGGGCCTATCTGGACGCCGTTGATCGTCTCGACGATGACGCCGGACATGGTGAAAAACTTTGGCGGCAACACCCCATTGGGACGCCCAGGCCAGCCAGTGGAAGTGGCACCGATCTATGTGCTGCTGGCGTCGGATGAAGGCAGCTACATCTCCGGCGAACGCTACGGCGTGACGGGTGGCAAGCCGATACTTTGATCAGTGATTGAGGAGGGCGGTATGAGCGAAGCCTCGAAGCACCACGAACCGAATCCTTCTGAGCGCAAGGTGCGCCCGCCGGCGGCTAAGCGAAATGATAAATCGCAGGCGCCGGCAGGCGGGCAACAGGCACAGGAGCAAGGCGGTGTCGCCCCTGGAGGGCCTTCGACAGACCCTGAGTCAGGGGCGTGAACGCGAGGGGATATACACTCGGCCTGACATCCTGATGGGTTGTCAGGCCGCTATCGCAGGCAAGCCAGCTCCCACAGGCTGACGTTATTTCCGCTTGGAACGATGAATTCGCATCCACTCTCGATAGGCCACCGTACGCTGCGCATCCGCACGTTTCTTCGCCTCGGTAAACCGCGCCCACGTCTGCGCATCGCCGCTGTAGGACTCAATGATCTCGTACGCCAACGCGTCCAATCGATCTGCTTCGAAGAACATCTCGGCGTTTCGCGTGACCTCGTCGTCCCGCCTGTTTGTAGTTGTGTAACCAAGAGTCTGACTGTTCATCCTCTGAGGCCCTCCGCCCATTGAATCTGTGCCGCGCCACTCCAGCGCACCTGGGTAATGCCGTATTTCTCCGCCATCGGTTTGGACACACGCTTGAACGTGTGTTGCCCAAATTTGGGGATGACCGCCACACCAGCGTCACAACTGGCCCAATGCCAAGCCTCGGCATTGTCCATGCGCGGTGCGCGCACGATGAAGGACTTGGGCTCGCCGTGCAGCTGGTACTCGATAGTGAAAAGGTCGTTGTGTTTCATGAGGCCTCCTTGATACTCATGAACTACAGATATTTGACGTCAAAAAAAATTCAAATAAGTTGTCCGACAATTCGATGACTGGGCGCAGGGCATGGATGAGGCCTAATCATCTACCGTAAAGGTTACCCATCCAGGCCCATCGGCCGGGCGTTGCAGTTCGGCGATGACACCGCTGACGGAGGATCCGTCGGGCAAATTGACGGTGATAAAGTTGGGATTGCCAGGCCAATCCATTGGCGTGTCAAAGTCCAGGCGCGCGATGGTCGGTTTACCGCTACTGGTCATTTGAATGTTTTTTGATTCGTTAAGGCGTTCATCTGAGGGTGTTCCAAGATGGCGCGAGGCAGTGATGACACTGGCAATACCTTGGTAGTCGTAAGACATGCTGGGTTACCTCATGTAAAGGGAACAACGAAGATCAAATGTGGGAGCGGGCTTGCTCGCGAAGACGTCCGTCCATTAAACATTG
>NZ_JBQEQE010000012.1:104179-179922 GCF_052046095.1 Pseudomonas sp. 22072
CCCCCCCCCCCCCCCCCCCCCCCCCCCCCCCCCCCCCCCCCCCCCCCCCCCCCCCCCCCCCCCCCCCCCCCGCTCCCACAGAGGAGTTGTGCTTGACTGGCTGGTATTCGGGATTTGCCCCGTTTTCATTTGTGACGAGCCGAATATTTGCGCGCAACGACAACGCCGCCCACTAGCAGCGCTGCGCCTATTGCAACCATCCCATAGGGCGTACGGCGGGTTTGCCGCCAGCCGCCTTCGACACGACGTTCGCCGCTTGCCGGGGTGTAGAGGTTGCCCGTAGAGGTCACGGCGCGCGGGCTGCGCTCCAGGCCGAGGCGGGTGAGCCAACCGGATAACCGGGCAAAGCCGGGCAGCAAAAAATGCGCGACGCGGGCCACGGTGGCAGCGCTGCCTACCGTGGTGCTGTCCCTCGGTTGCAGCGCACAGGCCACCATCGCTTGCGCGACTTTATGTGGGTCGTAGACCGGTGGCGGTGGCGTCAAGGTGTGGCCGGTAAAATTGCCGCCATCGCGAAAGCCCGGTGTGTCCATCACGGCGGGATAGATGTCGCACACATGAATATCGGGGTAATCAGTCAGCTCGCCACGCAGTGCTTCAGTCAGGCCGCGCAGGCCGTATTTACTGGCCGAGTAGGCGACGGCATAGGGCTGGGCTACCCAACTGCCCAGCGACAAGGTGTTGATCAGAATGCCGCGGTGCTGGGCTTTGAAATAGGGCCACACCACATGGGCGCCGCGCAGGTACCCGAGCAGGTCGGTTTGCAGCACCTGTTCGTGGGCTTCCAGCGGCGTGTCCTCGAAACTGCCGACGGCGCCTACTCCGGCGTTGTTGATCCAGATATCGATGCGGCCATTGCCGAAGGCCGCCGCCTGTTCGGCAAGGGCGCGCATCTGGTCGCCCTGGGTTACATCGGTTTTAACGGCGATGGCCTCGGCGCCACGCGCAGCGCATTCCTCGACCACCTCTTCCAAGGCTTTTTCATCTCGGGCCGCCAATATCAAGCGGGTACTTTGCTCGGCAAAGGCGTGAGCAGCCGCGCGACCAATGCCACTGGAGGCGCCGGTGATCACCACGGTCTTGCCGTGCAGTTTCCCCTTGGCCTGCATGACGCCAGGCGAATCCTCGGGCACGTGGACGGGCACCGGGTGCAGTTGCAGGCGGGTACCGTCAGTCAGTATCAGGGTCAGGTTTTCGACGGTGCCAGCGACGCGGTCGGGAAACACCGGTTCGCCTGTGGCGTCGAGCTCATCATAGATAAACGTCTGGCCTTCAAGCCATCCGACGGCCGTCATCAATTCAGGGCCCAGGTAGTACTTTCCGTCCAGGAAAAAACCGCTGAAGTTCGGTGTGCGCTCCAGGTTTTCCACGGCGTATCGCTCGCCAGGCCTCATTCCGGTTGCGGTATCAATCATCATGACATCCTCCTTTGGCTGGTCTTGGGTAGAGAAAGGCCCGCAAATGATCGTTCAATCCAAATGACTGAATGGCGGTGTCAATGTTGATGGGCCTTCAGGGTCGGGTCGGCGATCTGGATAACCGTGCCCTGGCGCCACGCGTCCGCCCCAGGGGCGATGGGCGGCGCGGGGATATCGGCGCGCGTCTTTTTCTTGTCGGCACTGTCGATGCCCAGTCGTTTATCGCGTTCGGCGACCATACGCGGGTCAGCCTGGCCGTCGGCGGTAAAGCCCATCATCAGCTGAGGCACGCCTAACGGGAGGCGTTTATCCAGATCGGTATGCCAGGTGTGCCAGGTCTTGCCGTAGGTGTGCACCAGCTTCTCCATCAGCGCATGTTCCGCCACCTCAGGAATTCCCGGCGCGACCAGTTGCCCTGACTTCACTTCATGCACATGGCTGTGCCACAGCGCCTTTTCAGGCGCGGGCAACGTGTTGAACTGCGCCTCGCTGATGATGTACTCCACGCCCATCAACTTCGCATCCTTGCGGTTGCCGTCGTAGATCACACACTGGATGACCTCCTCGTTGAGGATTGCGCAGTAGTGATGGGCTTCCATTTGCACATCGGGATGGCCGTTGTAGAAGTGAAAACCGTCCAGGTAGGCGTTCAGGGCATCAATCGGTGGGCGTGATTGCAGCAGGGCGGCGCCGGCTTCCAGCGTTCGGGTCGAAGGTGTTGTCGGCTTCCCAGGTGCCTCGACATTCGAAGGTGAGTTGTTGCCAGCGCAGGCGCTGAGCAGGGACAGCGCAACTGCGGCGGATAGGGATTTTGTCACTCGATGGGTTGGGGTGTCAGTCATGGTCGGCTGCCTCCTGTTGCCGGTATGGTCACGTTCGAGGATCTGCGTCAGGGCTGATCCTGTTCTCGTTGGAAAGACGCGCGTACGGGGCGTTCAAAATGCTTTGAGTTGAACACTCACTCATTCATCAGGTCGTTTTTTATAGAGGCGCTGACAGCGCAATTGCTTACCTGCCAGTGAGGTGTTCATCCCATGCACAAGACTGAAAATCCAGCGTCGACGCTGCTTACCCAATTGCTCCGGGCACGCGGGCCGGGCGGTCAGGAAGACGAGGTGCGCGCCATTTGCCTGGAAAGCCTGACGCCGTTGTGCGATGAGGCCTGGGTCGATCAGGCGGGTAATGTGGTGGGTTTGATCAAGGGCAAGCACAGCGATGCCGAGCCTGCCGGTGCGGTTAAAGTCATGGCACATATGGATGAAATCGCCATGGTGGTTAAACGCGTCGAGGCGGATGGCACGTTGC
This sequence comes from Pseudomonas sp. 22072, assembly GCF_052046095.1. Classification (NCBI taxonomy): domain Bacteria; kingdom Pseudomonadati; phylum Pseudomonadota; class Gammaproteobacteria; order Pseudomonadales; family Pseudomonadaceae; genus Pseudomonas; species Pseudomonas sp. 22072. The sequence continues at coordinate 106,903 of NZ_JBQEQE010000012.1, forward strand.
GGGTGACGGCGCTGGGTGGGGCCAACCCGGTCAACTTTGGCGTGTGCCCGGTGGATATCCTGGGGGACACACGCATCCTTCCTGGCGTGCTGTCCTTTGGCTCGATGCACGCCACCAGTAATACGGCACAAGGGGCTGATGTGCTCTCGGGCGATGTGCACTGGAACGACGTTCATGTGATCACGCGATGCACTGCCCAGGCATTAGGCGAGCACGGCATTCGGCCAGGAAGCCGTGTGGTGCTGAGCCGTCATTGGCGTGAGCCCTTCCAAGTGGGCGATGCCATTGCCGCGCATTTTCTGGATGACCGCGCCCCGATTGCTGCCGTTCTGCATACAGCCCAGCTGCTGGCTTCGCGCCGGGAGGCGTTGGCCAGGGATGTCTATCTGGTATTCACCACGCTCGAAGAGGAGTGCAATGCCGGGGCAATGTATGCCGCGTCGACGCTACCCGGCGACACCACCATCGCGGTGGAGGTGGGGCCGGTCATGCAGGAATACGGCACGCGCCTGGCCGTCGACCCGATCATCAATACGGGGGACCAGAAAGGCTATTACACCCGGGCGGTGGTCAACGACCTGGCGGCTGCCGCAGAGCGCTGCGGCTACAGCCCCCAATATGCGCTGTTGGTGGATTTCGCTTCGGATGCCAGTGCGGTCATGAGTAACGGGACCTGTGCCCGCGCCGGCTGCCTGGCCATTCCAACGGAAAATACCCATGGTTATGAATTGATTCTGGATGGGGCGGTGCAGGCCTGTGCCGAGACATTGGCCGAGTACCTTGCAGCCTGATAGACGGTGCAAGGTACGCTGACCGGCGTGGGGCTCAGATTGGGCCGCTTGGAGAATCTGTCTCCTGCCTGATTTCATCGGCCGCATTGGGTTGCCCCAGCTTGCTGTATTGCTCGCGCAATTTTTGCAACTCACGCGACCCAAGCTTATCCAGGCTCAACGCCGCATTGTGAGCTTCTTTGGTGGCACGAATCAGCTCGTCCAGTTTCAGATGAAGAATATCGTTGTCGCGGTTCTGGGTATTCTGGATCAGGAACACCATCAGGAAGGTGATGATGGTAGTGGAGGTGTTGATGATTAACTGCCAGGTGTCGTTGTAATGAAAGTAAGGCCCGGTGAGCGCCCAAACAGCAATCAAGCTGACGGCTGTCAGAAAGGTTTTTGAGCTGCCCGCCTGGTTGGAGAGTTTTTGGCAGAATTTCGCGAACTTCATGGTGCTGTCTCCTGGGGGATGTTCCTCTGTAGACCCCAGCAGAATTTCGAAATTCTTTTTTACAAATCGTTTTTTTTGACAAAAATCAATGAGCAAATCCCTCTTGCACAGGAGCACTCAGCATGTCGGTCGCTGCTTCTATCGTTGAATACCTCAAGCACCATCAGTTGGTCATCACGACGGCGGAGTCGTGTACCGCAGGCAAGATCATCACCTTGCTTTCGCAGGTCGACGGCAGCGGTTCGTGGATCGAAAGCGGGTACGTGGTGTATTCGCCAGAAGCGAAACAGCGGCTGTTGAACGTGCGTCGCTATACCATCGATACCTTCAATCTCACCAGCTGTGAGGTCGCCCAGGAAATGGCCCAAGGCGCGCTGCGCGACAGCCCCGCTGATGTGGCGGTCGCCACCACTGGCCTGCTGGGGCCGGATGGAATTGATGGCATTCCCCCAGGCACTGTCTGTTTTGCCTGGGCCTATCGAAACGGCGGGGCACTGAGTGTGTTCAGTCGCAAGGAACGCTTTATGGGTTCTCGTGAGCAGGTGCAGTTGGCCGCGTCTCTTCATGCATTGAAATGGCTGCCGCATTTTCACCAACGGGCGATGGTCGGTGAACGCGCCTAATGCTGCCAAGTGTGCGCGTTTACGGCTGCGGTTCGATGTCCATCAGCAAGTCGCCGTTGGTCAAGGATTCAGCCTCCTGCACCACGCCACGATAGGCCTGACCATTCCATTCAAAGCTAATCCAGTGGGCCTTCGGCAATAGCTTTGGCCATGGCGGTGCAAGCCGCAACTGCACGCCGGGCGCAGTGCGCACAAGTTGCCCCATGCATTCGCTGGCGAGCGTGTTCACACCGAACAGCGTGTCATGCAGGTATTGAATGTTGACCGGTTGCAGCGTTGCGTCAGTAGCGTCTGGCATATCTGTTACCCCACCGATGACAGCCAGAAAGACTGTCTGGCGATGACCATTTCTTCACGTATTTCCCGCACAAGCCGGTTGATCCCCGAAACACCGTGGTAGTGGGCGCGGTTGATGTTCGCGATGGTGAATTGGTCCATACCGTGCGCCGTTACAGTGACTGAAAGGCTGCCGTCTGCGTTGAGCGCGCACTTGACCGCGCACTTGGGAAGGCGAGCGGAAAGGGCCGTTTCGATTTCGGCTTTCGTTAACGTATCCATGAGTTCACCGCATAAAGGACTCAGCGCGGTAAGGCTAGCTCATAATGACGGGGCGTAGATACTGGCAAGGTGATGGCTTTGTAAGAAGGGTCGTCCACAACTTTGCGTCGAAAGCCTCTACTTGAAACTTGGGCTGAAGGTTCGCTCGTTGTTAAATCAAGCGGGCAGGATGAGGGGGGGGGGGATTATAAGGTGTAGCCTGTTCAAACTATTGGGTTTGAAGGGGCAGCCAGGCTGCCCCTCCTACCGTTACTCAAGAACCCGACTTCCGACCGCCGCCGTGGCTGTGCTGGCCACCCTTGCGACCTGCTTCAGAGGCCTTTTCACGGTCGTTGGCGAAGTTGCCGCCCGACGCCTGGCCGCCTTTTTTACCGGCTTCGGAGGCTTTTTCGCGATCATTGGCAAAGTTGCCCGGGTTTTTATTACCTGTAGTCATGATAGTTCTCCAGTCGCTAAGTTTGCGTTTCGTTAGTTGGCCGTTTCGCAACGGACACTTATTCCGATATTGGCTTTTTGAAAAATGTTTTACCGATTTTTCTAACCGGCGACGAACGGTAATTTCGCTGAAAAAGTTATACAGAAACTTGGTTGATGCGCCGCTTCGTATAACTTTTATTGCCGGCCAGCGCTTTGATATTAATCAAATCGAAACTGCTGGTTTAGTTAACGGTCCTGCCATTCGTCTTTTTCCTCGCACTCCAAAAAAGGGTGTGGTTCCAACGAGGTTCCTAACCTGTGAACGGGAGCTTTTCAGCCATGAAACACAACCCATCCAACCCACAGTACCGGCCGCTTGAGCAACCAGACGCACCCAATGAAGACGGTTGCGTCATCGGCACTGCCGGGCGCGACGAAGACCCCAACGCGACCACCGATTGGGACCATCCCGACAGCGCCGCAACGCCCGCTGACGCCAGCATCAAGCCCGCCAACGGTACGCCCGGCATCGACGCCGTGCCCGAGTCGGAAAACCACGGCGCCGATTGAGAGAACTGCGCTACAAGTGCCGTTTCGCTTGGCCTGCAGCGCATTACCGCTGGTCGTGAGGCGTCGGTTTATTTTGAAATTTTCCACGCGCAGGCCACTTCCCATGCAAGGTAGGCGCGCATTCCAGCAGGGCGCCTTTTTCCGTAAGCCTGAGGAGATTTGTTCATGTTTCTACATAACAAGCGACTTCAATACACCGTCCGCGTCGCCGAGCCCAATCCGGGCCTGGCCAACCTTTTGCTCGAGCAGTTTGGCGGCGCCCAAGGTGAGTTGGCCGCCGCGTCCCGTTACTTCACCCAAGCCTTGGCGGAAGACGATCCGGGGCGCAAAGATTTGCTGATGGACATCGCCACCGAAGAACTCAGCCATCTGGAGATCGTCGGCTCCATCATCGTCATGCTCAACAAGGGCGCCAAGGGGCGAATGGCCGAAGGCGTGGAAGAGGAGGGCGAGTTGTATCGTGCCCTCAATGGCGCCGGCAATGACTCGCATATCACCAGCCTGCTGTACGGGGCGGGTTCGCCTTTGACCAACTCTGCCGGCGTGCCGTGGACCGCCGCCTACATCGACACTATTGGTGAACCCACCGCAGACATGCGCTCGAATATCGCCGCCGAAGCCCGGGCCAAAATTGTCTATGAGCGGTTGATGAACGTCACCGATGACCCGGGTGTAAAAGATGCGCTGGGTTTTTTGATGACGCGGGAAATCGCTCACCAGATATCCTTCGAAAAAGCGCTGCATGCGATCCAGCCGAATTTTCCCCAGGGCAAGTTGCCGGGCAAACCGGAGTTCACCCAGGTGTACTTCAACATGTCCCAAGGCGCGGAGAACCTGCGCGGGCCCTGGAACCAGGGTGACGGTTGGGAGTTTGTGGAAAACCCACAACCGGCGGTCGATGGCGGTGACGGCACCGCCAGCGTGCAGTTGGACGCCGACGATGAAGCGGTGCTGAGCGCGATGAAAATCCGCACGCTCTCGGACCCCACCAGCGACCCCACCACCGGCGCTGACCTGGGGGCGGGCCTCAAGCCCAAGCCCGACCTTTGATTGAGAACAGCCGCACGCTGAAGGGCGTGCGGTGCTTTCGACTTTCTTGACGAGGACAACGACATGGCAACCCCACAGGAAAACCTGCTCGACTGGCTACGTGATGCCCATGCGATGGAGCAACAGGCCGAGAAAATGCTCAAGGCACAGTCCGAGCGCCTGGAGAATTACCCCCAACTAAAGGCGCGAATCGACGAGCACATTGAGGAAACCCTTGGGCAGCAGCAACTGATTGACGAATGCCTGACGCGTTTGGGAGGCAGTGCTTCGACCCTTAAAGACGTGGGCGGCAAGCTGATGGCTTTCGGTCAGGCGGTCGGTGGCTCGCTGATGAGTGACGAGGTGATCAAGGGCGCGATGGCCGGCTACGTGTTTGAAAATATGGAAGTGGCCAGCTACACGGTGCTCATCGCGGCCGCGAAGGCAGCGGGCGACGCCGAGACACAAGCGGCGTGCGAAAAGATTCTACCCCAGGAAGTCGCCATGGCTCAGTGGTTGCTCGAGCACTTGCCAGAGCTTACGCAAGCGTTTTTGCAACGCTCTGAGGCGCCTGACACACAAGCCAAGCGTTAATGACACGTGCGGTGCCCTTGGGGGGCGCCGCGTCCGCTCGGCACAAGATGGCACTGCGCAGCGTTTTCACGGTCCATGGAACACGTACCACGTATCTGGAGGTGAACCTTGGCGACAAAGAAGAAGCCTGTGGTCGACGGTATGGAATTGGCAATGCTGTCTGCCAGCCGCAAAGACCTGTTCTTTGCGGCCATGCAAGCCAGCCACAGTGCAATGATCGTGACCGACCCCGCGGGGCCTGATAATCCGATCATCTTTGCCAACCAGGCGTTCCTGACCCTGACAGGCTTTGAACTGGACGAAGTGATCGGACGTAATTGCAGGTTCTTGCAGGGGCCTCAAACCGACAAAAACGCGCTGCACCAGGTGCAGCGCGCGGTTGAGCAGCACCATGAGGCCTGTGTCGAGGTGCTCAACTACCGCAAGGATGGCTCGACCTTCTGGAACGAGCTGTTCATTTCGCCGTTGTTCAACGAACGTGGGCAACTGGTGTATTTTTTCGCATCGCAGCTGGACGTGAGCCGGCGTCACGATGCCGAACAGCGCGTGCGTCGCGCACAAGACCTGGAAGCGCTGGGGCAACTGACCGGTGGCATTGCCCATGACTTCAATAACCTGCTGCAAGTGATGATGGGTTATCTCGACTTGATCCAGCAGAGCGCCAAGCGCCCCGGTAGCGATCCGCAGCGCATCGTCAACAGTGCCAGCCGTGCCAGGGCAGCGGCGGAAAAAGCTCAGACCCTGACCCAGCAGTTGCTGGCGTTTTCGCGCAAGCAACGGCTCGACAGTCGGGTGATCAACTTGAACAGCTTGCTCAGCCGCCCCGAATTCATGGCACGTGCGCTGCAGGGCGTCGAGTTGCATGTAGAACTTGCCGAAGATCTGTGGAACTGCCGCATCGACCCTGTCCAGGCGGAGCTGGCAGTGCAGCACCTGTTATCGAATGCCCAGGATGCTTTGCGCGGGCGTGCGGACCCAGCGGTAACCGTCCAGACCTGCAACGTCCAGGTGCCGGGCGATGTCGGTGCCGAGCGGGATGGGTTGACCGAGGGCTGTTACGTGAGCATTTCGGTCTCGGATAACGGCAACGGCATCGACGCAGGTATTCAGGACAAAGTCATGCAGCCGTTCTTCACCACCAAGGAAGAAGGCCAGGGCTCGGGCCTGGGGTTGTCGATGGTGTATGGCTTCGTCAAGCAATCGGGCGGTACGGCGCGGATTCATTCAGACCCGGGCATCGGTACGACGATTCGCTTGTACTTTCCTGCAGATGACAGCCAGCTGTGGGTCGAGCAGCCCCCCACAGCCATCTCACCGCAAGGTAACGAACGCATCCTGATCGTGGAGGACCGGCCCGAGGTGGCCGAGTTGGCGCAGGTCATTCTGTCTGACTACGGTTACCACACGGACATCGCCCTCAATGCCGCCGAGGCGTTGGGCATGCTCAAGCAGGCGACGTATGACCTGGTGTTCAGTGACTTGATCATGCCCGGCGCGATGAATGGCGCGGCGTTGGCGCGGGAGGTGTCGCGCTTGTATCCGCACATCAGGATCTTGCTGACTACCGGCTATGCGAAAGACGCATTGGCCCGCGCGGAGATAGAGGTGCATGAGTTCGAGTTGATTCCCAAGCCGTATCAGCCTGCTGATTTGCCGCGCAAAATCCGGGCGGTGCTCGATGCCTGATCGAGCAGGCCACTGTGCCCCAAATGTGGGAGCGGGCTTGCCCCAATGCCAGTCAGTTAAGCGCAATCCCCTGTGGGAGCTGGCTTGCCTGCGATAGCGGCGGGTCAGTCAACATCAATGTTGGGTGGGCCGACGTCTTCGCGGGCAAGCCAGCTCCCACAGTTGATCTTCGTTGCTTTGAGCATTGCATCCCTCGAGGGCGCCGCCCACAAAGCTACCTCAGCACCGCCAGCGCCAGGTCAAGCGCCAGCACCAACACAATCGAAAACCCGAATATCCTGCGTGCCCAGCCGGTCGGGTCAGCGAGGCGTGTACCGCTGGCCGCGAGGGTTAGCCAATAACTCCCCAGCCCGAGCATCACCACAAAATACAACGCCGCCATCTGCGCCACCGCGCCTAGCATCAGGGCGCTGGCGAGGAAGGCCAGCATGTACGCCTGGATCTGCCGATGGGCTTGGGCCAGGCTCAACAGTGGCAGACCTGCGGCGCGGAAATCCTCGCGGCGCATCACGGTGATGGCGTGTGAATGCGGCATCTGCCAACAACAGAACACCGCGATCAGTAGCATGGCCGTGAGGTCAAACCGCCCGGTGACCGCGCAATAGCCGATCACCGGCGGCATCGCCCCGGAGAGGCTGCCGATCAAGGTGGCCCAGTGGGAGCGTCGCTTGAGCCAGTAGGTGTAGACCCCCGCATAGATCACCAGCCCGACCATCGCCAGCCCACACGCCAGCGCATTGCTGCCGGCCCACAGCAAGCCAAAACCGCAGGTGCCCAGGACGATCCCATAGCCTGCGGCAGTGGACACTCTGATGGTGCGCAGTGCCAATGGCCGATGACAAGTGCGTACCATGCGCCGGTCGATGTCGCGGTCAATGCAGTTGTTGATGACACAGCCGCAACCGATCACCAGGGCCGTGCCGAGCAGTGTGGCAAGCCCGTGCGTCACCGAGGCTACATGCCCGCTGGCGGCGAGCAGGTAACCGCCCAGCACCGACGCCAGGTTACCGACAATAATACCCGGCTTGGTGAGCTCGATAGCGGTATTGAACAGCCCCCGCCAGTGTTTCAGTGCGCCAGCATGTTGTGATGAATACTGCCCATGATCCATAACGAAAGCCCCACCAACAGAAGAATGATGACCGCCGAGAAAATCAGCGCAATCAGGTTCCAGCGTTGTTCTTCGGCCGTGTCCAGGTGCAGGAAGAACTTGAGGTGGACCACGATTTGTATCGCGCCCAACGCCACTACCAACCAGGCGGTGACGGTGCGCGGCAGTGACGGGAACATCACCAGGGCGAACGGAATCAGGGTGAGCAGTACTGACACCAGGAACCCGACCAGATAGGAGCGACTGCTGCCATGGCTGGTACCGGCACTGCTGTGAAGCGAGCTTTGCTTGTACATGTCACACCACCCCCAACAGATAGACCACGGTAAAGACGCAGATCCACACCACGTCCAAAAAGTGCCAGAACAGGCTCAGGCAACTGAGCCGGGTGGCGTTGGTGCTGGTCAGGCCGCGTTGCTTGACCTGGACCATCAGCACCGCCATCCAGATCAGCCCGGTGAACACGTGCGCGCCGTGGGTGCCCACGAGGGTGAAGAAGGCCGTCAGGAAGCCGCTGCGGTCCGGCCCGTAGCCTTCTTCGATCAGGTGGTGGAATTCGTTGATCTCCATGGCGATAAAGCCCGCGCCCAACACGAACGTGAGCCCCAGCCAGCGCAGCACATCGCGTTGCTTGCCGTGGTTCATGGCGAGCATGGCGTAGCCGTAGGTGATACTGCTCAACAGCAGCAGCATGGTTTCGGCCAGCACATAGGGCAGTTCGAAAATATCCATGCTCGACGGCCCGCCCGCCACGCTGTCGCGCAATACGGCGTAGCCGGCGAACAAGGTCGCGAACAGGATGCAGTCGGTCATCAGGTAGATCCAGAACCCGAACAGGCTCAGGGAACCGGCGTCTTCATGCCCTTGTTCGTGGGTATGGGCAATGTCTTTTTCCATAACGATATTGGACATGGGTCAAGCCTCCGCCAGGTCTTTGAGACGGGCCGTTTCGATGCGCGCGACTTCCTGGGCGGGCACGAAGTAATCGGTGTCTTCGTCGTAGCTGCGCACCACGAACGCGACCACCGAGGCCACCAGGCCGAACGCCGCCAACCACCAGATGTGCCACACCAACGCAAAGCTGCAGACCAGCGCAAACAGGCTGATGACCAAGCCCGACGCGGTATTGCGCGGCATATGGATGCTGCGATAGTCGGTGTGGCTCAGGGTGCTGACGCCGCGCTCCTTCATGCCCCAGTACGCGTCCAGGTCATTGACCTTGGGCTGCTCGGCGAAGTTGTACAGCGGCGGGGGAGACGCGGTGGCCCATTCCAGGGTGCGCCCGTCCCACGGATCGCCGGTGCGGTCGCGGTATTGATGACGGTTGCGGATGCTGACAAACAATTGCAAGGCTTGCGCCGCCACGCCGCAGAGGATGATTGCCACCCCCACCAGCTCCAGCAGCAGCCAGGGCCGCCACTCGGGGTTGTCGAAATGATTGAGACGGCGCGTCATGCCCATGAAACCCAGCACGTAGGAGGGCATGAACGCGAAATAAAAGCCCACCAGCCAGCACCAGAAGGCGATGCGGCCCAGCTTGTCGTTCAAGCGGAAACCGAACGCCTTGGGGAACCAATACGTCAGGCCGGCCATATAGCCGAACACCGCGCCACCGATGATCACGTTGTGAAAGTGCGCGATCAGGAACAGGCTGTTGTGCAGCAGGAAATCGGCCCCGGGCACCGCCAGCAGCACCCCGGTCATGCCGCCGATGCTGAAGGTCACGATAAAGCCCAGGGTCCACAGCATGGGCGTTTCGAAGCGCACGCGGCCGCGGTACATGGTGAACAACCAGGTGAAGATTTTCACCCCGGTCGGCACCGCGATGATCATCGTCATGATGCCGAAGAACGCGTTGACGTTGCCCCCCGCGCCCATGGTGAAAAAGTGATGCAGCCACACGATGAACGACAACACGGTGATCGCGATGGTCGCCCATACCAGCGACACGTAGCCGAACAGCCGCTTGCTGCTGAAGGTGGCGGCAATCTCGGAAAACACCCCGAACGCGGGCAGGATCAGGATGTACACCTCCGGATGCCCCCAGGCCCAGATGAGGTTCACGTACATCATCGGGTTGCCGCCGGCCTCGTTGGTGAAAAAATGCATGCCCAGATAGCGGTCCAGGGTAAGCATCAGCAGGGTGGCGGTGAGGATCGGGAATGCCGCCAGAATCAGCACCGACGTGCACAGCGCATTCCAGGTGAACACCGGCATCTTGAACAGCGTCATGCCTTCGGTGCGCATCTTCAGGATGGTGACGAAGAAATTCACCCCCGTGAGCAGCGTGCCGATACCGGATATCTGCAATGACCAGATGTAGTAATCCACGCCGACGCCGGGGCTGTAGCCCAGCTCGGATAACGGCGGATACGCGACCCAGCCGGTGCGCGCGAACTCACCAACCCCCAGCGAAATATTCACCAGCGCCGCACCCACCACGAACAGCCAGAAACTCAGGGCGTTGAGAAACGGATAAGCCACATCGCGAGCGCCGATCTGCAACGGCACGACGATGTTCATCAAACCGACGACGAAGGGCATGGCCATGAAGAAGATCATGATCACGCCGTGGGCGGTGAAGATCTGGTCGTAATGTTCCGGCGGCAGGTAACCCGGCCCGCCGCTGGCGGCCATGGCTTGTTGGGTGCGCATCATGATCGCATCAGAAAACCCGCGCAGCAGCATCACCAGGGCGACGATGATGTACATGCAACCGATCTTCTTGTGGTCCACCGAGGTGAACCACTCGCGCCACAAATAACCCCACTTGCGTTTCCAGGTGATCGAGCCCACCAGCGCCACCCCGATCAGGCCGACGACGGCCAGGGTGTACATCACAATGGGTTCAGTGGTTGGGATCGCGTCCCACGACAGTTTTCCGAACATGGTTACCGCTCCTCAGCCAGCAGACTTGGGTGTTGATCGGTGCGTTGTGCAGCGTCGCTCAATGGCGAGCGCCGGGGTTTATTGGCCTTGTTCATGCCCCCGTATTTATCGACGATGTCCAGGAACAAGCGCTCCTGTACCGCCGAGTAATAGGTCACTGGGTGCTTGAGGGTCGGCTTGGCCAATTGCGCGTAAGTGCTGTGATCCAGAGAGGTGGCCGCGCCCTTGACCTTTGTCACCCAGGTTTGAAAGTCGGCAGTGCTCAGGGACAGCGTGGTGAAATGCATGTCGGAAAAACCGGGGCCGTTGTAGTTGGCGGCAATCCCTCTGAACTCACCGGTTTCGTTGGCGATCAGGTGCAACTTGGTCTGCATGCCGGCCATGGCGTAGATCTGCCCGCCGAGTGCGGGAATAAAGAACGAGGTCATGGCCGCGTCGGAGGTGACGGTGAAACTCACCGGCGTGTGCACCGGCAGGGCCAGTTCGTTGACGCTGGCGATGCCCAGGTCAGGGTAGATAAACAGCCATTTCCAGTCGGTGGCCACCACCTGCACATTGATCGGCGGGGTGTCTGACTCCAGCGGGCGATAGGGGTCGAGTGCGTGGGTGGTCTCCCAGGTCACCCACCCCAGGACGATGATGATCAGCAGGGGAACGCCCCATACCACCGCTTCGATTTTGTGTGAACTGGCCCAGCGGGGGGAGTAACGCGCTTTTTTATTGGTGGCGCGGTAGCGGTAGGCGAAGACAAACATCATCACAATCACCGGAACGACCACCAGCAGCATCAGGCCCGTAGCGAGAATAATCAGGTCGCGCTCATCGGTTGCTACTTGCCCCTTGGGGTTGAATACCACCAGGTTGCAACTGGTGAGTAAGAAGAGGCTGGTGATAGTGACCAGGCAATAACCCATCGCTCGTTTCATGCCTTGCTCCTGTATTGGAAACTTGCGTTTTGCTGTGCCGAATCTGTGCTCGCGCGTTAACTAAGCGAAGCGCTTGTTAACATCAGGAACCATCAGGTGATAAACATTCGGCAATAAGCTGCCGTCAGTAGATAAAGTGCGTCTACTGTCCGGTTCTATTGGCTTTTTCTGCCGCTCTGCAGGGCGCATTTCGCCGCGCTCCCGAACATTTTGAATAGAGCCCGATGGGTTGGTTTAACAATTTGTTTCCTCGCCTGACGAACGGTTTAACAGGCGAAACGGTAAAGGGTTTTTATCGGTGCATGATGGAGGTGGCCTTGCAGAAAGTCTGAATTCTGGTTAGGGATTTCAGTCGTTAGTTGATGGCCAACCCCACTAACGGTTTTGGAGAAGCGCTATGTTTTTACGTGGCAACACCTATAAAGCCTGGGTCTCAAAAGCACTGGAAGAAAAATGCTTCACCCGGGAAGTCGAAAACGGCTGCCATATCGAAGTCAGGGCCCGAGAGCGGGACGATGCTGATATTGAAGTGCTGCTCTGTGTTTATACCGCGACGGGACAATGTGTGGTTGAACGCATCAAGCAGTTGCCGGGTGCCGAATGGACGGTGAATGACGCGCTCAAACGCGGTATTGATCAGGCGGAACGGATTGCCGGAGGTGAGTCCGGCCGACTGCCCTGTGCTGACGCTCACGTGCACGACGACGATTGAGTGGCTCCGCGATCTTGAATGTGGGAGCTGGCTTGCCTGCGATGACGGCCTGACAGCCGACGAGGATTTTGGTCCGACAGGCAAGCTTGGACCTCGGTGCGTCAGTTAGACAAGCGTCGGCTGCCAGGCCGTCACGGGAGCAAGCTCCCTCGCCACAGGGTGTAGCGTCGCGGCAGAATAAAAAAGCCCGCACGGAATGCGGGCAAGACAGGAGTTTTTACCAAGAGCCTGGAGTGAACAGACTCAGTATTAAGAAACAGAAGAAGCATGAACCGTTTTATTTTTTTAATGCGAGGCCGACGAACGGTAGTGCGACAGAAAGTGCGTGATCGTCGTCATTAAAAGATTAAAATTTCTGAACCTTCGTTCTGAGCAAATAACAAAAAATCAGAAGGAGAGGTTATGAAAAATTCTTTATATGTCATCGAGTACGAATACCACCACGAGCCTAAGTCTTTCATTATAAGAGCGGAGGTGATGAATAACGCAGAGGCGTGGCATTGGGCCTGTTGCGATGCTGGAATTGGCATTATTCCCAGGTCGCGTAATGAAAAGATCAAACGCATCAGTAAACCGCTGGCCGAGCGCTACGGTCTTGAGAATGTAAGATGGCGCCCGTCTGGGAGTATCCCGTTTATTGCAAAGCCCTATGTGCCGCCGCCACCCGAATGAATGTGTTTTTAATGGGCGGGGTTCATGCGGGTGGCGGTAGGGGAGAGGCGAGTGTTTACTGTTTTTTGCGTCGCTCCTGCAACATGCACAACTTTTGCACGCTGCGTTGAAGTGCCTCTTTCATAAGGTCGGCTGCATAGTGTTGCTTGCACGCTGGGCAGAGCATGTCAGAGGCCGACGACACTAGAAAGTCGGGGTCATCCAGCGTCGATTCGTAGGGTTGTTTACATTGCAGGCAACTTCGGTTCGCTTGTAGATGGGGCACATCGATTCCTCCCTGAATGAACGGCCACTCTCGATTAAGAAGTGGGCGTTTTCAACTGCTAAAGAGGAAGAATTCAAACAAGCGATTAGTTGATGTTTTAATGCCAGTATCGAGAGGCGGCGGGGAGGGGATGGCGCTTGGACGGCTGTCGATGTTTTAGAACCCTGGCAGGTTTATCGACAGGCGCGTCCTCACTCTCTGCTCTGTGGGTTCAGCAGTTGGGTTTTCTGCTGCGGGTTTTTTGCCCGGCGGCGGTCGCCTGGCGCTTTGATCGGTCCGGGTTGGGCGGGGTGACGCTACTTGCTATCGAGCCTGCCAGGCCGTCATTCGGCGGGGTTGTCAGCTCCTCCCTGGCTTGTAACCAGTGCACGAAATCCTGACCGCCAGGCTTCCCTTGCTGTTCCCAAATGCGGTACGCGGTGAGTCGGATCGTTTCTTCGTCCATTGTGAGGCTCCCCTATTGAATAAAAGGTGCTATGAGTGAATGAAGCTGCTCACGAAGTCCGCCTTGACCACGGGAGGTTCGATCCCATGGATCAAGCCGGCGGTCAGCGCTTGTTGCGGGTCGAGAATGCGTGGCGCGGCGATCAGGTACTTTTCGGTCTCCAGTTTTTCGACAGCATCGGCGGTGCGCTCGGCCACGATGCGTGCGTACAACTGCAAGTCGTAATCGAGGCTCATCGCATATTCGGACATGCGCGAGTGGTCAACCGCGCCTTGCACATGCCAGTGGAAGGGGTGGAACAGGAATTTACTGTGCTTGCAGGCGGTTCTGCGCTCACCGGCCAGGAAGATGATATTGCCCATGGATTCCACGGTGCCGAGGTTATGGGTATGCACCGGAATCGGCAGGGACAATAAAAAGTTGTACATCGTAAAGCCGTAGCTGCATTCACCACCCATGGTGGCGATATTCAGTACCAGGCCCTGGGCATCTTGTTGTACGGCCAACGAGGCTTTTTCAATCAGTTGGCTGCACGTAGAAGCGGTGACCGGTGCGGTGAAGTTGATAATGTGTAAAGGCATGGTGTCCCTCATCAATGAAAGCAGGGGAGCATGGCTCCCCTGCATCAAGCACATCAGCTTTTGCGTCCGCCGCCGTGGCTGTGTTCGCCACCTTTACGCCCGGCTTCGGAAGCTTTTTCACGGTCATTGGCAAAATTGCCGCCACTGTTCTGGCCGCCTTTGCTGCCCGCCTCGGCGGCGCGTTCGGGGTCATTCTTGAAATTGCCCCCGCTGTTCTGGCCGCCTTTGCTGCCGGCTTCAGCGGCGCGCTCGGGATCATTCTTGAAGTTCCCGCCACTGTTTTGGCCACCTTTGCTGCCGATCTCCTGGTAGAACTCTTTGTTATGGGACGCAGAAGTGGCTTCGCCGCCTTTTTTACCGGCTTCGCTGACGCTCATCTGGCCTTGCTTGTCTTGAGTAGTCATGTTCAGTTACCTCGTCGTTATGTCGGTAATGTAACGTTCACTTCGATTGTGCTGGAAACGTGCACTTAGGCGCGTGAGTCAAGCTGCACGGTTATAAGTGCCTTTCACACAAGGGTGGCGTTTTAGATGCACTTATCGTGGCTTCGGCTTGTTCAGCAAGTTGCTGATGTTCGTAACACGCAGACGTATTAGAACGCAGGCCAGTCCTTGCTTTAGTTTGCACTTCTACAATCGGCCTGCGAGCTGGCTCGCCGCGCTGATTATCAATGGACGCACGCATGATGAATGCCCTTTGTTAACGAACGGAACAGCGGTACTGCCCGTGTGGTCAGGACTTACGTCCACCACCATGACTGTTCTGGCCGCCTTTACGCCCGGCTTCCGAGGCTTTCTCGCGGTCGTTGGCGAAGTTGCCGCCAGAGGCCTGTCCACCTTTCTTTCCCGCCTGTGATGCTTTTTCGCGATCATTGGCAAAGTTTCCAGGGTTTTTATTGCTCGTCGTCATAACAATACTCCCAGTTTTGAAATGTCGTTTCGCTAGTTGCCCGTTTATGCAACGGACATCTTTTCTGATAGGGGCAAGTGCGCAGATGTTTTGAAATTTTTTAAAAAGGGCGATGAACGGTAGAGTGGTAGATGAAACTTGTACAGCTAGGCTCAAGAAGTGCCGCTTCGTATAAGTTTTGTCGCGTCGATTGATATTGAATTAATGGCGACCTTAACGATTGGTTTAGCATTCAATACCCTGTTTGATAGTGGTCATTAAAGGCGCTGGCTCCTCTGGCCGGCGCTCAGCCGCACACTCTGTTGCTGCAGCCCGCACAGACTGCTTGTATGCTGGCACTCTGGAACCGGTTGCCCCTGTGAGTACCGACGTTCGAATGATGGCTGGAACGGAAACCGGACTTCCTTAAGGTGCTGACGTGAAGCGTGATACCCGTCTTGTGATGCTGTTGCTGTTGGTGATCGGCTGTTCCCTGACTTCGCTGACGATTTGGAAAGTCCTGTCTTCCCGCGACCGTGCGCTGGCGGAAGTGGATGTGCATGGCTTGAACCTGACCCAGGCCCTTAACACCTATACCGAAGGCATCGTGCGGCAAAGCTCGTTGCTGTTGCTGGGGCTGGTTGAGCGCCTGGAAACCGAAGGCAGTGGCCCGGTGCAAATCCAGCGCATCAGCACGCTGATCAACCTACAGCAGCCGCTGATGCCGCAGTTGAGCGGCATCACCATTTATGATCATCAGGGCCGGTGGCTGCTGTCTTCCAATCGTGCGATTCCGGAGGGCGCCAATAGCAGTGATCGAGCCTATTTCATCCACCATCGCGACGATCCGAGCGCTGAACCTTTTATTGGCCCGCCGATTCAAAGCCGCGCCAACCATGAATGGGTGGTGACCATCAGCCGCCGTTTCAACGACGCGGCCGGCAACTTCGCTGGCGTGGTCGCTGTGACCCTGGGGGTGGAAAACTTTCTGCGGGTATTCGGTAAACTCGATGTGGGCCAGGAGGGCGCCATCGGCCTGTCCTACGCCGACGGCACGTTGCTGGTGCGTTACCCCTTCCGCGAGCAGGACATGGGCCGCAACTTTTCCACCTCGCCTATTTATTCCAAGTACCTCGTCGACCAGCCTGTGGGCACTGCGGCCTATACCTCCAGCCTGGACGGGGTAGAGCGACTCTATGCCTTTCGCAAAAGCGAAACCCTGCCGCTGATCACCACGGTCGCGTTGGGCAAGCACGAAGCCCTCGCGGCGTGGCGCATCGAGGCGGCACTGTCAGCGGTCGTGGTAGCGGGGCTGTTGGGGCTGACGGGGCTGATCGGCTGGTTTCTGATCCTGGATATCCGCAGGCGTACGGCGGCGGAAGAGGCGTTGCGTGTCGCCCAGCAACAGTTGCTCGACTCCAATCGGCAATTGGCGCTATTAGCGAAAAAGGATGCGCTGACCGGCCTCGCCAACCGCCGCTGTTTTGACGAAACGCTGGCGGTGGAAGCGCGCCGGGCGCAGCGCGAGGGTACGTCACTGGCATTGCTGATGATCGATATCGACCATTTCAAACGCTTCAACGATGCCTTTGGTCACGTCGCGGGAGATGCTTGCTTGCAGGCGGTCAGCACGTTATTGGAAACGTGCGTGCGGCGGCCCTCGGACCTGGTGGCGCGCTATGGCGGAGAAGAAATGGCGGTCATCATGCCCGCGACTGACAGTGCAGGCGCTGCGGTGGTCGCGCAACGCATTCTTTCGCGCCTACAGCAGGAGAACATCACACACCCAGGCAGCCCCTTCGGGCGCGTGAGTGTGAGTATCGGCGTTGCGACGGGCCTGGGCTCACGGCTGGAGCCGGTGTTGGGTTTGGTCGAGGCGGCCGATGCAGCGCTTTACGGTGCGAAGGCGGCGGGGCGCAATGGGTTCAACGTGCACCCTGCGGACGTGACTTCGGGCGGCTGAAACGGCTTTTACCTGGGTATGCGCGGCTCACATCCCAAGCGTCGGGATCATGAGTTCGCCGCACTCCATCAGTTGGCCAGCGGTGACTTGCAGCTGCGGGGTGGGTTTGGCCGCATAGCCTGCGATGAAGCCGGCACTTAGCAGTGCCAGGCAGAGGACGGTTTTTTTCACAAGCATGCGCAGGGTCTCGATCGGTTCAAAAGGGTGAACCACAGATTGTGCATTCGAGAAAAGGTTCCTGGCCACGCAGAAGGCACCTTATGGAGGTCAGCGAATGAACCTGACGTACACACGTTCAGGGTCGTTATCGTCCAGATTCTCGATCTGCCCGCTGGGAATAAAGCCGGCTTTCGTCAGCAGGGCCTGGGACGCGCCGTTGGAGGCATTGGTCGATGCGAACAGCTTGGGCGTCTTGCAGGCTGCTTCGGCCGCTGACAGCAGACGAAGGGCGACGCCCTGGCGCTGGTACAGCGGTGAAACCACCACCAGCGCAATAAACCCATGGTTGAAAAAGTCGTGGGTGAGCACCAGGTAGCCGGCGCACACGTTAGCGTCGGCGGCTACCAAGCATTGCTGGCGAACCACGGCGTCATAGATAAACACGCGACGGCTGGCATGCTCGGTTGCGTAGGCATCCAGTGCGACCAAGGCATGCACATCGTCGGGGGTGGCTTGGCGGATCAGCCAGTGTGGGGCAGCGGGAGGAAGAAGGTATTCAGCCATGGTCGTGGAGCATCCTCTGTTTGAACATTTGCCCCCACGTGCTTGATGACAGTCCCTTGTGCATTGATGAGGCGATGCTATCGCCCGCTATAGCACAGTTACAGGGTGCGAAGGGGTTACGT
Source organism: Pseudomonas sp. 22072 (assembly GCF_052046095.1). Lineage (NCBI taxonomy): Bacteria > Pseudomonadati > Pseudomonadota > Gammaproteobacteria > Pseudomonadales > Pseudomonadaceae > Pseudomonas > Pseudomonas sp. 22072. The sequence goes on from NZ_JBQEQE010000012.1 coordinate 124,901, forward strand.
TTGTTGGCCTGGTTGCGGTCGTTGTTTAGAAATTTTTATGTGTTCCAATGGTTATCTCGACTTGCGCAGGAAGCGCATCGGCCGAGGCCATTCAGTCTTTTAACAGATACATCCCAAGGAGTAACACCATGCAAGGAAGCACATCGCTCAAGTACCTGGCGTTTTCGTTGATCCCGTTGATGGCCGCCTGTACCACGCCCACACGCCAATCCGCCGTCCTCCCTGCGCCACCCTTGCAGTTCGATAACTGCGCAGTTGGTTGCCCCACCGGCGGCAGCCCAGTGACGTTGAACCGCCAGGCCTACACGTTGAACAACAACGGTTCGACCAAGTTTGCCAATTGGGTGTCCTACAAGATCACCAAGACCACCGCGGCCAGCGGGCGCTCCCGTGACTGGCGCACCGACCCGGATATTCCAGCCGGGGAAACCCTGGACCCGGTGGATTACAACGGCGCCAACGTCGCGCTCAAAATCGACCGTGGGCATCAGGCCAACCTTGCGTCGATGGCCGGGGTGGCCGATTGGCAAACGCTCAACTACTTGTCGAACATCACCCCGCAAAAGGCCGAGCTCAACCAGGGGCCGTGGGCGCGCCTGGAAGACCAGGAGCGCAACCTCAGTAAGGAGCCAGGCGTCGATCAGGTGTATGTGGCTACCGGCCCGTTGTATGAACATTTTGTCGGCTCGTTGCCGGGCACGAACAAAGTGCACACCATCCCCAGTGGCTATTGGAAAATCATCGTGGTCGGCAGTTCGCCGGAAACGGGTCTGTACGCCTCATTCGTGATGAACCAGGAAACCCCCAAAGGCGCAGACTTCTGCGATTACCAGGTCACCGTGGATCACATCGAAGAGCGCTCGGGGCTGACGTTCTGGAGCACCTTGCCGCAAGCGATGCAAGCCACGCTGAAGGCCAGGCAGGGTCAGTTGCCGAGTCGGATCGGCTGTAGCCGAACCAAAGCCTGACGCCTAGTCGGCACACACCAACGAGGGCCTGCGGCTGTTGTTCTTGCCCAGGCGCTCATGCGTGGCGACGTCTGTGGCCTGTTCACGCAGTGCGTCTTCGAGCGCTTGCAAATGCTTGGAAAGGATTTTCACCGACCCACTCGGGTTGGCGGGGTCGAAGGGGATCCGACCGTTGGCAATCAGCACCATGGCCAGTTCCCACGCGCGTTGTGAGTCGTTCATGACAGGGATTCCTTCTTCAGCGTGATCGATATAGAGCTGTGACCCGCTGCCAGCGCCCGGATATCAACTGGGTTGCTGCCGAAATTTCGATCATTTCACCGATTCAGCGGCGCTGGAACCATCATCTTTTTAGATGGTGGCCGGGACGCGTCGAAAGAATGAACCTGAGCGGCACGGTGCTCACCTAATCCGTATGAATCGGTCGTTTCCCATTCACTGTTCCGAGGGGCAACCATGGACTCTGTACTGCGGGCTGTGGCGATTTACCTGGTGCTGCTGGTGCTGTTCAAAGTTGCCGGCAGGCGCACGCTGGCCGAGCTCACCACCTTTGACCTGGTTTTGTTGATGGTCATCGGCGAAGCCACCCAGCAGGCGTTGCTGGGCGAAGATTTCTCAATGACCAACGCCGTGCTGGTCATCGCTACCCTGATTGCCATCGACATTGGCTTCTCGCTGGCCAAGCAGCGTTCAGCCTGGTTCGCGCGGGTGCTCGATGGCGGGCCGACGGTGCTGGTCGAGCAGGGCCAGGTGCTGCATAAACGGCTCAAGCATGCGCGGCTGGACGAGGGTGACATTCTTGAGGCGGCCCGGTCCACCCAAGGGCTTGTCGAGCTCAAGCAGATCCGCTTCGCGATTCTTGAGCGCAACGGCAAGATCTCGGTGATCCCGTTTGATTGATACGCGGCCCCCATTCGTCAGCCAAGGGTCTGTTTTTTGAACGCACGCGCCTCTGTACCAGACAGATAGATCATGGGCGGACGAATGTTGCTGTCGTCACGCGGATATCACTCACTCGCCAGCAGGTGAACCCTCATGAAGAAGCTCTATATGTGCCTGGGTCTGTGCAGCGCATTCATGCTGCACGGCTGTTTTGACAACGCCGACAACGCCACTAAAGACAACAACAGTGGCACCCAGTCGTCGGTGCAGATGCAGGAAGGCAAGGCGGACGAGAGCAAATAGAGCGGCCTGCCAGCCGCCGCTTATATCATTGATGCTCATTGCCGAATGTGGGAGCTGGCTTGCCTGCGATAGCGGTGGTTCAGTTAACGATGCAGTGACTGACCGTCCGCCTTCGCGGGCAAGCCCGCTCCCACAGCGGACCTGTGCCAGGCGCTGATTTTGTGGGCAATGCATGGCCAGTGTGGGAGCTGGCNGGTGTTTGCATCGCAGGCAAGCCAGCTCCCACAGTTGATCGCGACCGATCAGCGCATATGCAGGATGATCGGGCTACTGCTCGCCGGGTCGGTATGCCCACGCAACTTGCCCACGGCCTTCGCATCGACCGCACCGCCGTGGTTGCCCCAGGTACCGCGCACGTAGCTCAGCACGTCGGCGATTTCCGAGTCGGACAATTGCTCCCGGAACGCTGGCATGCGGTAGGCATCCGGCAGGCCGGCGGTGATCACGCGCTGTGAGCCATTGAGCGTGATGTTGATCGCGGACGCATCTTCCTTGGCCAGGGCCGAGGTAGCGCCGGCCAGAGGCGGCATCCAGTCGGGTTGGCCTTTGCCGTCGAGCCCATGGCAGGAGGCGCAGCGGGTGGCGTACGTGTGAGCACCGGGGACATCCGAGCGCGCCGTTACCGGCTGATATTGCCAGGGGCTGCCGTCACGCTGGGGGTCGCCGGGCAGTGACTTGAGGTAGCGAGCGATCGCGGCCAGGTCATCGTCCTGCATGAACTGCGTGGAGTTGTTGAAGGCTTCGGTCATCGAGCCATAGACCACGGCATGCTGGTTGCGACCGGTCTTGAGGAACTGCACGATCTGTTCCTCACTCCAGCGCCCCAGGCCGGTGTTGTGGTCCTGGCGCAGGCTGGGGGCGTACCAGCCGTCGAGCAGGGCACCGGCCAGGAACGGCGCGCCGGATTCGTCCAGGGCCTTTTCGTTGAACGCCAGCCCTCGTGGCGTGTGGCAACTGCCGCAGTGGCCGGGGCCTTGGACGATATAGGCGCCCCGGTTCCACAGTGCGTCCTTGCCGGGCTTGGCGGCATAGGTCGCGGTCGGTGCAAACACACCGTTCCACAGGGCGATGGGCCAACGCAGGTTGAGCGGCCAGGGAATGTCGCTGGGGATATTAGGCTGGTTGGCCGGTTGCACGCCTTTCATGAAAAACGCGTACAGCGCCTGGATGTCGTCGTCGCTGAGCTTCACATAAGACGGGTAGGGCATGGCCGGGTAGAGTCGTCGCCCACCCGGTGCTACGCCGTGGCGTACGGCGCGGTCGAAGTCGGCCAGGCTATAGGTGCCGATGCCATGCTCGCGGTCGGGGGTGATGTTGGTGGCGTGGATCGCCCCCAGCGGTGTGGCCATTTCCAGGCCACCAGCGAATGGCTGCTTGCCGGCCAGGCTATGGCAGGCCACGCAGTCACTCACTCGCGCGACGTATTCGCCGCGACTGACCAAGGCGGGGTCGAAACTCGTGGCCTGTTGCTGCTCAAAAGGCGAGGCAGGCTCGCGAGTGACGTACCAGGCCAGCAGGCCGGCGGCGACCACGCAGGGCAGCACCAGCCACCCTGCGGTTCTTGCGAATCGGCGGTTATTCATGGGCATTCCCTGTCGGTTAGCTGAAGGTGTAACGGCTCAAAGGCAGACTGCGGATGCGTTGGCCGGTCAGCTGCGCCACGGCATTCGCCACGGCCGGGGCCACAGCCGGCAACGGCGGTTCGCCGATACCGCCCATTTTTTCTCCGCTTTCGACGATCTTCACGTGTACCTGCGCCATACGCGAAGGCGGCAGCACCGGATAAAGGTCGTAGTTGCGCGCCCTTGGCTTGCCATCCACGTATACCGCTTCCTCCAACAAGGTTTGCGACAGGCCCAACGCCACGGCACCGTTGACCTGCGCTTGCACAATCGCCGGGTTGACGATGCTGCCCGGGTCAATCGCTTCCCAGATGTGATGAACCTTGACCTGGCCGTTCTCGATCGACACCTCGGCCACCACCGCTGCATGGGAGCCAAACGGCGAGGCCATGGCTACGCCGCGTGCACGGCGGGTGCCGTCTTCGGCGGTGTAGGGCCCACGCTTCCAACCGCCAGAAAGCTCGGCGGCCGCTTGCAGCAGGGTGGTCAGGCGCGGGTTGTCGCGCAGCAGGTGCAGGCGCAGTTCATAGGGATCATGGCCGCCTTTGTCGGCCAGTTCGTCCAGGAAGGCTTCGTAGAAAAAGTCATTGAGCGAGTTACCCACCGAGCGCCAATAACCGAGCATGGCCGGGCCTTTGACGTAAATCTGTGCGATGCGTTTGTTGGGTATTGCGTAGCTCTTGCCCGACAACCCTTCCAGGGCAGTAGGGTCGATGGCGTCGCCCTGTTTGCCGGCGATGGCTTCGGTGGGGCCTTCGGTGGCGCTCACCGCTTCGATGGCGACGGGCAGGCCTTTGTCATCCAGCGCGGCGCGGAACTTGACCACGGCGACCGGGCGCAATACATCGCGCACGAACTCTTCTTCACGGCTCCAGATCAGTTTGATCGGCCGGCCCACCGCCTTGGCCAGCGCAATGGCCTGCGGGTAAGGATTTGCCGAGTCATACAGGAAATGCCGGCCGAAAAAACCGCCCAGCAGCGGCGAGTGCAGGGTGACTTGCTCAATGCTCAGACCGGTGCGCTTGGCAATGTCGGCACGGAACATATCCGGCGCCTGGTTAGGCAGCCACACCTCCAGCGTGCCGTCGGGGTTAAAGCGTGCCAGGGCTGAAGGCGGTTCCAACTGGGCATGGTTGAGGTACTGGTTGTGGTAGGTGGCTTCGACGCGGGTCTTGGCGCTGGCCAGTGCACCGGCCACATCGCCTTCGTTTTCGTCATCGCGGGCCGGGCCCTGCTGGGCGGCGAGGAAGTCGCGGTACTTGTCGCTGGAGAAATCCGCTGGCATGGCCCGCACGGTGGAGTCGGCGGCGGCTTCAAGCCACTCCACCTGGATGGCTTCGACGGCCCGCTTGGCATGCCACCAACGTTCAGCTACCACAGCTACGGCGCCGGGCAGGGTGTAAACCGAATGCACGCCTTTCATGGCTTGCACCTGCGCCTGGTTGCGCAGGCTGCCCACGGTCATGCCCAGGCGTGGCGCATGCTGGACGGCGGCATGGAGCATGCCGTCGATTTTCAGGTCGATGGTGTACTGCGCCTTGCCGGTGGATTTGTCATAGGCATCCAGGCGCTTGACCGGCTTGCCGATCCAGCGGAACTGGCTCGGGTCGCGCAGGGTGATGCTGGCCGGGTCGGGCACCGGCATATCCAGGGCGGCACCTGCCAATTCGCCGTAGCCCAGGGAGCGACCGGAAGCGGCGTGCACCACGCGACCGGGCTGTGTGGTCAGCTCGCTGAGCGGTACGCGCAGTTGCGCGGCGCCGGCCTGCATCAGCATCGCGCGGGCGAGGGCGCCGAGGCGCCGCATGGTCGGGTAGCTCATGCGCACCGACATGCTGCCGCCGGTGATGCGCATGCCATTTTCCATCACCACGTAGGCTTCGCCGGGCGGGGCCGCTTCGACGATGAACGTGGCCGGGTCGGCATCCAATTCTTCACCGACGATCTGCGCCATGGCGGTGTGGGTACCTTGGCCGCCTTCCATGAAGGGGCTTAGCAGGCGCACGCTGCCGTCTGGGCGAATCTCCAAAAAGGCGGGTACCTGGGTTCCACGCTCAGCGGCCGCGCCGGTCGCGGCTTGCACGCGGGAGGTGCCCAGCGGCAAGCCGAAGCCGATCACCAGCGCGCCCACCGCGGTGCTGGCCAGGAAGCGGCGACGGGACAGGTTGATCGGTTCGCCCAGGGTAACGCCGGGAATGATCTCGGTGGTGTTCATCAGGCGGTCTCCTTCCCGGCGGCCAAGGCATCCATGGCGGCATGGATCGCGTTGTAGGTGCCGCAACGGCAGAGGTTGACCATCGCCGCGTCGATCTGCGCCTTGGTCGGCGCGGGGGTATGTTTGAGCAGCGCGGTGGCCGCCATCACCTGCCCGGACTGGCAGTAACCGCATTGCGCTACTTGATGTTCGACCCAGGCCGCCACCACACGCTTGCCCACGTCATCGGCCTCCACGGCCTCGATGGTGGTGATCTCGCGACCGACCACGCCGGCCACGGGCGTCACGCAGGCGCGCACCACGTTGCCGTCCACCAGCACCGAGCAGGCGCCGCACTGGGCCAGGCCGCAGCCGTATTTGGTGCCGGTCATGCCCAGGTTGTCACGGATCACCCACAATAACGGGGTGTCGGCTTCGGCATCGACCTGATAGGCCTTTTGGTTGATACGTAATTCCATGCGGGCTCACCTGCTGATCATCGGTTGGTGGTGCTGAGTTCTTATAGGAGCGGTGCGAATGGAAGTCGCCCATCGTCGAACTCTAGACCAACGCGCAAGGGCTATCTATCCGATTGCCCTCAAGTTCAGAGGATCAGGCAAGAATTCAACAGGATTGGGTCACTGTCCTCTGTAGGAGCGAGCTTGCTCGCGAAGATCGCCAACGATAACGCGCGCTATCAGGTTTAACGCGGGGTTCTCGGTTTTTTCGCGAGCAAGCTCGCTCCTACAAGAGCCTTCATCAGCAGCCACCAAATTGAAACCCGCCTGACAGCTTTTCCTTCAAATACCCTACCAATACGGTCACCGACTTGGGCACATGGGGCGAGTAGGGCCGAATGAGGTAAATCTCATCGGCAAACGCGCCTTTGAGTGTCCAGTCCTTCAATACCTGCACCACTTTGCCAGCGGCCAGCGCCGCCTGGGCGCTGAAGTCCGGGAGCAGGGCGATGCCCAGGTGGTTGAGTGCGGCGTCGCGCAAGGCTTCGCTGTTATTGGTGGCGAAGCTGCCGGCGATGGGCACGGTGAGGCGCTCGAGGGGTTGGCTGCCGCGTTCGAAGGTCCAGGCGGGCTGGTCGGTGCCGCGTGGGTAAAACAGGCAGTTGTGGGCCGACAGGTCGCCCGGCTCGCGGGGTTCACCGTGGTGTTGCAGGTAATCATGGGTGGCGACCAGTACCGAGTTGGTGTCGCACAGTTTCCACGCCACGTGGGTTTCGGGCACCTGGAAGCCGTGGCGCACCGCCAGGTCGTAACCCTCGGCGGCCAGTGAGCTCAAGGCATCGGAGACGTCCAGTTGAATACGCACCTGGGGGTACTGCTGCAAAAAGCCGGACAGGTGCGGCACCAGTTGTTGCCGGGCGAAGGCCACGGGGGCGGTCAGGCGCACCAGCCCGCGTATTTCCCCGACCGAGTCGCGCACCGAGGAAAAACTGCGGGCGATCTGCGCGTAGGCGCTGCGCACTTCGCGGGCCAATGACAGCCCTGCATCGGTCAGCCGCACGCTGCGGGTGGTGCGCGTCACCAGCCGGGTGCCGGTGGCTTTTTCCAGGTCGGAAATGCGCTGGCTCACCGCCGATTTACTCACCCCCAGGCGCGCGGCGGCGGCGGTGTAGGTGCCTTGTTCCTCCAGCACAGACAGCCAGTGAATGTGGGTCCACAGCCCTTCGATCTCAGCCTTTTCCATGGGTGTATTGTTCGCATATAAGGACAATAAGTTCTGGATTCTGCTCTGGTTCGGAACAAAGTGAAAGCCTATCGTGTGGACCAACGCTACCCACCTGGATCGACTGCCATGACTGCAACCATCGAGCACTACATCAACGACCAGCGCGTCAGCCGCGATGACCGTTATCAGGACGTCTACAACCCGGCCACCGGTGAAGTCACCGCCCGTGTGGCTCTGGCCAGCCGCCAGACCGTGACCGAAGCCGTCGCCGCCGCCCAGGCCGCGTTTGCCGGCTGGGCCGACACCCCGCCGATCCGTCGCGCCCGCGTGTTGTTCGAGTACCTGCATCTGCTGCGCGAACGCAAGGACGACCTGGCGCGCATCATCGTCGCCGAGCACGGCAAGGTGTTCACCGATGCCCAGGGCGAAGTCGACCGTGGCATCGACATTCTCGAATTTGCCTGCGGCATTCCCAACCTGCTCAAGGGCGAACACTCCGACCAGGTCTCCCGTGGCATGGACAACTGGACGATGCGCCAGCCGTTGGGCGTGGTCGCCGGCGTGACGCCGTTCAACTTCCCGGTGATGGTACCGATGTGGATGTACCCCATTGCCATTGCGGCGGGTAACACCTTTATCCTCAAGCCCAGCCCGACTGACCCAAGCGCTTCGCTGTTCATGGCCGAGTTGCTGCATGAAGCCGGCCTGCCCAAAGGCGTGTTCAACGTGGTGCAGGGGGATAAAGAGTCGGTGCACGCGCTGATCGAACACCCGGACGTCAAGGCTGTGAGCTTCGTCGGCTCCACGCCGATTGCCCAATACATCTACGAGAGCGGCGCCCGCAACGGCAAGCGCGTGCAAGGCCTGGGCGGGGCGAAAAACCATATGGTGGTGATGCCCGACGCCGATATCGAACGCACCGTGGACGCGCTGATGGGCGCCGCCTACGGCAGTGCCGGCGAGCGCTGCATGGCGATCTCGGTGGCGGTGCTGGTAGGCGACGTGGGTGACAAAGTCATCGCCGCCTTGACCGAACGCGCCAAATTGCTGCGCATCACCGATGGCCGCGATCTCAAAGCCGAGATGGGCCCGATCGTGTCGCGGGCCGCGCTGGAACGCATTAGTGGCTACATTGAGCAGGGTGTACAAGCGGGCGCGCAGTTGCTGCTCGATGGCCGTGACTACGTCCCCACCGAACCCGGCCTGGAAAATGGCTTCTGGCTCGGCGCGACCTTGTTCGACCACGTAACCCAGGACATGAGCATCTACCGCGAAGAAATCTTCGGCCCGGTGCTGGCCTGTGTACGGGTCAACGATTTTGCCGAGGCAGTGAAGCTGGTCAACGACCACGAGTTCGGCAACGGCGTCAGCTGCTTCACCCGCGATGGCAACATTGCTCGTGAGTTTGCGCGGCGCATCGAAGTGGGCATGGTCGGTATCAACGTGCCGATCCCGGTGCCTATGGCCTGGCACGGGTTTGGTGGCTGGAAGAAGAGCCTGTTCGGCGACATGCATGCCTACGGCACCGAGGGTGTACGTTTTTACACCAAGCAGAAGTCGATCATGCAGCGCTGGTCGGAGAGCATCGAGCAGGGCGCGGAGTTTGCGATGCCGGTGTCGAGATAATCGGTACAGCCAAATTACTGAAATTTACCTTGGCGCCCGTTTCCGGGCGCTCCTTGCACAAGCAGGCAAGATGTTACAGCCTAGCCTTACCATTGGTCATAGGCTGTAACGTCGCCCTCCTGATTGCTGGCGTGCGGTACGCTCGATCAAGTACCACGAACTTTGTCTGTCAAGAATATCTAAGTAAAGCATGTCACGAATCTGTCCCGCAGAAAGGTACCCGTTTCTGATTTCATCAGGGGTAGGCGCAACTGCCTCGAGGACAGCTCGAGGATTGATGCCCTGCCGACGAAGACTTGATGGTAAAACACCGGGCTCGTTCCCGGCCCAGATTCGCCTCACCGCACTGATATAGTTGGGAGCACGTTCTGGTGCTACCGGTAAGGCGTGTAGTGCAGGGCGAGAGTGAGTGACCACTGCCTGATTCATTTGGCGTGAAGTAGCAGACAAGTTGGCCAAGGCTCTGCCGGGCAATTGATTGAAAATATTTTCCAGCACATGTTCCGGCATGCCGCTCAAGGTAGCATTCGGTCCGCCCCTCAGCGCTCCTCCTTGCACTTCCAACCTGGGTACCCCTCCTGCTGACTGCAGGTTTTGCTGCCAACGACCCACAAATTGACCCAGTTTCGCTGCGGCTTTCCAGGCGAGAGGCGCCAATGCGGTGACGCCTGAGGCTATTCCTGTGGCAAAGGACAGTGCACCCAGTATGGACGCGGCTTCGGAATTACCCGAAGCCTCCAGTAGAAACGAAGCGACACCGGTGGTGGTCGCTACCACTCCCAGTGCCATTGACGTTACCGCCAATGCGCCACTTGTCGTGAGTGCCGCCAGCCCACCCGCCATTACTCCGGCAACGACGGGCGCCGCTGTTCCGAATGAGGCGGCCGTCGCTAGTACGCCTATCAACAACCCTGCGCCAGCCAAGAACCATTTCCAGAAACTATGCCCATCCGGGTCGACTCGGTTGAGCGGGTCACCGGCGCAATAGGCGTAACGGTTGAGTCCACCCCTACCGAATGGACTTTCATTGTCGGGTGCCAAGAACATCATAAGGTGAGGGTCGTAGGGTCGATAGCTGCCCAGCAAATAGCCACCTTCTACCAGTCCACGGGGCTCTCCGGCGTAGCCTAGGCGGCTTTTTCCGCTGCCCATGTCCGCCCCATGGGCGGTGTAGCGCACGCGGCGGATCTGCTGATCGTTTTCAACCTGCACCGTGCCTTGACCATCGCAGCCTGTCAGCAAGACCTCGCGTACAGCCTGGGCCATCGTATTCTGGGCAAACACGAAGGTGTCGTCGCGTAGTAACGATAATGCGTCGTCCGACCGGGAGCCGCGTGTACTGATCAGCCGATCACCCTGATAGAACCAGAGCGTCTTAACCCCGTCCTGTGTAGTTTGCGTGACTCTGCCCAGCGGGTCGTATTGATAATCGTATTGACCGTTGCCGCTGATCACTGCGCTGAGTCGCCCCTCTGCGTCCCATTGCAGCTCGCGGCCAAGACCGTCGCGTACCAGACGCCCATCGGCGTCGTACTCCAATGTCAGTGTCTGGGGGGCAGGGTAGGTATGTGTGATGGTAATGGGGCGGTCGGGGGCGGCGCAGTCGTAGGTGAACACCATGACATCGCAATTGCCGTCCGTGTAGGTCGTGGTGACTTGTTCGTAGCCGTCCAGGGCGTTAAACGTGAACGTTTGCTGGCTTATAGGCTGGCCGGTGCGCGGATCTTCGGGGCCCTCAGGGCCAGTCACCGATACTTCTACCAGCCTTGCACGCGCGTCATATTGAAATACCTCTTCGCTCAGCAGGTGGTTTTCTTCCTGCCAACGGCGGCTCGCCAGTTGGTCGCGCCCTGTCCACGTCAAAGTCTGGGTCAGTTGACGATGGTTATCGCCGACCCAGGTACGTGAAACTTCCCGTTCAAACTCATCATAGTGGAGGATCTGTTTGAGAGACTGGGTAGGGCCTTGTGTGATGTATTGGCTGACGCGGCCGAATGTGTCGTAGGTAATTTGCAGTTCAACAGCTCCCAGCACCTGACGCTCCGGACGGCCGTAAACGTCATAGAACGTTTGGTGTTCTGCGCCGTTGGAATCCGTAAACGACACGTGCCGTCCCTCCAATGAGTGCGTCCAATCCGTGCTATGCACTTGACCGTCCAGGCACAACTGTTCGGACAATAAGCGCCCGTTATTGGAGTACTGCCAAGTCAATGTGCCGAAGGGGCTCTGTGCTTGTGTTATCTGGCCGGACTTGAAGTCGTATTGAAAAGTGCTGTCCTGACTATCGCCGGGCGACAGTCGGGTCAATTGATTTTCAAGCATTGGTTCATAGGCATATGCCATGGAACGACCACTGCTGCTGGTTCGAGAGGCGGGCAGCTTCTGACCCTCGTTATAGTTGAGACATTCCTTCCGGCTACCGATGGTGCGGCTGACTGGACGACCGATGCCATCATAGGTCTGCTTGCCTAGTGGCAAGGGTGTGAGGCCGATGGGTTTCAACGTAATGCTAACCGGATGATCCGCATCGCTATGCGGGGCGAATGCCCACTCAACCTCGCTGCCGTCTTCCAACCGACGGCGGGTAATACGTCCATATACATCGTAGTGCGTCTGCGTCTGCACACTGGTCTCGCCCGGCACGTTGACCGTATGGGACAAGGGACGATGAAGCCCGTCGTGGGTCCAGGTTTCACTGCGCAGTATTTCATCGTTGCGAGCAAGCGACGTCATGCTGAGCACCTCGCCGGCACTGCCGCGTACTATCCGGGTTTTCGCAGTCACCAGGCCGTCCCGGCTTTCTCGCCAAATGTCGCTTGTCAGTGTGATGGGGTTGGCTTGAGTGTGCTCGAGCGTGCCGTCCGGGTATCTGATCGTGCTCACTTGGCCCCAGTCATCGAACTCATAACTGGTGGTGAGACTCAACGACTGTTCCCTTCCGGCAAACCAGTCCTGAGTGGTCTCTTGTAACAACTGTCCTTCGACGTTATAAACGCCTCGCCAGGTTTCCCGAAAGACCTGGCCGGTGATCAGGTCGTCACGTCGCTCCTCGCGCACTCGGCGCCCGGCGCCATCGAGATAGATACGTCTTTGCTGGCCTGCCAGATCGGTTTCTTCTGCCATGACGGCGCGTTGGCGATAGCGGCCCGCGAGCACATAGCGACACGTGGCGCTGGCTTCGAACTCAGTGCCGGGTGCTACCGTGCTGCGAATGACACGACCCAGGGCGTCATATTCATAAAGGGTTTCCAAACCCTCTTCGCGATTGCTTAGCGTCAACCCCAAAAGACTGTCCCGGGTGACGTGTTCGGTTGATGTATAGCTACCGTCATGGCCGGTAACCCTAATGTGGGTCGTCAGTGCGGTGGCGGTCAGAGTCCGATGGTAATCGGTGGTGGTGATGAGTCCTTGAATCTGCGTCTGTGATTGAGTCACCTGGGCGAAGAAAGGACTGTCGACGACGGTGTCATAACGCTGGGTGGTGTGACCGATCAGAACCAGGCCATCTGCGGTGACGCTAAACGCCTCTTCCGACACGACGACCCACTGCAAGTGATCATCCGATTGGCGTCGCGGCAGCTGTTCATATCGGTAGTGCGTTTGCGTTATCGGCGCGCCGCCCGTTCCGCCAGAGTTTACGGATGCGGGCGTCACGATATGGTGTTGTATCCAGCGGACAAACATTTCCGTGTCGACAACATCCTGCGTGCCGCCCAACGGGTAATAAACCCACTGCTCCACTCGGTCATCGGCATGGCGCTGTTCAAGGGTATTACCGTAATTGTCGTAGGTTGTTTGAGAGGTCTCTTCGCGCGCATCTTGCGCGTCTTCGTAGCGCTTGGTGACTTGAGTGGGTAGCTGACACCAGGCTGGCTGAGCCTCCCAGCCCAGCGTCGGATCCTCACCATAGTCGGTGGTTGTCGTCACTGTCTTGCCGTTACGCTGCACACGCTCTCGTGTCAGCAGATGGAATCGGTTCCAGGTCCGCTCGGTTTCTGACAGCACTAGCCCGGTGTCGCTGTGCAACGTCTCCAGGCATGTATAGCTATACGACTCGGTGCGATAGAGATTGTCTTCTCCATCACGCCAGCCTCCTGGCAGGTCGGCGCCGTTACCTAGGAAGTTGGTGCTGCCCACCCATGTATAGGTTCGCGAGTTCGCAGGTTGACCCGCCCCAGGATCATGCCGATGCGCTGTCACACGGGGCAGCGAGGATAAAGGCGCGCCGGGTGGAAGTTGGTGGCCCTCGGTACCGGTGGCATACCACACCTCATCCTCGCTGCCCAAGGGGCCAGTCAGTCTGACGGGAAACAGCAATCCGTCGTGCTCGTCATAACTGAAGGTCCAGCGGCTGTCGTTGTCCGGCAGGATCAGTGTGCTGAGTTGGTCGCCGCTCAGGTGTAGCCTGTAGACACTTTTGGCGGCATCGTCTGGAAAAAGTTGAATCTGGAACTCGTCGATGGTGTCCCGAACAACTCGCAGCACCGCGCGCTGTTCATCGCGAATTTCAGCGAGGACATAACGCCCACTGCCATGGGGCAACCAGTCCAGAAATACCTGGCGCCCTTCAGCAGAGCGTATTTCCTGGGGCAGGGCCAAGCCGCTGTCGCCCTGAACGACCAGCCACTGGGTTTCGCCATCTTTGTACTCGACGCGAAAGCGGCGGCCGTCCGGTCCTTCCTGAATCACGCGGAAATTCAATAGCTTCTGGTCGATGAATACCAATTGACCTTGGTCGACGAATGTCGTCGCTTGACGATCGAGGCTGAAGCTTTCTCCCGTCGTCAACTGCAAGCGCCCGGCGGGCAAGTCCAGTTCAGACATTGCCAGCATCCAGCCACGCCCGAATCCAAAATCTGTGTGGGACGACAGTGGGCTGAACAGCAACCTGAACGACACGGAAGGGCCGGACTGATGATTGGCCTGGAGTTCCGGCAGGGCGATGTGGAGAGTGAGCTGGCCGGTGCGAGCATCGACGCCGTTGCTGACGTGACTCAGGAAATTACCGGCCTGTGTGTAAAGACCGCCTGTTTTCAAGTGGATTGAAGAAGCGCTGTCCATGCCCGAAACTCCTGATGATGAGAGGAGACCTGTGAGGGAAAATCACAACAACACCAACTCCAAGCGGCCAGTCGGCGTTCGGTCTTTGAATGCAATATTCAATAGGTGCTCATTGCCGTACGTGTCGATGGCGCGCAGCTGACAAGGGCCGCCTTGATTGATCGCACTTTCACTGTGGTAGGGAATATTGTTGCCGCCCTGCAGCACCACAGTCACATGCCCTCTTCTTGGACGCGCAACCGTAGTGGCAGGGGAAAACTCCGAGCCGAGTTTAATCGCTGTGTTGTAATTGACGTTGGGCTCGCCCGGTGCGGCGTATCCGACATGGGAGGCCCGCGTGACCGTGTTGTCGCGGTCAACCCATTGAATCATTCCCATGGGGCTCATACTTGTTACCGAGAGTAATTCGACCACGGGCATCTGCACATTCTTTCCAGCGAGTTGGTACTCCCAGGTGAATAAATCGCTGTTGGGGTTGCCCGCGACCAAGTCTCGATTGAACGTGTAGTTGTCAGGGATACTAAAGTGCGGAATTTCTGCCGTTCTAAGGTCGACATACGATTTGAACGTAGCATCTATTGCGGTGTTGTAAGTAACAGGCCCTTGCGCGGTGTGCTGGGTGATTTGTGCATACAATCGGACCGATGCCCCCGTGGGAGCACGGCTCAGGATATAAAAATCTTTTTGAAAGAAATTGACATTCTCAGGCTCTTTTTGAGTAGGCGGTGGGCTGACAGCGCTCGCTGGATAAGGCAGGTACTGATTTTTCGTTTGGGAATAGAACCATTCACTGCCGTCGTCACCTCCGGGTAATATTGGGAAGAGTTCGTTTTTACGGGTGGTAATACACAAGCTCTCTAATTCATCGTCAGAAATGGTCTGGCCTGTTCTGGGAGCAATGATCAATGTCACCAATACTTGTTGACGGGCGTTGGGATAGAGCAGCGCCGACAAACTGGTCAAACTTATTTCGAATCGGCTCAGCCAATTATTGGAGGCGCGGAGGGTTTGTTCAGTCATGCTATTCACCGTGAGTGTATGGGCTACTGAAATGACGTGGTATTCACGTTTCGAAGGAGTCCTGAAAGATGTTGACCGGCGCTTCCTCTATGCGAAGACTGTATCTCGTGCTGTCATTTTCTGGATCTAATAACGCCACACTTGTTTTAAATCGTTGCGAGTTACCAAAAGCGTCAAAAGTGGTAAATTCTTTAGAAGAATTTCTAACAAGGCTGTTACTTGTTGGCACCACGCCTGAAACCACGAATACCAACCTATCGGTGCTTGGCTTGAAGTAACCATTTTCTCTCAGCCATTGACCAGCTTGGTTATTCCAGTTCGAAGGGTAGGCATACCAGAGAAAGTTCGGCTTGTCGGGTTCGCGGACGCCGACCAGGAGGGAGAAGTAGGCCTTTCCAGAACCATGACGGAGATCGTATATGTTCCAAGTAAACCATTCATCGTCATGTTCAACGTGTTTAATCGCAATGGCCCTTGCGGTGCCGGGCAAGTTAAATCCGATGTAATGGTTGTAGGTATACCAATACTGGCTGTGATAACGCACTTGTTCGATTGCTTCTACCAAGCCGCCATTTCCCGCAGTGTAATAGTTCTGCGTTACTGACCTAAGATAGACGGAACTGTAGAAACGACCATTCTGCCCGGCGCCGCCATAAGACACATCCTCGTTATGGCTGGTGTAATCAACGCTCGTACCGGGTAAACGGACACGTACGGCGAATCGGTCTACTATGCCCCCGGGGTTTGCGTCATTGGTCAAGTATCGTTTAAATACTTTTCGTTGGGTTTGTGTACCGTCCGGAGAGTAAAGAGTAAGCGGTTCCGGTGTTGGCGCAGGCAAGAACTGACTCGGCGCCACGCTTTCCGGCCTGTAGGATTGCGGAGGGGGTGATGAGTCAATTTCTTGAACAGTGAAACTTTCATCAAACGGTAAATAGCCTTTTTCATGCGGGCCGGTTTTTGCAGGCCAGCGACCTCGCAGGGCGATGAACGGAATGATTTCGACCGTTGTTCCATCGGGTACGACGGTCACTTGTCCATGTTCATCTCGCGCCTCCAGCGTAATCAAAAATTCGGAAACCTGGCGCCGGTTGTTATAAAGCCGGGCGGTAGCATTTTCTCTTCCTTGAAACTGCTGCTGTTCAAGCAGCAAGTAGCTGATGGTCCTTGCGGAACCTGCGTTCATTGGGTATCCGCCGCCAGGCATGTCGATTTCAGTTAACGGAGTATCGCTCATGATTTAATCATCCAATTCGAACTGACTTAAGGTTCATCACCAAGCCCAATCAGATCGGAGAGGGGGTGCAGCGTCTACCTGTCAATATTGACAGTCGCGACGAGTGGTATATGCGCATGGCTTGCGAGAGTCGGCTGCTCTGCGTGTCAAACGTCCTGTTGATTTAAAGTACGATAAAGTCCAGTATAGATTTTGTAGTATGTATGATCTTCCGTTTTGACATTCTTGCCAAACCAACAACAACTTGCGAGAACCCCTCCATGAAGAAACGCCATCTCCTTCCCGCCCTGGCCCTGAGCCTGTTTGCCGCCAGCCACCTGCCGGCCGCCGAGAAAACCCTGCGTATTGGCATTGAGGCCGCTTACCCACCGTTCGCCTCCAAAACCGGTGACGGCAAGATCGTGGGGTTCGACTACGACATCGGCAACGCCCTGTGTGCGCAAATGAAGGTCAAGTGCGTGTGGATCGAAGGGGAGTTCGACGGGCTGATTCCGTCCCTCAAGGTCAAGAAGATCGACATGGCGTTGTCGTCCATGACCATCAACGAAGACCGCAAGAAGTCGGTGGATTTCACCCACAAGTACTACTTCACCTCGTCGCGTCTGGTGATGAAGGACGGCGCCGTGGTGGATGACCAGTACGCCAGCCTCAAGGGCAAGAACGTCGGTGTACAGCGCGCCACCACCACCGACCGGTATGCCACCGAGGTGTTCGAGCCCAAGGGCATCAACGTCAAGCGCTACAGCAATAACGAAGAAATCTACATGGACCTGGCAGCGGGGCGCCTGGATGCGATCTTTGCCGACACCATTCCCCTAAGCGACTTCCTGTCGATGCCGCGCGGGCAGGGTTATGCCTTTGTCGGCCCGGAGCTCAAAGACCCGAAATACGTGGGTGAGGGGGCCGGCATCGCAGTACGCAAGGGTAATGGCGAGTTGGTCAGCGAATTGAATGCGGCCATCGACGGCATTCGCGCCAGCGGCGAATACCAGAAGATTTCACAGCAGTACTTCAAGGCCGATATCTACGGCGACTGATTCTAGCGGATCGAACTCTTGTAGGAGCGAGCTTGCTCGCGAAGAACTCTCAGGCACCGCGTTNAATGCACGCGTTATCGTTAAAGTTCTTCGCGAGCAAGCTCGCTCCTACAACTGATCAGGCCTTCAATTCCTTCAAATGCTTGTAGACCGTCGCCCGCCCCATACCCAACACATTGGCCACATAGTTGGAGGCGCTCTTGCCCTTGAAGGCTCCCTCAGCATGCAGCGCCAGCACCAGTTCGCGTTTGTGGTCGCGGGTCAACAGGTTCAGGCTCAACTGACGCTCGCGCAGCCAGGCATGCAGGAAGGTGTTGATGCGTTCCTGCCAGTCATCACGGAACAGCGCGTCCGGCTGTGCGATCAGCTTGCTTGGCGACAGGAATAAATCCAGCGCCGCCTTGGCCGTTTCGAACATTGAAATATTCAGGTTGATGCACAATACAGCCAGCCGGTGACCTTTGTGGTCGTGCAGCACAGTGCTCAGGCTGCGGATTTTCTGGCCGTCCCAGTTGAGCTTTTCGTAAGGGCCGATATTCACCTCGCTGACGTCGCCGTCGAGCATGTCCTCCAGGGACGAGTCGTCACCCAGGCTGCGTTTGGACAGGTTATTGGCGATGTAATCCACGGTTTGCGTGCGCAGGTCATGCAGCACCACTTCTGCATGGGGAAAGAACAACGTAGCGATTGCATCGGCAATCGCGCGAAAGTTCTGCATGACCTTGTCTTGTTCAGCGGTGTTCATCAATGGGGCTCCAGGCGGACCGGGGAGAGCATACCAGCGTCCAGGCCGAACCGGGTCAGTGCCTCCGGCAGCGGTTCGCCGCGCACCAGAGCGGCGCTTGCCTGGCCCATGGCGGGTGAGGTCTGGATACCATAGCCGCCTTGCGCTGCCACCCAGAACAGCCCCGGTACTTGCGGGTCAAAGCCCGACAGCAAATCACCGTCCTGCACAAAACTGCGCAGCCCGGCCCAGGTGCGCGTGGGGCGGCGGATGGTCAGGGTGGTGGCTTCCTCGATCTGGTAAATGCCCATGGCAATATCCAGCTCTTCGGGTTGCACATCCTGGGGTTCTACCGGGTCGGCGTTGGCCGGTGAGCCGAGGAACATGCCGGCATCCGGTTTCATGTAGAACGCTTCGTCGAGGGCTACCAGCATCGGCCAGTCGTGGCTGTCCATGCCCTCGGGGCCGGCAAAGACAAAGGCCGAGCGGCGCTTGGGCTGCAAGCCGATGGACGCTGCGCCCGCCAGCCCGCCGATATGGTCGGCCCAGGCACCGGCGGCGTTGATGATGACCGGCGCGGTGAAGGTCGCATCCTGGGTGCGCACCTGCCACAAGCCATCGGCGTCGCGGCTCAAGCCCAGCACATGGCTGTCGGTGCGCACTTCGCCCTGGTTGCGGCGGATACCGCGCAGGTAGCCTTGATGCAGGGCGTCGGTGTCGATGTCACAGGCGGTAGGGTCGTAGATTGCCCCGTGGACTTTTTCACGGCGCAGTATCGGCAAACGTGCACAGGCTTCATCGACCGTCAGGCGCTGCACCTGCGCCACGGTGGCTTTGGCGCTCAGGTACTGGCTGTCGAGTTCGGCCGGGTCACCGTTGAAATCCACGGTCATTTCGCCCCGGGGCGTCAGCAGTGGGTGTTCGCAGAAACCTGCGGGTGGCAGGTCGAAAAAGGCCCGGCTGGCCAAGGTCAGCGCCCGCACTTGCGGGGTGCCATACGCGGCGGTGTAGAGCGCTGCCGAACGCCCGGTGGAGTGATAGGCCGGATGGTTTTCACGCTCCAGCACCAGGACCTTGCCGTGCTGCGACAACCAGAACCCGGTGGACGCGCCGGCAATGCCGCCGCCGATAATGATGAAGTCTGCCTGGCTCATGGAGATCTCCTGAAATAAGCATTGTAGGCGCGTGCGTGCTCGCGAAAAACGTTGACGATAACGCGCCGATTCTGTGTGACCGCAGTGCCTGTGAGGTCTTGGCGAGCAAGCTCGCTCCTACAGTCGATACAGGGCATTGGCCAGGGCGATGTCTTCCAGGCCCAGGCCGATGGAGCGGAAAAAGACGTGACGATCGTAGTCGGGGCGCTGGGCCATGTCGCTGAACAACTCGGGCAGGTCGCCGACAATCGTGCGTTTGTCCCAGCCGTGCTGTTCGCTGGCGATCAGCATCTCACCGGCCGAATCCGGAGTGGTCTGGCGGTAGTCGCAGAACACGTGCATCTGGTTGAGGCAATGTGGCGGTACTTCATGGGCACGTGGCGCATTGGTGCTGATGGAGGTAATCAGCGCGGGTTTGCTCAGGCGCGAGGGGTCGATGACCGGCCCGGCGGACGAGGTGCACAGCAGGATCACATCCGCGTCTTCCAGGGCGGCCTCACAACTTGAGACGAGGCTCAGGCGCGGGTCCAGGCTGGTCAACTGCGCACGCGTCTCGGCGCTGGCGCTGCCCAGGCTTGGCGAGTACAGGCGGATCTGCTGCCAGTCGCGCAGGTTCTGCACATAACGCAGGTGCGCCTGGGCGACCTTGCCGCTGCCGATGATCGCCAGGCGTTGCGCCGCCGCCGGTGCCAGCGCATCCACTGCCAAAGCCGTGGCGGCGGCGGTGCGTGCAGTGGTCAATTCAGCGGCATCGCACAACAGCAATGGCTGGCCGCTGTGCATCGACATCAATAAGGTCCAGGCCGTCACCAAAGGGCCCTGATCACGCACGATATAGGGGGAGGTCTTGACCCCGTACACGCCGTCTCCGACCAGTACGCCCAGGTAGTTGATGAAATCCCCGGCGCCTTGAGGAAATTCCACCAGCTGTTGCGCCGGCTGTACCGCTTGCCCGGCGGCGAGGTCGCGGAACAGTTTGCGCAGGATCGCGGGTACATCGACTTGAGCCAATAAAGTACGGGCCTGGGCCTGGTCGATGACGAGGGGCGTCGTGGACATGGGGTTCTCCGGATAAACTAATTTGTCCATTATGGACTTTTAGTTTTTATCCGCAATAACCTGAGGGAAAAATGAGATCAATGTGGGGGAGCCATGAAGATCAAATGTGGGAGCTGGCTTGCCTGCGATGGCGGTGTGTCAGTCGGTCCATCAGNAGGTGGCTGACCCGCCGCCATCGCAGGCAAGCCAGCTCCCACAGGTGATCGGTGGTGTTCTGGCGGACGAGTTATCGCCTGCCCGAGCGGGTACTCACATCCACCCACACCGCCAGCACCAGAATGCTGCCCTTCACAATCATCTGCCAGTAGCTGTCCACATCCAGCATCGACATGCCGTTGTCCAAACTTGTAATCACCAACGCGCCAAGCAGCGCGCCATAGACGGTGCCCGAGCCGCCGCGCATCGATGTGCCGCCGATAAAACAGGCCGCGATGGCATCGAGTTCGCCCATGTTGCCCGCCGAGGGTGAACCCGCAGCAAGGCGCGCGGTGTTGACCAGGCCGGCCAGCGCGCACATCACCCCCATGATGCCGAAGATCCACAGTTTCACTGCTTGCACGTTGATGCCGGATAGCCGTGTGGCTTCCATATTGCTGCCTACCGCATACACGCGGCGGCCGAATACGGTCTGGCTGGTGACGTAGCTGAATACGCCGAGCAGCACCAGCAACAGCAGAACCGGCACGGGGATACCGTCGTAGCTGTTGAGGGTGGTGACGAACCCGGCGAGCACCGCGCCGATCAATACCACACGTAACACGTCGCGCACCAAAGCGTGCGCGGCCAAGCCATGCAGTGCGCGGTTGCGCCGCTGCTTCCAGGTCAGGAACAGCGTCAGTGCGAACAGCAGTACGCCAAGCCCAGCGCCCACACTGTGGGGCAAATACCCCTGGCCCACATACACCAGCGACGGCGACACCGGCGCAATAGTGGTGCCGCCGGTAATCCCCAGCAGAATCCCGCGAAACGCCAACATTCCGCCCAGGCCGACGATGAACGAGGGAATGCGCAGGTAAGCGGTCATGTAGCCGTTGGCCAGGCCGATCATCAAGCCGCACAGCGCCACCAGGCTCAGGTTGGCCAATAGCGGCACGTGATAGACCACATCCAGAATCGCCGCCAGCCCGCCCAACAGTCCGAGCAACGAGCCCACCGACAAGTCGATCTCGCCGCTGATAATCACCAGCACCATGCCGCAGGCCAATATCCCGGTGATCGACATCTGCCGCAGCAGGTTGGAGAGGTTGCGCGGGGTGAGAAAACCGCCCTCGGTCTGCCAACTGAAAAACAACCAGATGAACGCCACGGCGATCACCAGCGCGAGCATCTTGTAGCGGGTAAAAAGGTGTTTGACCTGATTCATCTACGCGGTCTTCCGATCATTAGGGTTATGGCTGAGCGCGGCGGCGAGCACCTGTTCCTGGGTGAGCCCTTCATTGATGAAATCCCCCCGCAACTGGCCGTCGCCAATCACCAGCACGCGGTTGGACACGCCGAGCACTTCGGCCAATTCCGAGGAGACCATGATGATCGACACGCCTTCGGCGGCCAGCGCACCCATCAGTTTGTAGATCTCGTACTTGGCGCCCACGTCCACCCCGCGTGTGGGTTCGTCGAGGATCAGCACCTTGGGCTGGGTCATCAGCATTTTCGCCAGCACGGCCTTTTGCTGGTTGCCGCCTGAGAGGCTGGTGATCGGCAGCGACGGGCTGGCGGTCTTGAGGTGCATGCGGCTGATCTGCTGGTCGATGCTGCCCAGTTCGGCCTCAGCGTCGATGCGGGTCATGTGCGCGTAGGTGTCGAGCACCGCCAGGGTAATGTTCTGGCCTACCCCCAGGTCGGGAATGATGCCTTGGCGCTTGCGGTCTTCGGGCACCATGCACAGCCCGGCGCGGATCGACTTGAGCGGCGTGCGCGTATCGATCACCTGGCCGTCCAGCCATACTTCGGCGCTGTAGCGGCCGGGGTAAGCGCCGAACAGCGCCGACACCAACTCCGTGCGCCCGGCGCCCACCAAGCCGGCGATGCCAAGGATTTCACCGCGCCTGAGCACGAAGGAGATGTCGTCGACGCGCTTGCGCTTGGGGTTATCGACGTCGTAGCAGGTGACGTTACGCGCTTCGAAGATCACCTCGCCCACTTCATGGTGCTCGATGGGGAAGAGGTTGCTCATTTCGCGGCCGACCATCTGCGTGATGATCCGGGGGATGTCCATGTCTGCCATGGCGGTGGTTGCGATATGCTTGCCGTCGCGAATCACCGCAATGGTGTCGCACACCGCCGCCACTTCATCGAGCTTGTGGGAGATGTACACGCAGGCCACGCCCTTGGCCTTCAGGCCCTTGATAATGTCCAGCAACACCTCGATTTCGCCACGGGTCAAGGCCGAGGAGGGCTCGTCAAGAATCAACAGGCGCGCCTGTTTGTTCAAGGCCTTGGCGATCTCCACCAGTTGCTGGTAGCCGCCGCCGTACTGCGACACCGGCAGCGCCACATTCATGTCCGGCACCTTGAGTTCACGCATCAACGCCTCGGCGCGGTGCAACATCGCCGGGTAGTTCATGCGCCCACCGGGCAGGGTCAGTTCGTGGCCCATGAAAATGTTCTCGGCCACCGACAGGTCGGGCACCAGGGTCAGTTCCTGGTGAATGATGACAATCCCGGCGGCTTCGGTTTCGCGGATGGACTGGGCCTTGAGCGGCTGCCCATCCCAGACGATTTCCCCCTCCCAGGTGCCGTGCGGGTACACCGCCGACAGCACCTTCATCAAGGTGGATTTACCCGCCCCGTTTTCACCGCACAGGCCCACGCATTCCCCAGGCTTGACCTTGATGTCTATGCCGTTGAGAGCGTTGACACCGCCAAAGCTTTTGACAATGCCGTTCATTTGCAGCAGGTAATCGGCGGCCACGGTCATTGCCCGGCGATCTGCTCTTTGGTGTAGAAACCGTCCTTTTCCAACAGGTCGATGTTGGCTTTGGTCAACGGCGTCGGCGTAAGCAGGATGGTGTCCACCTTCTTGCTGCCATTGTCATATTGCGAGCTGTAGGTCGGCTGTTCGCTGCGTGCCAGTTGCACCGAAAGCTTGGCCGCTTCGGTAGCGATCAGCTTGAGCGGTTTGTACACGGTCATGGTCTGGGTGCCGTTGATCACGCGCTTGATCGCTGCGAGGTCAGCGTCCTGGCCGGAGATTGGCACCTTGCCCGCCAGTTTCTGCGCGGCCAGGGCCTGGATCGCACCGCCGGCGGTGGCGTCGTTGGAGGCGACAATAGCGTCGATCTTGTTGTCGTTACGGGTCAGGGCGTTTTCGACAATGCTCAATGCCTCGGTGGGGTTCCATTCCTTGACCCATTGCTGGCCGACGATCTTGATATCGCCTTTGTCGATGGCCGGTTGCAGCACCTTCATCTGACCTTCGCGCAGCACCTTGGCGTTGTTGTCCGTCGGCGCGCCGCCGAGCAGGAAGTAATTGCCCTTGGGCGCCGCTTGCAACACGCCGCTGGCCTGCATCTCGCCGACTTTTTCGTTATCGAAGGAAATATAGGCGTCGATGTCGGCATTGAGGATCAGGCGATCATAGGACACCACCTTGATCCCGGCTTTCTTGGCTTCGGCCACCGCATTGGTCAGCACCGTGGCGTTGAACGGCACGATCACGATCACATCGACGCCCCGGGAGATCAGGTTTTCGATCTGGGCAATCTGCTTCTGCTCGTTGGCATCGGCAGACTGCACGAACACCTTGGCGTCGAGCTTTTCCGCAGCGGCGACAAAGTAATCACGGTCGCGGGACCAGCGCTCCAGGCGCAGGTCGTCGATGGAAAAACCGATTTTGGGGTGCGCAGGATCCGCCATCACCGGCAGGGCGAGCAGTGCCAGGGCTGCGGCGAGCAGGGCAGGTTTGAATGACTTCATGGTGGTGCGTCCTTTTATTGTTGTTGGAAAGACACTAGGTGAAGATCCTCTTTGTGGCGAGGGAGCTTGCTCCCGCTGGAGTGCGTAGCACTCCCATTTTTTGGGGCCGCTTCGCGCCCCAGCGGGAGCAATCTCTGGCCACAGTCAGGTGTAGATAAACCGATTCACAACGCCTTCAAGCATCTCCTGGCGCCCGCTCACCGCCTGCGGGTTCAGCGCGTTGGCAAAGGCATGTTCAGCCAATGACTCCAGGCTGAACTCACCGGCCAACACCGCCTGGCCCAATGGCTGCTGCCAGCCGGCATAGCGTTGGTCCTTGAACTGCTGCAAGCGGTCGTCCTGCACCATCGCCGCCGCACGCTCCAACGCCAGGGCCAGCACATCCATGGCGGCGACATGCCCGTGGAACAGGTCCACCTCGTCGAGGCTCTGGCGGCGCACCTTGGAATCGAAGTTATAGCCGCCGTTCTTGAACCCACCGGCCTTGAGGATTTCATAGGTGGCCAGGGTCATCTCCTCGACGCTATTGGGGAACTGGTCGGTGTCCCAACCGTTCTGCGGGTCGCCGCGGTTGGCGTCGATACTGCCGAAGATCCCCAACGACACGGCGGTGGCGATCTCATGATGAAAGCTGTGCCCGGCCAGCGTCGCGTGGTTGGCCTCGATGTTCACTTTGATCTCGTGTTCCAGGCCGTACTCATGCAGGAAGCCGAACACGGTGGCGCTGTCGTAATCGTATTGGTGTTTGGTCGGCTCTTGGGGCTTGGGCTCGATCAACAGGTCACCCTTGAAGCCGATCTTGTGCTTGTGTTCAACCACCATGCGCATAAAACGCCCGAGCTGTTCGCGCTCGCGCTTGAGGTCGGTGTTGAGCAAGGTTTCATACCCTTCACGGCCACCCCACAGCACATAGTTGGCGCCCTTGAGACGCAGCGTGGCATTCATTGCACTGAACACCTGGGCGGCGGCGAAGGCGAACACCTCTGGGTCTGGGTTGCTCGCGGCCCCGGCGGCAAAGCGCGGGTTGCTGAAGCAATTGGCGGTGCCCCACAGCAGCTTGATGCCGGTCTGTTCCTGATGGCGCTCCAGGTGGTCGACCATCTGCGCAAAGTGATTGCGGTACTCCTTGAGCGTGCTGCCTTCGGGCGCCACATCGGTGTCGTGAAAGCTGTAGTAGTCGATGCCCAGCTTGGAAAAAAACTCAAACGCCGCCTCGGCCTTGCCGATGGCCACCTCCATCGGATCGCCACTGCGCTGCCACGGGCGCTTGAACGTGCCCATCCCAAACATATCCGCCCCCGGCCACACAAAGGTATGCCAATAACAGGCTGCCATGCGCAGGTGCTCCCGCATGGGTTTGCCGAGGATCAGTTTGTTGGCGTCGTAGTGACGAAACGCGAGGGCAGAGGTGCTGGCAGGGCCTTCGAAGCGCACCTTTTCGACACCGGGGAAGTACGGCATGGGGTTTTCCTTATTGTTCTGAGCGGTGTCTGGATACTAGCAATGGCACTTGGGCGGCTGATTATGAAAATCACCAAAGGGGAGTGCGATTTTGAGTGAGGGGCTGAGAACGGCTGAGGGAGTACAGGATTTAGAGAAACGTCTGACTTTACGGTGGGGATATGCCTCTTCAAGGTTTGGTGTGCCACTGACTTGCTCCTGCTCGTTTACCTCGGAAGGCGTTACGCGTCAGTTTTCTTATCGAGACGAGCAGGGAAGTACGGCCAAAAAACATGGATAAGAGGCAAGAAAATGAGCGTAGGTTATTTCATTGGACTGGGTGACAAGACCTCCTGCGGTGGGAAAGTGCTGGACGGTGATAAGAGAGTCAACATACATGGCCTTTTTCATGCGTGCGAAGGTGACCGAGTCACCTGCGACAAGGATGGGCAAACTTATAAGATCGTCGGTGGCATTTCCCACATAAACAGCCATGGTCGGCTTATGGCCGGCACTTTGGATAGTTACAGCGTCAGTCGCGAGGCGCTGGAAGCCACACTTTTCCGACGCTCGACCCGGCTGTAATGCGCAAGTTTAAAACACTGAATCCGGATACCGGCAACGTCAAAGCCGTCTCGATGATCGTACTCAGTGACCCAAACAACACCTGCTGCGCCTATCAGGAAGCGCAACTTTGGCATGCCCCGCCGAACCCGATCTAACGAAGGAGATACACCCGGAGCAACGCCACTGCTGATAGTTGATACGACAGCGGCGATTTAAGGACAAAACAACCATTTGAAGGAGCTCATTGCCAATGAGTAGTGACAACTCAAGGAAATTGACACCATCAGGAGTCTGCCGCCCCACACAGCCGAACAGGTATGCCGCACACATGCCGCCTTCCCAGCGGGAGTTTGATTGTGTGGAGGAACAGCGTCCCCGCGAACTAGATAAAAACCAGCATATAGGACTTATCTTCGAGTGGGATAACGGGGAACGCTTGGACCCGAACATATCCTGTCACCTTACGGTCGGTAGCGAGACAACAATTCACAAACTAGCGGATGGCAAAAACCTGTTTTGCCTGGCGCCAGCCGGTGAATACGTGGCCCAACTGCTTAAGGACGTCGACACGAAGAAAAATCTTGACGAAGCCCGAGAGCAGCTCACAAAAGCACTGGCTTCAATCATTGTTCATGAAAAAGAAGAAGCGGCGGCGCTAAGAAAAACTCAGGATGAACGAAACTTTGTTAGCAATTACGCGCACCTGTATTACAAACAGGCACGCGGCTTCGCACTCACAGGCTGGAGATTTAGCAAAGACCTCAAGGAATGGAATGATTTAATAAATCCATTCAACCAGTTGTCAAACGCACTCATTGCCGCATGGAATGCCGAAAGTACTGGCGGAGTGTCTTGGACAAACTCCCTTATTCAGAATTATTCAAAAAAACAGAAAGATGAGTTCATAGAGGCTCTTGGCTTCGACCCAAAACAAATCGATATTGAACAGCTAGCTGAAGCTTATGAGTACGCATGCTTTATCTACAGCGACTCACCCAGCAAAATATTAATTGGCAAATTTCTTTTAGAATATGTGATGGTGCAGAACCCAGAGGAAGTTGCCGAGTTCAGCGGAGCCGTTCTATTTGAAGTAGTGCTGGGCGCAATACTGGTATACTTAACTGGCGGCGTAGGCTTGGTGTTCAGGGCAGCGCGAGTCATAACCGACAACCTCTTGGCGCTACTACGAAAGGTTGGCGAGATCCTCATAAAAATCGCCAAGCTGACCAAGAGTGCTACGATAAAATCAACTAGCCTTGTAAGAGGTGTCGCAGGGAATTCGGTAAAGACCGTCAGGATTCCACGACCAAAAGAGATCGTGCCAGATGAAATCCCTGCGCCGAAGCTGCATGAAACAGGAGGTGCGGCAAGAGCAGCACAATATGCAAAAAACTGGCCAGAAGCCGATCTAGACAATGCAGTCAGTAAATTTTCCGGTCCGCACCCCATTATTAGCACAACAGAGAA
Organism: Pseudomonas sp. 22072; assembly: GCF_052046095.1. Classification (NCBI taxonomy): domain Bacteria; kingdom Pseudomonadati; phylum Pseudomonadota; class Gammaproteobacteria; order Pseudomonadales; family Pseudomonadaceae; genus Pseudomonas; species Pseudomonas sp. 22072. The sequence goes on from NZ_JBQEQE010000012.1 coordinate 152,860, forward strand.
AGGAAAAAAAATATATAAGAGTCCAGAAACCGGTGTCGAAATAGTTGAAGATCTTAACGGAGGTTACTTTAGAATTTATGACCCATCAAAGCCCGGAAAAAGAAAATACCTAGACTTATCGGGCAGCATCCCCAACAATAAAACTCTGCCAAATGGAAATAAAACAGGAATGACACAAAGCGAATACAACGAAATCACTCACTTCAAAAAGAGCTTTAAAAAATGAAATTAATATCAACCCCCTTAACCGTTGAAGCAATGCATCGTCTGGACATCGACGAAAGTCTGCCCGGCGATGTCGAGGAACTTTATCTCGCGAACGAAGACTACTCACTGTTGTCCAATTGCGGAGTATTCGACACAATCAATTTAGCCTTGGGAAAAATGATAGATGAGTATGAAGATGAGAACATCCAAGGTTTTGCAGATCTTAACACTTCACTTAATATCCTCGGTGCGACTTTTCACAACACACAACTTGAGGTGGTGCGCGAAATAATGCGCCTCAATCAGTTGGCAATTAAAAATAATACAGGGCTGTTTTTTTATTTTTAAGCGCGCCTTAACTCATGCTACTCCTCATACCCTTCTGACAAGGTGCGGGCGCGCAATGAAACCGCCCCGAGCTCGGGCTCCGGGCGGTAGCCGATGGCAAGGACCTAAGACTCTAATATGAACGCACAGACAAAATCGGCGATAGGATCCAAGAAGTTGCGGTGGCACAACCTGCAGCTCAAATCTCTCAATTATATCTCGGCAAGGAATAGAATTAAGCCTTGTGAAAAAAACGTGAAGCTGGATGAGTAACTCAATTAACAACATAGATAATCTCCCTTTAATTGAGGAGATCAAGCGTATAGCCCAGGGTCTGGCGTTAATAGATGCGATAATTATGCCCCAGTGGGAGCACAGGTACTTTTCGCTTAACTGCAACTGGGACGGCCAGCATGAGGAAATGATAGCATCCATGAGGAACGGCGAAGGGGAGGGTGCTTTTTACACTTCATTTGTGAGGGGGCGCAGGAAAAGTTTTATCTAAAAAGCCATTATCTGACGCGTTTGCGCATCTGGATAAGGTCCCCAAAAATTTCCATACGTTCAAAGATGAGCCCGCATTCTCAAATGATAACGCAAGCCTGTTTTTTTGGAGAAGAGCTAACCAATCGTCGTGGTATACTATCACCAGATAAACTGGAAGAACTTTCTTTGCTCGGCTTTTTGGAAGGGGGGCTCAAGCATATAAAAAACTCGCCCAAGACTACTATGAAAAAGACATAGATATAAATACCATTGAGAGAATCTTTGAAATATAAACGGTTACAGCAGAACAGTTAGCCGTACTTAATTCTGAAATAAGCCTCGATGACTTAGAACAAGATCTTCAGGAAATTGTAGGCGATGCAAACTAGTTATTTCCACCCCTAAGAATGACTCGCTGCGAATTCTAATCAGGTCGTATGCCCCCAAGGATGTCCTGATCAACTCCGGGTAATTGTGAGGTAGTGCCGGCAGCGAGTGACTACGTGGAACGCCTGGCACAGTTGCGCCAGTGCCTGCATGGACTCAATCGTCGGCTCCATCAGGAGCTGACGGTGACCCCACGACGTCGCGATACCACCATGGGCAGCACGGTAATGGCCCTGTTGATGCAGGACAACCGGAGCGACTTTTAGTTATCGATTTGGCAATGATGATAGTTGCCTGTATTTGGATGGGTGTCGTGGTTGTGCTGCTTAGATTTAGGTGACCTCAAAGCGGGCCTCCTCCAAGGCTCGCTATCCTGATCAGTCAAACCTCTGCGTACTCATCTGCACCGACCGGCCCCAGGACAAAAACAATGAAAACCCTACCGCCCGTTCACCGCATTGCCTTGCTGTTCAACGGCAGCAAAATCTACGACCGTGGCATCATCGCCGGCATTGGCAACTACCTGAGCAGCACCCGCGCATCCTGGGACCTGTTCCTGGAAGAGGACTTCCTCTGTCGCCTGCGCGGTATCGAGCGTTGGCAGGGGGATGGGATCATTGCTGACTTCGATGATCCGCTGATTGGCGAGGCGCTGGCCGGCAGTCGGGTTCCAGTGGTGGCGGTGGGTGGGTCTTATGAGGATGTGGGCAAGTACCCGAAGGGCATTCCCTATGTGGCCACCGATAACCATGCCCTGATGAAGCTGGCCTACGAGCATCTGGTGGAGGCGGGTTTGACGCGGTTTGCCTGTTTCAGCCTGCCCGAAGCCCAGGCCAATCGGTGGGCCCAGGAGCGTGAGAAAGCTTTTCGCCGCTTGATGCAGCGCGATGGCTTGCAGGTAGAGGTGTATCGCGGGCTGGGCACCAGTGCGCCGTTGTGGGACAGCGCGGTGGAGCAGCAGATTGCCTGGCTGCACAGCTTGCCCAAGCCTATCGGCATTATCGCGGTGACCGATGCCCGCGCCCGGCAATTGCTGCAAGCCTGCCTGACGGCGGGCATTGCGGTGCCGGAGGAGGTGGCGTTGATCGGCATCGACAACGACCCGCTGACCCGCACCCTCACGCGGGTGCCGCTCAGTTCGGTGATCCAGAGCACGGAGACCATGGGCCGTACCGCTGCGGCATTGTTGCATCAGATGCTGCATGGCAAACCCTGCACGGGCACGCAGGTGCTGGTGCCGCCAGACGCCATTAACGTGCAAGCCTCCAGCCTGCATCAACCCCTGGGCAACCCTTACGTGATGCAGGCCTTGTTGTTTATCCGCCAGTACGCCTGCCAGGGTATCAAGACCGATCAGGTCGCGGCTTATGTCGGTGTTTCCCGCTCGTCCCTGGAAGCGCATTTTCGCAAGGCGCGTGGCTGCAGCGTGCATGATGAGATTTTGCGCTTCAAACTCGCCGCTGCCGCCAAGGGCCTGGAAAACCAAAGCCTTGCTATAGCCGACATTGCCGCACGCTGCGGCTTCACCTCTGCGCAGTACCTGCATACGGTGTTTCGCCGCGAATTTGGCTGTACGCCACGTCAGTATCAGCAGGGCGCGAGCTAGAACACCGCTTTGACTTGCAAACCCAGCACCAGCGCATTGTCGATGCTCTCACCGGAAAACGCCCCCGGCTCGATGATGTATTGCACATCCGGGCGCAAGGTCAGCCAAGGCGTGGCCTGGTAGCCATAACTGAGTTCGATCAATTGTTCGGCGCTGTCGATTGAGGGGTAGGACGCCCCGGCATTGAACGCGGCCAACTCTTGCACATCACGGCTGCGCGGGTTCGGCACCGCGCGGCCATAGCCCAGGGCGACGGTATCGCGCGGGCGATCTTCGAACGGCTTGTACAGCACCACGCCTGCGCCATACCACTTGGTGAACGGCGAGGCCGTTTGGCTGGCGGCAGAGTACTGGCCGAAGGCGTGCAGGCTACGGCCTTGGGATGATTGTGAGGCCCACACAGCCTGGTCGATCAAGAGGTAGTGACCGCCACGCCCGCTGACGTCCTTGTTGCTGCCAATGCGTTTTACATCGGAACTGTCGTAGTAATAACCGAGCTTGTATTCACCGGGCAGTGCGCCCGCATGCTTGTAGATAAGCTCGATGGGCACCACGGTGCCGGTGGTGTGCTTGGGCCCCAGGTGCCAGGCACGGCTTGAGTTGCCATTGCTGGACGGGTCGACATTGAACGCCGCCACGCGCAGTTGCCAGTTGGGCGAAAAGTCGTATTTCACCCGGGCGCCGAGGTGCGCATTCGGGTAGTTGGCCCAGCCACTGCCGCCGGACATATTCAGCGGATGCCCGCAGAAGCCGGCGTTCATGAAGTTGCACAGGATGCCGCTGTCCAGGCCGCCGAGATCATTGCCCATGGCCATATAGCCCAGCTTGAGGTTCAGCGCCGGGGTGAACAGCGTGCGCTCGTAGCTCAGCTCGGTGAGGCGCGTGTAGAGGCCGCCGTAGTTTTCCTGGATCGGCAGGCGGTTGCCCACCAAGTCCTCGGAGGCGCTGTTGCCGCGTCGGTCGTTGATGGTCAGCTGGATGCGGTCGCCGTTGTTGAAACCGTAGAGCTTGCCCAGGTCGAACTGCACGCCGAGCTTGATATTTTGCGAATAGCGCGCCGAACGGTGTTGGCCGCCGTGGGCGTTGTAGGCGGTCTCGCCGCTGTAGTCACCGGTAAAGCGCACACCTTGCGCGTCGAGTTCGCGGCGCAGGCCGCCCCAGTCGCCGGTCAGGGTGGTGTCGTCGGCTTGAACGGGCAGGGCGGCCGCAAAGGCCAGGCCCAGCGCCAGGCGCCAGGCGGTATGAGGAGTAGGGGTCATGGGGGATCTTTCCAAACACAAAGCGCGGTGCCGGAGCACCGCGCGAACAGAGGGCGGTTACGGCAGGGCGTAGGCGATCACGTAGTCGCCACGGTCGGTGGACTGGCGTGCGCCGCCGGCGGTGACGACGATGTATTGCTTGCCGGTTTTCGGCGACACGTAGGTCATCGGCCCACCCTGGCTGCCAACGGGCAGGCGGGCTTTCCAGATTTCATCGCCATTGCCGCTGTTGAAGGCGCGCAGGTAGAAGTCCTGGGTACCAGCGATAAAGATCAGGCCGCCTTGGGTGGACAGCGTACCGCCCAGGGTCGGCAGGCCTACCTTGATCGGCAGGTGCATGCGGATACCCAGGGGGCCGGTGTCTTCAACGGTGCCCACCGGTACTTGCCAGGCGACCTTCTGCGTCTTCATGTCGATGGCGGTCAAGGTGCCGAATGGCGGCGCCTGGCACGGAATGCCGGCCACCGACAGGAAGCGGTTTTTGTTCACCGCATACGGCGTGCCCTTGAGCGGCACGGCGCCCATGCCGGTGTTCAGCGCTTCCCCACCGGAAGAGGTCTGGGCCTTGTTCTGCGACGGTACCATCTGGATCCACAGGCCCAGGCGCATGTCGTTGACGAAGATAAAACCGTGCACCGGGTCGGTGGAAATGCTGCCCCAGTTCATGCCGCCCAGGGAACCCGGGAAGCTCAGGGATTTATCGGTGCCCGGCGCGGTGTACAGGCCGTCGTAGCGCATGCCCTTGAAATCGATGCGGCACAGCAACTGGTCATACGGCGTCGCGCCCCACATGTCCGACTCGGTGAGGGTTTGCGCGCCGATCTGCGGCATGCCGACGGATTTAGGCTGGGTCAGGGAATACGGCTCGTTGGGAATGTTCGCGGCTTTTACCGGCACTTCCTGCACGTCCGTCAGCGGCTTGCCGGTGGCGCGGTCGAGCACGTAAATCTGCCCGGCCTTGGTGCCGATGACCACGGCCGGTACAGCCTTGTCGCTACCTGGCGGGGTGAAGTCGATCAGGCTTGGCTGCATTGGCAGGTCGAAGTCCCACAGGTCGTTGTGGACCGTCTGGTAGACCCACTTCTCGGCACCGGTGGAGGCGTCGAGTGCCAGCACCGAAGCGCCGTATTTGTGGTTGAGCTGGGTGCGCTCCACGCCGTAGATATCGGTGGAGGAGCTGCCCATCGGCAGGAAGACCGTGTTCATCAGTGGGTCGTAAGACATCGGCGCCCAGCTGTTCGGGGTGCTGCGCACGTAGGTGGCGTCGCCCGTCGGGGCCTGCTTGTCTTCAGGGTTGCCTGGGTCGAAGGCCCAGCGCATCTGACCAGTGATCACGTCAAAGCCACGGATCACGCCACCGGGCATATCGGTCTGCACGTTGTCTGCCACGCGACCGCCGACTACGACGGTGGTACCGGCCATCAGCGGCGCTGAGGACAGTTGGTAGTAGCTGTCTGGTACATTGCCCAGGCCGGCCTTGAGGTCCACCTGACCGTGGGTGCCGAAGTCTTCGCAGAACTTGCCGGTGTCGGCGTCTACGGCGATCAGGCGTGCATCAATGGTGTTGGTCAGCAGGCGACGCTGGCACTGCGCACCGGCAGGCACGCTGGCGGCCAGGACCGGCGAGCTGTCGGGCTGGGTCGGCTGGGCAATCGGCGCGCTGGCGTCGAAATACGCCATGCCCCGGCAACGCTGCCACACTGCCGATTTGGCGTTGACTTCGTTTTTCCACAGTTCTTTGCCGGTGTCGGCATCCAGCGCGATCAGGTTGTTGTGCGGGGTGCAGATAAACACTTTGTTGCCGATCTGCAGGGGCGTCAGTTGGTCTTCGGCACCGTTACCGTCGCTGATGGCCACGTCGCCGGTGTGATAGGTCCAGGCGACCTTGAGCTTGTCGATGTTGTCGCGGTTGATCTGGTCCAGCGCGGCGAAACGGCTGCCACCTTCGGTATTACCGTAGTGGGCCCAATCTTTCTGCGCATCGGCCGCAGCCACCGGGGTGACGCCCGGGCCTGCACCGGTGGGCGCAACGCTGGGGTGCGCGACAAACATATTGCCCGCTGCCACCGCCACGCCCAGCGCCAATACGGCGGCGACGCCATAGGCACCCCGCGCCGGTTTGCCGGCCAGCAACGGATACACCAGTGCGACCACCACGCCAATCACCGCAAACATGAACAGTCGCGAGAACAGCGGCCAGTATTCCAGGCCCACGTCGGCCACCGCCCACACGGCGGTAGCCACTAGAAACGCGGCGAACAACCAGGCGCCGGCAGGCTTGCAGCGGGCAATCAACAGCCCGGAGATGGCCATGACCACGCCGCCCAGCAGGAAGTACCAGGAACCTCCCAGGCTGACCAGTTTGGCGCCGCCGACGGCAAGCGCAAGGCCGAGCAGGGCGATGACGACGCCCAGGCCCAGGAGTAAGAATCTAGAGACGCCAGCGGCGCGCGATGCTCGTTTCATGTCGAATGGACTCGAGTGAGAGAGGGCAAAGACGCGATTTTAGCAAGATAAGTAACCGGTTAGTACATTTGAGTCCTGCAATAGACTGTTGCAGGTACTGCGATGATGGGCAGGGCCGCCTCTGAGTCGGCCTAGATGGACCCTGCGACGCGTACCCTGTGGCGAGGGAGCTTGCTCCCGCTGGGGCGCGAAGCGGCCCCGCTCNGCTCTTAATTTAAAAGACTGGGACTGCTACGCAGTCCAGCGGGAGCAAGCTCCCTCGCCACGGTACAGCGCTGCCTTTATTGGGCGGGCATCAGAACTTGAAGCGCCCCACCAGCCCATTGAGCTGGCCGGAAATATCAGTCAGCCGCCCTGAACCGGTCTGCGCCGAATGCGCAAAGCCTTCCACCAACTGCGCGTCGGCGTGGATCTGCGCGATATGCCGGTTGATCTCTTCGGCCACCTGATGCTGCTCTTCGGCGGCGGTGGCGATCTGAGTGTTCTGGTCGCGAATCGAATCCACCGAGCCGCGGATCTTGTCAAAGCTGTCACGGGCCTGCTGGATGCGCTCCACGCTGGTGTTGGACACCAGCAAGCTGCCTTGCATCTGCTGGGTGACTTCCTGGGTGCGGCGGGCAAGGTTGCCCAGCAGGCTGTCGATTTCGCCGGTGGAGTCGGCGGTGCGACGCGCCAGTGCACGCACTTCATCGGCGACCACCGCAAAGCCGCGGCCCTGGTCGCCAGCGCGGGCGGCTTCGATCGCGGCGTTGAGCGCCAGCAGGTTGGTCTGTTCGGCAATCGAGCGGATGGTGTCGAGGATGGTGTTGATGTTCTGGCTGTCTTGCTCGAGCAACTGCATGGTCTGTGTGGATTTTTGCAGGTCTTCGCTGAGCTTGAGCACGCTGCCGGTGGCTTCGCCGATGTGCTGCTGGCCGGTGTGCACGTCGCGATAGCCCTCATCGGCACTCGTGGCGGCGGCGCTGCATGAGCGCGCGACTTCGTTGGCGGTGGCGACCATCTCGTTGAACGCGGTGCTCACCAGTTCCACGGCTTCGCGCTGGCGGCCGGCGGCCTGGTTCATATTGTTGGCCACGGCGCTGGTGTCGGCGGCGGCGGTTTGCAGGTCTGAGGAGGCGTTGCCGATGCGCTGCACCAGTTGCGCGATCATGCTCAGGAACTGGTTGAACCAGCCGGCCAGGCTGGCGGTTTCGTCCTTGCCTTGCACTTTGAGCTGGCGCGTGAGGTCGCCTTCACCTTCGGCGATTTCCTGCAGGCCGTCGGCCACACCGCGAATCGGACGCACGATCACACGGGCGAAACTGGCACCGACGATTGCGAACACCACGGCCAGTACGGCGGCGATCGCCGCGATCAACCACGTCAGGCGGGTGGCGCCGGCCATCACTTCGTCACGCTTGATCAGGCCGATAAAGCGCCAGCCCAAGTCTTTGGAACTGACCACGTTGGCCATGTAGGCCACGCCATCGATGCTCACCTCGGTCACGCCATCGCCGTGCTTGGCCAGTTCGGCGTAGTTCGCGCCCAGGCCCGCCAGGGGCTTGAAGTTGTGCGTGGCATCGCTGGGGTCCACCAGCACGTTGCCGTCGGCTTCCACCAGCATCAGGTAGCCGCTGTCGCCCAGCTTGATGGTGCGCACCAGCTCGGTGAGTTGCTTGAGCGACACGTCAAGGCCAACCACCCCAAGGACGTTACCCGTGGCATCCGCGACGGTGCGCACGGTGCCGATCAGCACCACATCGTCCGGGGCCCAGTAGTAGGCGCCTGTGCGCACGGTCTTGCCTGGCGCTGCAATGGCGGCCTGGTACCAGGGGCGGGTGCGCGGGTCGTACTGCGTCAGCTTGGCGTCGTCCGGCCAACTGGCGTAGCCGCCATCGCTCAGTCCCAGGGACAGGTAGGCGGTACTGGGGTGGCTTTTGGCGAACTGATCAAAAATCGCCAGCAGTTCGGTGTTGGTCGGCGTCAGCGGAATTTGCGCTGCATCGGCGCCGGCGTAGTTCTTTAGGTTCTTGGCCGCGATCACACGCGGGTCTTTGGCGACGAAGTCGACATTCTGGCTGATGCCGTCGAAAAACTGCTGCATGCCATTGTCGATCTGGCGGATCTCGCGGCCGCTGCTGTCGAGGAAGTTGGCCAGCGCACCCTCGCGCAGGTTCAGCACCACGATAATGGCGACCAGGATGACCGGCACGCACGCGATGGCCGCAAACGCCCATGTCAGCTTCTGCTTGATATTCATGACTTCACCCGCGGGTATTTATAGTTTTGGCAAGGGGAGAAAAATGGGTACTGCGTGTCGCAGGCGTTTTTGTGAGAGGCGAGGCCATGCGTACCCTCGGTATATCGGCCGAGGGAGTTGGCACTTGAGGAGGGGGGAATCAGGCGATCGGGTCACCGACCAGGGCATCGCGGCGCATCGACTGCAGGTTCTTCTCGATGGTTTCGCAGATGCTTTCCATCTGGATCTGGTGTTCGCTGGAATTGAACGGGCTTTGCAGGTCAGTGCCGATGCGTTCGATGGCCAGCAGCATGAAGCCCACGACTGTGGAGGCCAATGGCGTGAACCAACCGAGCGATTCCACCAGGCCCACCGGCACGATCAGGCAGAATAACGAAATGAATAGCCGCGGGAAGTACACGTAAGGGTAGGGCAGTGGCGTGTTGGCAATCCGCTCCATGCCGCCCTGGGCGTTGGAGAGGTCCACCAGGGTCGACTCCAACCGCGCCAGGCGGATGCTGTCCAGGCGCCCGGCCTGGTATTCGCGCGCCAGTAACGAGGCCGAGCCGGTGAGGATGTCATTGGCGAAGTTATTGGTGGCGCCGTTGCGCGCAAATTCTTCGGCGGGGATAAAGGCTCGCACTTCCTCCGGGCACGGCTGGCCCTTGAGGTGCGCAGCCAGGCAATTGACGTAAGCCACGTGACGGCGCAACAGCGTCGACTTCACCGGGTTCACCTCACCAGGGGCGTCATCGAGCAGGGTCAACACTTGCCGAGCAAAACTGCGCGAGTTGTTGACCATCGCACCCCACAGCGTGCGTGCTTCCCACCAGCGGTTGTAGGCGCTGCTGTTGCGAAAACTGATCAGCACCACCAGTGCCGAGCCGAGCAAGGTCAGGGGCATCAGCGGCAAATTGATCTTGGCGGTGAGAAACAGCATGAAATCCACCGTCACCGCCACATCCCACAACAACAGCCAGAACAACGCCCAGCCCACATAGCCCATGGTCTTGATGATCAGGCGGTATTTCTTCAGAAGGGCAGCTTTCAAACGAGAACCTCGCGGCGGGCGGTTGGCAACAATCCCCTGTTACGACGCCGCCGAGGAAGGAAGGTTCGCAGTGTGCTGAATCGATTAGTCCTCTAACCGCCAGGCGGAGAGAATGTAACCAAAGGTTGCGCGTAAGTGTGTGCCATAGGGCATCTGACTGTGGAACAACTTTGGTACTGATGACGTCTTGTCCGGCAATCGCTGTACATTGCGTTCGAGGCAAAAAGCCATTAATGGCAGGATTTTTGAAGTGATTTGTTTTGGGGCCGGGCTGCAGGGATTTCGTAGCTGAGATCAGTGGCATCAAGTTGGATGATCAGGGCTCTTTCATGCGTGTCAGTTCGTTGAAGTTGGCTATGTGTAATACCGCGCAAGCGCTCGAACGTCATAAGGATTTTGAATCGTGCATGAGAGCGCATTACCACGTGCTGCTCGTGCCCTATTCGAGACGACCGTTTTTCTACAAGAGTGCCCTTAAATACAGCCGCTTGATGGTGTCGTTTGCATTATTGAGCCAATACTTTTCTACACCGCTGCCTTTGTTGGCAGAAGTTAAAGCCTTGTGCGTAACGCGCAAATATTGTTCGAAAAACAGCCTGGAATCGATTTTTTTGCTATTCCGGGCCCTGGGTTTCATGGAGGTTGCGCCGCACCCCGAAGACAGTCGCTTCAGGGTGTATGCACCTTCGGATGAAGCCTGCCGCGAAGCGCGGTTGATGCTCACCGCCCTCACGGAGTCTTTGGCGCTGCTCTATCCCGAAAGGGAAGTGTTCCGGCAGATGCGCGACTTGGATGACCGCGAGTTCCTTGCGCTCTATTTCAAGGGTTTTGCCATGATTCTCGCGGCCGAGTTGACGGTGGATGTCTTGCTGCCCGAATGTTACTGGCTGGTGAAGCGCGACGCCGGCCATCTGTTGATGCTGGCGATCTACAACGACGCCTTTGCCCCTGAGAACGACCGCGCCACCTTCCGGTCGTCTTCCTACCTAGCCTTGGCCAAGCAACTTTCCGTGTCCAAGACCCACATTATCCGTATGGTGCAGGAGGGGGTTGAAAAGGGTTATTTCAAAGCCCACTCCAAAACCCGGCTGGAAGTTCTGCCACCCTTTGCCAGCCTGGTAAAGCGGTTCATGGCCTTTTCATTTGCGATGGGCCTGCATGCTATTGAGATGGGAGCGTAAGGATGCCTGCTAACTTGAAGTTGCGGCCCAGAATGCGCAGTTTGTTGTCACCTGCGGTGACCCAAGCCGAAGGGGTAGGGATTATTGCCTGGGTCGGCATGCTCCTGATTCCTGCGGCCCTGAAGTTGAATTTTTATATGTTGGGCGTCACGGTGGGCCTGCTGATTGTTTGCCGGGTACATGCCACCACCACGAACTTTCTGCTCTGGCGAGTGCTGGGGGTCACCTATATGGTGTTGTTGTCCGTCGGCTTCGCTTATCTGATTCATATGAACAAAGAGTTGCGTATCTATGGCCTGCCGTTGGCCGTGACCCTGGTGGTGGGCAGTGCGATCTTGTTTATCAGTGTCCAGGATTATCTGGTCGATGCGCTATTGATCTGGCTGATCCTGTGGCCGCCCATGCAGGCGGATATATACGTTGGCACCGAGGTGTATTTGCTGCTGTTCTGCGCCGCGTCGGTATCCATCGGGTTTATCTTGAGTTATTCCTACTTGAAGAACCTGCGTTCGGTATTGCTGGTGGAAAGCGAGTTTCGCGCCTTGGCCGAGACCGACTACCTGACCTCCATTCTCAATCGGCGCGCTTTTATGCAGAGCTTCGAGAAGTTGCTCGGTGGGGAGCAGGGCGGCTACTTCATCATGTTGGATATCGACAGTTTCAAAGAAAAAAACGATCTGTATGGCCACGACGTGGGGGACAAGATTCTGCGCGCCATGGCCCTGTGCCTGAAAAACGCCAAGGGCAGCCACAGCTTTGGACGGATCGGCGGGGAAGAGTTCGGCGTGTTATTGCAGGGCGACGATGTGGAGGTGGCCTGTGATTATGCCCTGGACTTGTTGCAAGCGATCCGCAGCAGTGTGCCTGCGCCCCACCATTACACCTGCAGTGCGGGAATGGCGCGTTTTTCGCCGGGCGACGAGTTGTCGGCCGTACTCAAGATGGCGGACAAGAACCTGTACGGCGCCAAGCGCAATGGCAAGGACTGTGTGCACCTGGACGGCGCGCTGCTAAAGGCGGTCTTGTCCTGAGGCTTGGCGTCTAGTGCATAGGTATCTGCACAACTTTCCAAGTTGCAGCAGCCAACGCTAACCACGATGCGAAGCGAGCCGCTCTTGATCTTGATCTGCTTTTGATCTTAAGCGCCCCGTTAAACCACGCTGGCGGATTACGGGCACACCGAGCCTGGGCGAGGTGCCGAGTGGTGGAGCAAGAGAACCCTAAGTGGCTGTTACCGCAGGAATGGATATGTACTCGGTATAACTGTGCCGGCTGTCAGGCCGCCTTCGCGAGCAAGCCCGCTCCCACAGTTGGATTGAGGGGTGTCCGGTAAATATGGGGCGGCTGTCGGGCCGCCATCGCAGGCAAGCCAGCTCCCACATTTGGATTGTGGGGTGTCAGGTAGGCAAGCGCCGGGTGGCAGGCCGTCACGGGAGCAAGCTCCCTCGCCACAGGCCCGGCGTCGCGCCGAAGTTATGCGTCTAGTGCTGTGACAACACGCTGGCCAGCAACCCAGGGAAGCGGCTTTCCAGTTCGTCACGGCGCAACGAGTTCATATGGGTGGTGCCCACATTGCGCGTGTGCACCAGGCCGGCATCGCGCAATACCCGGAAGTGATGGGACATGCTGGACTTGGGCCGCCCCCCGTCCAGTTCGCCACAGGTGGCCTCTGGCACGTTGGCCAGGTAGCGCACGATGTCCAGGCGCACGGGGTCGCTCAAGGCGTACAGCACACGCTCAAGCGTCAATTCTTGCGGGGTAGGGTGTTTGAAGGCTCGCATGGGGCGGATCATAACAGGGGGGTAGCGTTCAATACCATAGTTCGATTACCATCGAACTATCGAATCACTCATCCCTTCCTGGAGTTCTCAATGTCGGCCTTGTTCGAACCGTTCAAACTCAAAGATGTGACCTTGCGCAATCGCATTGCTATCCCACCGATGTGCCAATACATGGCCGAAGACGGCATGGTCAACGACTGGCACCACGTTCACCTGGCCGGCATGGCCCGTGGTGGTGCGGGCCTGCTGGTGGTCGAGGCCACCGCGGTCGCCCCTGAAGGGCGCATCACCCCAGGCTGCGCCGGGATCTGGAGCGATGCCCATGCCCAGGCATTTGTGCCCATGGTCAAGGCCATCAAGGCCGCAGGTTCGGTGCCGGGCATTCAGATCGCCCACGCCGGTCGCAAAGCCAGTGCCAATCGCCCCTGGGAAGGTGATGACCACATCCCGGCTTCTGATGCCCGTAGCTGGGAAACCATCGCCCCCTCTGCCATCGCGTTTGGTGCCAATTTGCCCAACGTACCGCGTGCCATGACCCTGGAAGACATTGCCCGCGTGCAGCAGGACTTCGTCGACGCGGCCCGCCGCGCTCGCGATGCCGGCTTTGAATGGATCGAACTGCACTTTGCCCACGGCTACCTGGGCCAGAGCTTTTTCTCTGAGCATTCCAACCAGCGTACCGATGCCTACGGTGGCAGCTTCGACAACCGCAGCCGCTTCCTCCTCGAAACCCTGGCTGCGGTGCGTGAAGTCTGGCCGGAAAACCTGCCGCTCACCGCCCGGTTCGGTGTGATCGAATACGACGGCCGTGATGAGCAGACCCTCACCGAGTCCATCGAACTGGCCCGCCGTTTCAAGGACGGTGGCCTGGACCTGCTGAGCGTCAGCGTCGGCTTTACCATTCCTGACACCAACATCCCATGGGGCCCGGCCTTCATGGGCCCGATTGCTGAGCGTGTACGCCGTGAAGCCGGTATTCCGGTGACCTCGGCCTGGGGCTTCGGCACGCCGCAACTGGCGCAAGGCGCGCTGCAGGCCGGGCACTTGGACCTGGTTTCGGTGGGGCGCGCACATTTGGCTGACCCGCACTGGGCCTACTTTGCCGCGAAGGAACTGGGCGTGGACAAGTCCTCCTGGACCTTGCCGGCGCCTTACGCGCATTGGCTGGAACGCTATCGCTGAGGTATGCCTGCGCGTTGCATGAGCCACTCGATTGAGTGGCTTTTTTTCGCCTGTGGTTTTTGCGTTACCCACTGGAGACACAGCAGGTACGTGAAAAATAACAAATGAGAACCGATATCAAACGAGAATGCCTTGATATATGATGCGCGGCGAATTCTTGGCAGGTTTGCCGTCCCATCTGGCTCATTCACTAGGTTTTACACCCATGCGTCGTACCCTGATTTCCATCTGTGTGCTCCAGGCGTTTTCCCCCTTCGCGTGGGCAGAGCAGGTGCCTGCCGAGAACACCAGTATCGAGCTGCAAGCGACCAATGTCACCGCCACCGCGGACCTTGAGTCGGCCCAAGGCCCCGTGCAGGGCTACCACGCCACACGCTCAGCCAGTGCGACGCGCACCGACACCGCCATTCATGAAACCCCGCAGTCCATCAGCGTAGTGTCCAAGGACGTGGTCGAAGACCTCGGTGCAACGCGCTTGCAGGATGCCCTCGATTACGCCGGCGGCGTCGGCCGTGCCAACAATTTTGGCGGCCAGGGCCTGACCACGTTTACCGTGCGCGGCTTCACCACCGGTGAGTTCTACCGCAACGGTTTCCCGATCAACCGCGGTTACCCGAACATGCCGGACGCCAACACCATCGAGCGTCTGGAAGTACTGCGCGGCCCCGCGACTATGCTCTACGGCCGTGGCGACCCAGGCGGCACCTTCAATGTGGTGTCCAAGCAACCGCTGGCCGAACGCACCGTCACCCTGGGCAGCCAGCTCAATGACCAGGGCATGAAGCGCGGCACCCTGGATGCCTCCGGCCCGCTGGACGAGGAAGGCCGCCTGGCCTATCGCCTGAACGTAGTGGGCGAGGGCGGCGACACCTTCCGCGATCACGTCGAGACGGAACGCTACGGCGTGACGCCGGTAATCACCTGGCAGGCCACCGATGACACCAAGGTGACCTTCGAAGGCGATTTCATGCGCAACAACCACCCGCTGGACCGTGGCCTGACGCGCTTCCCCAACCAGCGCGGCACGCCCTCGCGTGATACGTTCTGGGGCGACAAGGACGCCGGCAAGCTGCACAACGACAACAACATGGCGCAGTTGCGTTTCGAGCATGCACTGAGCGACAACTGGACCCTGGGCGGCGGTTTCCAGTGGTTGGACGGCAGTTTGAAAGGCAATGCCATCGAAGCCAACGGGCCGGGCAGCCTGGGCGCTGATGGCCGCACCCTGCAACGCAACTTCAACTACCGCAAGCTGGAATGGACCGACAAGGACTATCAGCTCAACCTGACCGGGCACTTCTCCACTGGGGGCTTCGATCACACCTTGCTCACCGGTATCGAGTACGAGGACTACGACTACAAGTCGATTATCCAGCGTTCCAGCGCCGCAGCGGGTACCTATCCCATTGACATCTTTGACCCGGTGTACGGTCAACCCCGTCCGGCACTGACCCGTACGCCGACCCACGACAAAGAAAACCTCAAGACCTACGCCGCTTTTGTACAGGACCAGGTTGCTCTCACTGAACGTCTGAAAGTACTGGCCGGTGCCCGATTCGAGCGTTTCGAGCATGACTACCAGAACTATGTTGGTAAAAGCTGGCAGGCCGCCGACAACGCCGTCACCCCACGCGTGGGTGTAATCTACGACCTCACCGACACCGTCGCGGTCTATGCCGACGCCGCCCGTTCGTTCAAGCCCAACACCGGCGCCAGCCGCGAAGGCGGTGGTTTTGCGCCGGAGAAAGGCAAGTCCTACGAGATGGGTATCAAGTGGGAGGCGCTGGATCGGCAGTTGAGCGTGGATGCGGCGATCTATCAGATCGAGAAGAAGAACGTGCTGACCACCGATCCCGTGGACAATACCTTCAGTGTCGCGGCCGGCCAGGTGCGCAGTCGGGGCTTCGACCTCAATGTGGCAGGCAACCTCACGCCCGAGTGGCGCGTGATCGGCGGTTACGCCTATGTAGATGCCGAAGTCACCCGTGATAACACGTTGCGCTCCGGCACGCGCTTGATGAACATCCCGCGCAACAGTTTCAGCCTGCTCAACGTCTACGAGTTCCAGGACGGCGCGCTCAAAGGCCTGGGCCTGGGCGCCGGCGGCAAGTACGTCGACCAACGTGCCGGCCAGACCGCCAATACGGCATTCTCCATGGACGCCTATACCGTGGTCGACCTGCTCGGCTACTACAAGGTCAATGAGCATGTGCGCTTGAACGTGGATGTGAAGAACCTGTTCAACCGCGATTATGAAGAAGGCGCGTTCGGCAATATCTACGCCTACCCCGGCGCACCGCGTACCGTGCAGGTGGGCATCGCCTACACCCTGTGATGAACAGCTGCGGTACCTCGCGGGGCCTGTGGCGAGAGAGATTGCTCCCGCAACGGCCCCTATCTACCTGACGCTACGCGTTCCAACTGTGGGAGCTGGCTTGCCTGCGAAGACGGCCTGCCAGCCGACACTTCTCTACCTGACACCCCACATTTGGAATGCGGCGCGTCAGGTGAATATGCGTCGGCTGGCAGGCCGTCGCGGGAGCAAGCTCCCTGGCCACTGGGGCCTGCATCAGCTTCACCTGTCAGGTTTGACAGTAGACACTGGCGGGCGATCGAGGGATGTTTGCTCGTAACGTGCCAGCGCAGCGGTCGGCGCTCATTGCTTTTCGAAGCCACGCTTAATAGGGATATTAAAAATGGAACGGGAACTGATCGAGAAAGCTGAAGACCTGATCAAAAAGACCAACGATGCCGAGCGTCTGTTCACCCGATACGCCACCAAGTGCTACACGTCAGCCTTGCAAAAATATGCCAAGGAGATCAGCGAAACCTCCTATACCTATCTGCTGGCCGAGCTGGCCGAAAGTTCGCTGAGTTCGGAAATTCTAGGCCGTCCAGGCGCCAATATCAGCCTGGTCAGGATCGAGATAGAGGAGGTCATGCTCGAAGCCGATGTGATCAAGAAATTGAAGCGGGCCGAAACCCATTACCTGGAAACCCTGGAATCGGTGCGCAAGTTCGAAGACCTTAAACGCTTCGAGAAAATGCAGGACACGTCCGATATCGTCCGCTCGATAAAACTCGGCGTGTCACGTTTCAATATCCTGTTTGTCATCTTGCTGATCGGTGGGTTGACCTGGGCGGCGATCAATCTGCCTAAAGAAGCCTTGGCGTTGATTTCCGCTGCGATCGGCGGCGCCATCACTCACTTGCTATCCGAGCGCCAGGCCGTGCTGGCGCTGAAAAAAGAGGGCGATAACACCTGCCCCAGGGCCAACAATAACAGTCAGGAATGACGCGGGCTCACAACGGCGTCAACACGTTCATCACCGTATCCAGCGCCACCCGCGTGTCATCCAGTTGCACCAGCGACGCATGCCGCGCACCCAGGGCATCGCGGTTCTGGATCGCCGTGAGGATCGCTTTGTGCCGAGGCAGACTCAGGCCCTGGATATCCGGACGGCGGTTGGTGATGTTGATCGACTCGCGCAACGGCAGCGAGAGCATGTTGCACATATAGGCGAGCAGGTCGTTGCGGGTGGCGTCGGCAATCGCGCGGTGGAAGTCCAGGTCGGCCTGTAACAGGTCCTCGTGGGTCTTGGCGGTTTCCATGCCTTGGTAGGCTTGTTCGATGGTGGCGATGTCTTCGTCTGTGGCGGTGGTCGCGGCCATGGCGGCGATTTCCGGTTCGAGAATGCGGCGCACCCCGGCCAGGGTGTTGAAAAACTCGCTGTGGGGCGTGGACTGCATCAACCAGGACAGCACGTCCGGGTCGAGCAGGTGCCATTTCAAGCGTGGCCGTACCACCGCGCCCACCCGTGGCTTGGAGTACACCAGGCCCTTGGCGCTGAGCACCCGCGTGGCTTCGCGCAATACCGAGCGGCTGACCTGGTATTCCTCGCACAGCGTGGCTTCCATGGGCAAGCGTTCTTCAGGCTTGAAGCGACCGGAAACGATGTGCATGCCCAAGTCCTGAACGATCTGGGCATGCTGGCTCTTGCGCGGCTTGGGCGGCTGGTGATCCATAACGACGGGGAGGCTCTGGCTTAGATTCGCCGCATCATAGCATCCCAATTAGTGGGAATGCCGTGGGACTTCTGCCCCGCGACAGCCCACCAGGAAGTCAAAGTCACAGCCTTGGTCGGCCTGCAGCACATGGTCGATATACAGCTGGCGATAGCCGCCGACGATTAGGTTCTGCGCGGGCGGCAGGTCGGCCATGCGCGCTGCCAGCTCGGCGTCTGGAATGTCCAGGTGCAGGCGGCCATTGGCGCAATCGAGTTCGATCCAGTCACCTTCCTTCACTGTCGCCAACGGCCCGCCAGCAGCGGCTTCCGGTGCCACGTGCAACACCACGGTGCCGTAGGCGGTGCCGCTCATGCGCGCATCGGAAATGCGCACCATGTCCGTCACGCCCTGGGCCAGCAGCTTGGCCGGCAGGCCCATGTTGCCGACTTCGGCCATGCCGGGGTAACCCTTGGGGCCGCAGTTCTTCATGACCAGGATCGAGTTGGCATCCACGTCCAGCTCCGGGTCGTTGATGCGTGCCTTGTACATGTCGAAGTTCTCGAACACCACGGCGCGGCCACGGTGTTGCATCAGTTCGGGGCTCGCTGCCGAAGGCTTGAGCACCGCGCCCAGGGGCGCGAGGTTGCCACGCAGCACGCAGATGCCGCCGTCGGCGCGGATCGGGTTGTCCAGCGTGCGGATCACTTCGTCCTGGCCGTAGATCGGCGCATCCTGGGTGTTCTCGCCCAGGGACTTGCCGTTGACCGTCAAGGCGTTGGGGTGGGGGATCAGATTGGCCTCACCCAGGCGACGCAGCACCGCGGGCAGGCCGCCGGCGTAGTAGAACTCTTCCATCAGAAAGCGTCCGGAGGGCTGCAGGTCGACGATGGTCGGCATACCGCGGCCGATGCGGGTCCAGTCATCCAGGTCGAGTTCGACGCCGATGCGCCCGGCGATGGCTTTCAAGTGGATCACGGCGTTGGTCGAGCCGCCGATGGCCGCGTTCACGCGGATAGCGTTTTCAAACGCCTCCTTGGTGAGGATCTTCGACAGCTTCAAGTCTTCACGCACCATCTCCACGGCGCGCATGCCCGACATGTGCGCCAATACATAGCGGCGTGCATCCACGGCCGGAATCGCCGCGTTGTGGGGCAGGGAAGTGCCCAGCGCCTCGGCCATGCAGGCCATGGTGGAGGCCGTGCCCATGGTGTTGCAGGTGCCCGCCGAACGCGACATGCCGCCCTCGGCCGCGAGGAAATCATCCAGGGTGATGGTGCCGGCCTTCACCTGTTCGCTGAGCTGCCACACTACCGTCCCCGAGCCGATGTCCTGGCCCTTGTGCTTGCCGTTGAGCATCGGCCCGCCAGTGACGACGATGGCCGGCACATCACAACTGGCCGCGCCCATCAGCAGCGCCGGGGTGGTCTTGTCGCAGCCGGTCAGCAGCACCACACCGTCAATCGGATTGCCGCGAATCGCTTCTTCCACATCCATGCTCGCCAGGTTGCGCGTGAGCATGGCGGTAGGGCGCAGGTTGGATTCGCCATTGGAAAACACCGGGAACTCCACCGGGAAGCCACCGGCCTCGATCACGCCACGCTTGACGTGCTCGGCGATCTGGCGGAAATGCGCGTTGCACGGCGTCAGCTCCGACCAGGTATTACAGATGCCGATGATCGGCTTGCCATGGAACTGATGGTCGGCAATGCCCTGGTTCTTCATCCAACTGCGGTACATGAAGCCGTTTTTGTCGGCGGTACCAAACCACTGGGCAGAGCGTAGGCCGGGCTTTTTGTCAGGCATGATCGATTCTCTTATTGTATGACTATATGTTCTATGCGTGCTTAAACATAAGCGCAAAATCGCCGCTTTGGAAGTGTTGTTTTGCAAATAGTCATACTATATAGTCGGTCTCAACTGAGGTATGGCCCTGGCGGATTTCGTCAGAGGCGTCCCCCGAGCTTCTATAAAAACAACAATCGGAGATCGACCCCATGAGCCAGGAACTGCGGCTTATTCGGCGCATCACGCTGAAACTGATTCCCTTCCTGATCCTGCTGTACCTGATCGCCTACGTGGACCGTTCCGCCGTGGGCTTCGCCAAGCTGCACATGGGCGCTGACGTGGGCATCGGTGACGCCGCCTATGGCCTCGGTGCCGGGTTGTTCTTCATTGGCTATTTCCTGTTCGAAATTCCCAGCAACCTGATGCTTGACCGCTTCGGCGCACGGCGCTGGTTTGCGCGCATCATGATCACCTGGGGCGCCATCACCATCGGCATGGCGTTCGTGCAGGGGGCGCACAGCTTCTATGTGATGCGTTTCCTGCTGGGCGCGGCGGAGGCGGGGTTCTTTCCCGGCGTGCTGTACTACATCACCCAGTGGTTCCCGGTGCGCCATCGCGGCAAGATCCTCGGGCTGTTCATCCTCTCCCAACCTATTGCAATGATGATCACCGGCCCGGTGTCCGGCGGTTTGCTCGGCATGGACGGCATCCTTGGCCTGCATGGCTGGCAGTGGCTGTTCATCGTGATCGGCACCCCGGCGATCCTGCTGACCTGGCCGGTGCTGCGATACCTGCCGGACGGCCCCCAGAAGGTCAACTGGATGAGCGAGGAAGAAAAAGCCTGGCTCACCGGCGAGCTGCACAAAGACTTGCAAGCCTACGGCCAGACGCGCCATGGCAACCCCTTGCATGCGCTCAAGGACAAGCGCGTGTTGTTGCTGGCGCTGTTCTACCTGCCGGTGACCCTGAGCATCTACGGCCTCGGTTTGTGGCTGCCGACCCTGATCAAGCAGTTTGGCGGCAGCGACCTTACCACCGGCTTCATCTCCGCCGTGCCCTATATCTTCGGCATCATCGGCCTGTTGATCATCCCGCGCAGTTCCGACCGTTTGAACGACCGTTACGGCCATCTCGCCGTGCTCTATGTGCTGGGCGCCATCGGCCTGTTCTGCAGCGCCTGGCTCACGGTGCCAGTGTTGCAAATGGCCGCGCTGTGCCTGGCGGCGTTTGCCATGTTTTCCTGCACCGCCGTGTTCTGGACCCTGCCGGGGCGCTTCTTTGCCGGCGCCAGTGCGGCGGCCGGTATTGCCTTGATCAACTCGGTGGGCAACCTCGGCGGCTATATCGGCCCGTTCGTGATCGGTGCGCTCAAGGAGTACACCGGCAACCTGGCCTCAGGCTTGTATTTCTTATCCGGTGTGATGGTGTTCGGATTGCTGCTGACCCTCGTGGTCTACCGCTTGTTGGAACGCAAGCACGTGCTGCCCGTCGACCAATTCGCCGCCAGCGCCCGTGGCGCCACACGCACTTAAATCCAGGAGAACCTGCATGCGTTTAGTTCAGTTCGAGTTGAGCAACGGTGAGCGCCGCGTCGGCGTGGTAGAAGGCAACCAGGTACGCGAAGTGCGCGGCGCCCACAGCGTGCGTGAACTCGCGCTGGCTGCCATCGATGTCGGCGGCAAGTTGCAGCAACAGGTAGAAGCCCTCGGCCTGGGCGTCAGCCATGACTACGCCGCCTTGTTGGCGGAACACAAAATCCTGCCGCCGTTGGACCATCCGGACCCGGCCCATATGCTGATCAGCGGCACTGGTCTCACCCACCTGGGCAGTGCCTCGGCCCGCGACAAGATGCACCAGCAGGCCGGCGACGACAGCGCGATGACCGACACCATGCGCATCTTCAAATGGGGCGTGGAGGGCGGCAAACCAGGCGCTGGCCAGGCCGGTGTGCAACCGGAGTGGTTCTACAAAGGCGATGGCAGCATCGTCGTGCGCCCGGGCCAGGCCTTCCCGGTGCCGCCGTTCGCCGAAGACGCCGGCGAAGAGCCGGAAATCGGCGGCCTCTATGTGATCGGGCATGACCGTAAACCCTATCGCCTGGGCTTTGCGGTGGGCAACGAGTTCTCCGACCATGTGATGGAGCGCAAGAACTACCTGTACCTGGCCCATTCCAAGCTGCGCAGTTGCAGCTATGGCCCGGAGTTGCGCGTGGGCGAACTGCCCGAGCATCTGGCGGGCACCAGCCGCATTCTGCGCAACGGCGAGGTCATCTGGCAGAACGAATTCCTCAGTGGCGAGGCCAATATGTGCCACAGCCTGGAAAACCTCGAATACCACCACTTCAAATACAGCCAGTTCCTCAAGCCGGGCGATGTGCACATTCACTTCTTCGGCACCGCCACCTTGTCATTCGCCGACGGTATACGTACCCAGCCGGGCGATGTGTTCGAGATCAGCCAGGCTGAATTCGGCGCGCCGTTGATCAACGGTATCGGCAGCAGCGATGCGGCATTTGAACCCGGCCAAGTCACCCCCCTTTAAGGAGATCAACATGACCCCGTTCCTCGGCCACAACTACATCGGCGGCCAGCGCAGCGCCAACGGCAGCATCAAGCTGCAAAGCATCGACGCTACCACCGGCGAAGCCTTGCCCCAGGATTTCTACCAGGCCACCGCCCAGGAAGTGGACGCCGCCGCCCGGGCCGCGGCCCAGGCGTACCCGGCCTATCGTGCCTTGAGCGCCGCACGGCGTGCGCAGTTCCTGGATGCGGTGGCCGATGAGCTGGACGCCTTGGGCGATGACTTCGTCGAACTGGTCTGCCGCGAAACCGCCTTGCCGGCCGCACGCATCAAAGGCGAACGCGGGCGCACCAGCGGCCAGATGCGCTTGTTCGCCACCGTGCTGCGCCGTGGTGACTTCTACGGCGCGCGTATCGACAAGGCCCTGCCAGAGCGCCAGCCGCTGCCGCGCCCGGACCTGCGCCAATACCGTATCGGCCTCGGCCCGGTGGCGGTGTTCGGCGCCAGCAACTTCCCCCTGGCATTTTCCACGGCTGGCGGCGACACCGCTGCCGCGCTGGCCGCCGGCTGCCCGGTGGTGTTCAAGGCCCACAGTGGGCACATGGCGACCGCCGAGCGCGTGGCCGATGCGATCATTCGTGCTGCCGAGGCCACCGAGATGCCGGCTGGCGTGTTCAATATGATCTTTGGCGGCGGCGTCGGTGAGGCGCTGGTCAAGCATCCGGCGATCCAGGCGGTAGGCTTTACCGGCTCGCTCAAAGGCGGCCGCGCCCTCTGCGACATGGCCGCGGCGCGCCCGCAACCGATCCCGGTATTTGCCGAGATGTCGAGCATCAACCCCGTGATCGTGCTGCCCCAGGCGCTGCAAGCCCGCGCTGAAAGCATTGCCCGTGACCTGACCGCGTCGGTGGTACAAGGCTGCGGCCAGTTCTGCACCAACCCAGGCCTGGTGATCGGTATCGCCTCGCCTGCGTTCACCGCGTTCACTCAGCAGGTCGCGCAATTGATTGGTGAACAACCGGCGCAAACCATGCTGAATGCCGGCACCCTGGGCAGCTACGGCAAGGGCCTGGAAAAACTCCGGTCTCACCCGGGCATCCAGCATCTGGCGGGCAGCGCGCAATCGGGCGATCAGGCGCAACCGCAACTGTTCAAGGCGGATGTACGTCTGTTGATTGACGGCGATGAAGTGCTCCAGGAAGAAGTCTTCGGCCCCACCACGGTGTTCGTCGAAGTGGCCGATCAGGCCCAACTCAGCGCCGCCCTGCAGGGGCTGCACGGGCAATTGACCGCCACGCTCATCGGCGAACCGACCGACCTGCACCAGTTCGCCGAACTCACGCCCCTGCTGGAACAGAAAGTCGGGCGCATCCTGCTCAACGGTTACCCCACTGGCGTGGAGGTGTGCGATTCCATGGTTCACGGCGGGCCGTACCCGGCGACTTCCGACGCCCGTGGCACCTCGGTCGGCACCTTGGCCATCGACCGTTTCCTGCGCCCGGTGTGCTTCCAGAACTACCCTGATAGCCTGCTGCCCGACGCGTTGAAAAACGCCAACCCTTTGCGTATTCAGCGCCTGGTAAATGGCACGTCATCGCGCGAATCGCTGTAACTGATCAGGAGGCTTCATGTCGTTGAGCGCAGTCACCCCGCACCGTGCCCGGTTGGGCGAAGGGCCGTTCTGGGATGTACCGACCCAGGCCCTGTATTGGGTGGATATCGCCGCCCGCCAGGCGCTGCGTCTGATGGGTGGGCAGTTGCAGGTGTGGCAATTGCCTGAGCACGTCTCGGCGTTCATCCCCTGTCAACGCGGTGATGCGCTGGTGACCTTGAGCAGCGGCGTATATCGCCTGGACCTGGCCACCGAAGCCTTGACCCTGCTGTGCGTAGTCGACCCGCAAACGGGCAACCGCGGCAATGAAGCACGCTGCGATGCCCAGGGCCGGCTGTGGTTGGGCACCATGCAGAACAACATCGGCGAGCAGGGCGAAGACCTGCCGATTACCCGGCGCTCCGGTGGCCTGTTTCGCATCGATGCCGATGCGCGGGTCACGCCGTTGCTGGCGGGCCTGGGCATTCCCAACACCCTGCTTTGGAACGAGGCGGGCAGCCAGGTGCATTTCGGCGACAGCATGGACGGTACGCTCTATCAGCATTCGATCCAGGCTGACGGCCAACTCGGCGCCGCCCAGGCCTGGTTCGGGCCGCACACACGCGGCGGGCCGGATGGCTCGGCCATGGACGCCGAAGGCTACATCTGGAACGCGCGCTGGGATGGCAGTTGCCTGCTGCGGCTAACGCCTTCAGGTGAGGTGGATCGCATCATCGAACTACCGGTTAGCCGTCCCACCAGTTGCGTGTTCGGTGGGCCCGAGCTCACCACGCTGTACATCACCAGCGCGGCGAGTCCCTTGGATCACCCCCTTGATGGCGCGGTATTGGCCATTGAGGTCGACGTGCCAGGCAAGCCCTGTCACCGCTTCGCCGGATAAACCAAACGCGCTGTTGTGGCGAGGGAGCTTGCTCCCGTTCGACNTGGAGCCGGCTTTTTTTGGGGGGCGCTGCGCACCCCAGCGGGAGCAAGCTCCCTCGCCACAACAGTACCCGTACACAAAACGAACATTGAAAAAAAACAACAACAAGGAGTCACCCCTATGAATCGTCGTCGTGGTTTGCGTTCCCTGTGCTGCGCCGCTGTGGCGGTCTCGGCCATGAGCTTGAGCGGCCTGTTGCTGGCCGCTGAAGAAGTGAAAATCGGTTTCTTGGTCAAGCAGGCCGAAGAGCCCTGGTTCCAGACGGAGTGGGCGTTTGCGGAAAAAGCCGCCCAGGACAAAGGCTTCAAACTCATCAAGATCGCGGTGCCGGACGGCGAGAAAACCCTCTCGGCCATCGACAGCCTGGCCGCCAACGGCGCCAAAGGCTTCGTGATCTGCCCGCCGGACGTGTCCCTGGGCCCGGCTATCGTTGCCAAGGCCAAGGTCAACGGTTTGAAAGTGATGGCCGTGGATGATCGCTTTGTCGATGCCAAGGGCAACTTCATGGAAGACGTGCCGTACCTGGGCATGGCCGCGTTTGAGGTAGGCCAGAAGCAGGGCGCCGCCATGGCCGCCGAAGCGAAAAAACGTGGTTGGGACTGGAAGGACACCTACGCGGTGATCAACACCTTCAACGAGCTCGACACCGGCAAGAAGCGCACCGACGGCTCGATCAAGTCGCTGGAAGAGGCTGGCATTCCTAAAGATCACATCCTCACCGCCCCGCTGAAAACCCTCGACGTGCCAGGCAGCATGGACGCCACCAACTCGGCACTGGTCAAGCTGCCGGGTAGCGCGAAGAACCTGATCATCGGCGGCATGAACGACAACACCGTGCTCGGCGGCGTGCGCGCCACCGAAAGTGCCGGTTTCGCCGCAGCCAATGTGATTGGTATCGGCATCAATGGCACCGACGCCATCGGCGAATTGAAGAAAGCCAACAGCGGCTTCTTCGGCTCGATGCTGCCCAGCCCGCACATTGAAGGCTACAAAACCGCTGAGATGATGTACGAGTGGGTTACCCAGGGCACCGAGCCGCCGAAATACACGGCCATGGACGAAGTGACGCTGATTACCCGTGAAAACTTCCAGGCGGAACTGACCAAGATCGGGCTGTGGAAATGACCGCTTCGGCCCTGCGGTTTGAAGGCATCGGCAAGACCTTTCCCGGGGTCAAGGCGCTGGATGGCATTTGCTTCACCGCCCACCCGGGGCAGGTGCACGCGCTGATGGGTGAGAACGGCGCCGGCAAGTCGACCCTGCTGAAAATCCTCGGCGGCGCCTACATTCCGTCCAGCGGTACGGTGCAGATCGGCGCGCAGACCATGGCCTTCAAATGCGCCGCCGACAGCATCGCCAGCGGTGTGGCGGTGATTCACCAGGAGCTGCACCTGGTGCCGGAAATGAGCGTGGCCGAGAACCTGTTCCTCGGGCATTTACCCACGCGCTTTGGCGTGGTCAACCGGAGCCTGCTGCGCAAGCAGGCCCTGGCCTGCCTCAAGGGGCTGGCCGATGAAATCGACCCCGACGAAAAACTCGGGCGCCTGTCCCTGGGCCAGCGCCAATTGGTGGAAATCGCCAAGGCGCTGTCCCGTGGCGCCCATGTGATCGCCTTTGACGAGCCGACCAGTAGCCTCTCGGCGCGGGAAATCGACCGCTTGATGGCCATCATCACGCGCCTGCGCGAGGAGGGCAAAGTAGTGCTCTACGTGTCGCACCGTATGGAAGAAGTGTTCCGTATCTGCGACGCAGTGACGGTCTTCAAGGACGGTCGCTACGTGCGTACGTTCGAGGACATGAACACGCTGACCCACGATCAACTGGTGACCTGCATGGTCGGTCGCGATATCCAGGATATCTACGATTACCGACCGCGTGAGCAGGGCGAAGTGGCGCTCAAGGTAGACGGCTTGCTCGGTCCTGGCCTGCGTGAACCGATCAGCTTTGAGGTGCGCAAGGGCGAGATCCTGGGCCTGTTCGGGCTGGTGGGCGCGGGGCGTACCGAGCTGTTTCGCCTGCTCAGTGGGTTGGAGCGCGCCAGTGCCGGCAGCCTGGAACTGTGCGG